>DATKCT010000025.1:0-63617 GCA_035513055.1 Verrucomicrobiales bacterium | reverse complement strand
GCCGTTGAGGAGGCTGCCCCAGACTTCGAAGGTGGAGGCGTCGAAGGACACTGTCGAGAACTGAAGGAGGACATCGCTCGGTTCCAACGTGATGTAGTTGGTGTTGCGCACGAGCCGGACGACGGCGCGGTGGGGTATAGCGGTTCCGTTGGGAAAGCCGGTGGAGCCGGAGGTGTAGATGAGGTAGGCGAGACTTTCGGCGGAGGAAATCTGGGCGAGGTTCCCGGTGTCCTGGCGGGCGATTTCGGACTGGAGCGCGTCCAAACAGAGGACGGGAGCGGGGTACGGCGTGGGAAGGCGATCCAGTAAGCGGCTATGAGTCAGCAGGAGGGACGCTCCGGCGTCGCGCTGCATGAATTCCAGACGCCGCGTTGGATAGCCGGGATCGAGAGGCAGGTAGGCGCCGCCGGCTTTGAGGATGCCAAGGAGGGCGACAACCAGGTCGAGGCTGCGCTCGAGGCAGAGAGCAACGACCGTTTCGGGACCGGCACCGAGTTTTTGGAGATGGCGAGCGAGTTGATTGGCGCGGGCGTTGAGTTCGCCATAGCTGAGTTGATCCTGCCCACAGGTCAGAGCGAGGGCATCGTGCTGAGCGGCGGCCTGTTCTTCAAAGAGTTCGTGAATGGTCGAGTCGCGTGGGTAGGGTGTGGTTGTGTCGTTCCACTCCGCGAGAATCTGTTTTCGCTGCGCTTCGGTCAACAGGGGCAACCCGGCGATGGACTGGGAAGGGTCTGTGAGGACTGCTTCAAGGATCAGCCGGTAGGCGGTCAGCATCCGCTCGATCGTTTCCGGATCGAACAGATCGCTGTTGTATTCCCAGACAACGGTGCCGGAGCTGACCTCGGAGGAATCCTGACCGCCGTGGCGGGGGATAACGACAACATTGAGATCGAACTTGGCCGAATCGTTGCTGAGCACGCGCGGCTCTTGGAAAACGAGGCCGGGGAGGCGGAGGTTGCCCAACGGGGAATCGTGGAAGCTGAACATCACCTGGAAAAGCGGGTGACGGCTAGGATCGCGATCGGGGTTGAGCGCTCGGACGATTTGTTCGAAGGGCGCATCCTGATGAGCATAGGCTTCCGTCTTTTGATGCTGGGCTCTCCGGAGCACATCACGAAAACCATCGTCTTCGTTGAACGACATCCGCAGAACAACGTTGTTCACGATCATTCCGGCGATCTCCTCGACGGGTTTCCAACGCCGGTTGGCGACGCCCGATCCGATGCAGAGGTCGTCTTGCCCGGTGAGGCGATGAAGAAGCGCTGCGAAAGCCGCCAGCATGGTGTCGAAGAGCGTGACGCCTTCGCGGCGGCTCAAGGCGGCGAGACCTTGCATGAGCGTGCCGGACAGCTCAATGGTGGGAGCCGCGCCGCGATAGGACTGGCGGGAGGGGCGCGGACGGTCGAAGGGCAGGTCGAGTTCTGCGGGGCAGCCGGCGAGGGTTCGCCGCCAAAAAGCGGCTTGTTGCTCTCCCACGCCGCTTTCGACATAGCGGCGTTGCCAGCATGCGAAATCGGCGAATTGCAGAGAGGGCGGGGACAGACGCAGAGGGGTTCCTGTGTCGAAGGCGCGATAGAGTTCGACGAGTTCGCGCAGAAGCAGATTGAAAGACCAGCCGTCATGAATGAGGTGGTGCTCGACCTGGATGAGGCGGTGATCTTCCGGGGCAATGCGGAGGAGCTTCCAGCGGATGAGCGGCAGACGATCGAGGTCGAAAGGCTCTTGGCAGACAGTGCGGACGATGTCGTTGACTGCGACGGCGCGTTCAGGTTCGGGCAGGGAAGAGAGGTCTTCGACTTCGAGGCGGACGGAGAAGGGCGGGTGAATGGATTGGACCGGGCCCTGACTGCTGTCGGGGAAGGTGGTGCGGAGGATTTCGTGTCGTTGCACGAGGGCTCCGAGGGCTTGTTCGAGGGAGGACAGGTTGAGGGTGCCTTGAATGCCCAAAATGGCTTGGACTTGGTAGGCGCGGTTGCCAGGATCCCACCGTTCAAGGAGCCATACGCGTTCTTGAGAATAGGATAGCGGCAAAGGCGCGTCCCGGGGGGCCGTAGTTATCGGCTCCGCCGGGCATTCCGCCGGTTCGGCGAGGAGTTCGCACAGCAGGACGATCGTGGGCCGCTCGAAGATGGTCCCGGGCGGAAGATCCCAGCCGCCGTGTTCGCGAAGCTGGGCCAGGATGTGGGTAGCCAAAAGGGAAGATCCGCCGAGCGCGAAGAAATGATCGTCGATGCCCACGGAATCGAGGCCGAGAGCAGATCTCCAGGTCGAGGCCACCAGACGTTCCAAAGGCGTGCGCGGAGCGGCGTAGGGCGTGTCGAGTTGGGGGCGGTGAGAGCTGGGTTCCGGAAGCGCCTGACGATCCAGTTTTCCGCTGGAGGTCTTGGGCAGGGATGCCAGGAATTCAAACGTGGATGGGATCATGTAATCGGGTAGACTGGCCCGAAGATGTTGGATCAGGTCTGCGGCGGCGAGTGAGTCCTGGCTTGCCACATAGGCCGCCAGGCGCAGCCCGGTTCCCGCGGGCCACGCCGCCACGGCCGCCTCCCGCACGGCGGGATGGGTGCGGAGGGCGGTTTCGATCTCGCCGAGTTCGACCCGGAACCCCCGGATTTTTACCTGGTCATCGACGCGCCCGATGAAGTCGAGGGTTCCGTCGTCGCGCCAACGGACGAGGTCGCCGGTGCGATAGATGCGGGCGTTCGCAGTTTCGGCGAAAGGATCCGGCAAGAACCGTTCCGCGGTCAGTTCCGGGCGATTGAGGTAGCCGCGTCCGACGGAGACGCCGCCGAGGTAGAGTTCACCGGGCGCTCCTGGCTCCAGGGGGTTTTGCTGGGCGTCGAGAACGAAGGCGCGCACGTTGGGGATGGGGACTCCGATAGGCGGAGGCGCGTCTTTCTCGAACTGCGAATCGACCTGCTGTTGGGTGGCCCAAACGGAGGTTTCGGTGGGGCCATACACATTGTGGACGGTGAAGGGAAGCGCTTGGCGAGGAGCGCGATGCATTTTGCTGCCGGCGAGGATGAAGCAACGCAGGGCGATTGTGGGCGGCCAGTTCAGTTCGAGCATCTCCTCCGCGAGAGGCGTTGGAGCGAAGGCTACGGAGACGGCGTGTTCGACCAGCCAATCGCGGAAAGCCGTTGCAGAGCTGCGAACCGCGTCGTCGACGATGCGCAGGGTCGCTCCCATGGTGAGGCAAGGCCAGACTTCAAAGAGAACGGCGTCAAAGGCTACGTTGGCGAACTGGGAGAAACGGTCCTCAGCACTGTCGCTGAAAATTAACCAATGACTTTGGACGAGGTTGGTGAAACCCAAGTGCTCAATGGCTGCGGCTTTGGGAAGACCGGTGGATCCTGAGGTGAAAATGGCGTAAGCGAGATGCGAGAGCTGGACGGGACGCCCGGGGTTTGTACCGGGAAGGTCCGGCGGCAGATCGCGGTCGAGGCAGATGGCGCAGCCTTCGCGTGCCGGCAGCCGATCGAGAAGGGCGCTTTGGGTGACGACGAGACCGGCGCCCGCATCGGTGAGCATGAAAGCGAGTCGAGCTGCGGGATGGGCGGCGTCCAGCGGCAGAAAGGCGGCGCCGGATTTGAGGATGCCCAGCATTCCCACGACCATATCGATGGAACGGCTCGTGCAGAGGCCCACAAGGGTGTCGGATCTCACTCCGAGCGCGCACAAACGATGGGCCAAGCGGTTGGCGCGAGCGTTGAGTTCCCCGTAGGAAACGCGTTCGACTCCGGCCTCAACCGCGATGGCATCAGGGCTCCGGAGAGCTTGTTCCTCGAACAATTGGTGGACGCAGCGGTCCAGGCGAAAGGGAACGGATGAGCGGTGCTCCCCTGCTGGCAGAATTCTCGGATGGGGAGATGGTTTCACGGATGTGGGGGCAGACGGTTGTCCTTGGGGGGATAACGCAGAAGATTCAGGTGTCAAAACTGGTGTTGGGTTGCGTTGGGAAGATCCGTTCCGGATCGGGCGACGAAAAGGTGGGCTTCACGAAGAGTTGGCAGCACTCGACAGCGGGTAATCCGGTGATGGAAGCGCCGTGGTCATAGGCTTCCGACGGTGACGTTTGGGAGAGGCAGATGTCAAGAATCATGGATCCGGAATGGTCAAGAAACCTGAAAGAATCGCATGGCGCAACCCGCTCGTGAGCCGCTCTCCGATGCCGGAGGATCGAGGGTCGTTCACCTGCGATGATGGTTGCCGGAGATGTGGCGAGGAGGAGTTTGAACCGGATGCTGCTGGTGGAGGGGGAGGGAGGGGGAGCAGACGAAGGATGAGACCGGACTCGCGAGAGCGGGCGCGGGGTTTGGGGAGTCCCGCGCGGTCCTCGATTGCGCGTTGGGGATTGCGGTGTAGGTGGACGCAATGATGTCCGCTACGCGAGGGGGATCCGAGTCCTTGAATCCGGCCCAGCGCGAGGCGGCGGCGCAAGTCAAGGGCCCATTGCTCATCTTGGCGGGAGCCGGGACGGGGAAGACCCGGGTGATCACCGCCCGCATCCGCAACATGGTGCGGAACCGCGGGATTCCGGCGGCGCAAATTTTAGCGATTACCTTCACGAACAAGGCTGCCGCGGAAATGCGCGATCGCTGTGCGGCGCTGCTTTCAAAAAGTGAGGCCAAGGATCTGACAGTGTGCACTTTTCATTCCCTTTGCGTGCGGATCCTTCGCCGTTCCATTGACCGGCTCGGTTACAAACGGAATTTCACCATCTACAGCGGGTCCGAACAGGTGGGATTGATCCGGAGGATTCTTCTCAGGGTAGCGGCCAAGGATGAGAAAATCGAGCCCTGGGCAGCGCTGTCGCTGGTGAGCCGGGCCAAGAACGCGAGTCTGGCGCCGGAAGCGGCCGGAGAGACGCTGGAAGGGGATCTTTACCGCGAGTATCAGCGGGAACTCAAGTTATTGAACGCGGTCGATTTCGACGATCTGCTGCTTCTCGCCGAATGCCTGCTGCGCCAACAGGAGGACATTCGGGAGCATTGGCAAGGGAGGTTTAGCTACCTGCTGGTGGACGAGTTTCAGGATACAAACCGGCTCCAGATGGAATTGCTGCGGCGGTTGGCCGGGCCGGAGCACAACGTCTGCGTGGTGGGCGACGACGACCAGAGCATTTATGCTTGGCGCGGCGCGGACATTGCAAATCTGTTGGAATTTGAGCGTTACTTCCCAAATCCCGTCATCGTGAGGTTGGAGGAGAATTACCGTTGTCCCCACGACGTGCTGGAGTTGTCCAACAGCTTGATCCGGCACAACCGGCTGCGGCGGGAGAAGCGATTGTGGAGCCGGATTCAGGGCGAAGGACCGGTGCGGGTGATCTCGATGCCGGGGGAGACGGAGGAAGCGGAGTTCGTGGTGGGGGAGATTCTGGAAGGGCGCTTCGGCAAAGGGCGGCGCTTCGAGGATTTCGCGGTGCTGTTCCGGACGAATCTGCAAGCGCGCCCCTTCGAACAGGTTTTGCGCTCCCGGCGGATCCCTTACCGGATGGTGGGAGGGCAGAGTTTCTTCGACCGCCGGGAGGTGCGAGATCTGTTGGCCTATTTTTCCGTGTTTCTGAATCCGGACGACGACATCAGCTTGCTGCGCGTGTTGAACACTCCGCCGCGGGGCATCGGGGCCGCGACGGTGACGGAGGCGACGCACGTCAGCGCGAAACGGGGGTCGAGCGTGTGGAAGGTACTGACGGATCCACAGTTTCAGGAGCAATTGGGAATGCGGGGGCGTGCGGCGGTGCGGAGCTTTGTGGAATTGGCGGAGCGTTACTCGGCGCGTTTTGCCGCGCCGGGCTGCCGGACGGCGGAGACGGCCGACGAGTTGGTTAGGGAGCTGGACTACACGGCCTGGGCGCAACGGCAGTGCCGGACGCCGGAGGAAGGCGAGACGCGGCGGCAAGGGGTGACCGGATTATTGGAGAGCCTGCGCGGTTCGGACGGGGGCGGGGCCGGCTCGCTGCAGGGCTGGTTGGATGCCTTGGCCTTGGAAGGCGACCGCGACCGGGAGGAGGATGTCCGCGACAAGAGCGGGGTTTGTCTGATCACCCTGCATGCCGCCAAGGGCCTGGAGTTTCCCTATGTCTACCTGGCGGGATTCGAGGAGGGCTTGTTGCCGCACCGGCGGGCCGAGGAAGAGGGCAACCGGGACGAAGAACGCCGGCTGCTCTACGTCGGACTGACGCGAGCGCAGCGGCGGTTGACGCTGACTTGGCGGCGTTCGCGAACCGCGCACAAGAACGTGACAGCCTGTTTGCCCAGCTCGTTTCTTCGAGAGATGGACGCCGCTTTCTATGAGGAGAGTTCCTGGGAAGAACTGCGGAAGCGTCCGGTGACCGGTGAAGAAGCGCAGGGATCGATCGAGGCGGTGCGAGCTTATTTGGATCAGTTAGGCGCGAGCCGGGCGGTTTCGTGAAGGGAGCGGCTGAGAGCGAGGGGCGGCCGCTGCGCCTTCTCATGGTTGCGGGGGAAGCCAGCGGCGACATCCATGCCGCAGCGTTGGCGCGCAGTATTCTGGCCCAGCGGCCCGATGCGGCGATGAGAGGGCTGGGCGGGCCTTTGCTGCGGAACGCGGCAGGGCCGGGAGTCGAGGATTGGATCGATCGCGCCGCGGTCGTCGGGCTGGTCGAGGTGCTCCGCCATTACGGCTTTTTCCGGAAGAAACTGTTCGAGATCGCGGCGATCGCGCAGGCGGATCCGCCGGATGGGGTGGTCTTGGTGGACTATCCAGGATTCAACTTGAGATTGGCGCGGGAACTGCGCGCCGGTGGTTATGCGGGCCGGTTGGTGTATTACATCAGTCCGCAAGTTTGGGCCTGGCGCCGGTCGCGCATTCCGAAGATGGCGCGTTGGCTGGATCTGATGATCTGCCTTTTCCCTTTTGAAGTGGAATTGTTCGCGGAGGCCGGCTTGCCTGCTGTGTTTGTGGGGCATCCGATGGCGGATCGGCTGGCCGGGGTTCCGCGCTTGAAGCGGCGCAGCGACTTGGTCGGGTGGTTTCCTGGAAGCCGGGAACGGGAGGTGGCGCGCTTGTTTCCGGTGATGCTGGAGGCGGGGCGGCGATTGGCGCGCCGTCATCCGGAGTTGCAGTTTGTTGCGGCGGCCGCATCACCCCTGCTGGGCGTCGAGATGGAGCGGATGGCGGCGGATCCGGGGCTGCCGCCCTGCCGGGTGGTTGTGGGGGAGGCCTTGCGGCTGATGCAGGAATGCGCAGTGGGGGCGGTGGCGTCGGGGACGGCGACTTTGGAAGCGGCCTATCTCCAACTGCCGTATTGTTTGGTGTACCGGGTGGCCTGGCCTACCTATGCGGTGGGGAAGACCTTGATCCGGGTGCCCTATTTGGGAATGGTCAACCTTTTGGCCGGCAGGGAAGTGGTCCGGGAACTGTTGCAGAGTGAGGCAACCCCGGAGGCGGTGGAAAAGGAACTGACCAGGCTGCTGGAGGATTCTGGCAGACGGGCGGAGTTGCAAAAGGAGTTGGGAGTGGCGACGGAACAGTTAGGCGAACGTGGTTCTTATGACAGGGCAGCGACTGCGATCTTGGAGGCGTTGGAAGGAGGGCGGGCGTCCTCGAGCGCCTAACCTTGGCAAAGGGCCGCATCCGCCGGCCAACTGACCACTAGGCGCTAAAATCCGGCGGCGGCGGCTTCGGCGCGTTCGATAGCGTGGATGTAGCGGGAGAGAGATTCCCCGGGCTGAAGATCGTGGGCGCGGCGCAGGTGGCGAAGGGCGGTGGTGTAATCGCCCTGGGAAACGTGCAACTGCCCGAGTTCGCGCAGGGCCGCAGTTTCATACTCGGAGACGCGGGCAGCCTGTTGGAGGCGGATTTCCGCTTCGACGACGTTGTCTTGAGCGGCAAAGTAGCGGCCGAGAGCGACGAGGACCCGGCCGTCCATGGGATCGCGGCTAACGATGGCTTCGAGCTGTGGGACGGCGACGGCGGGTTCGCCGGTTTCCATGGCGACGAGCGCGTCGAGGCGGTCGAGCGCGGAGCTGGTCTGTGGATCGGACTCGAGGGTGGGAAAATGTTCGCGAATCTTCTCCAGGAGTTCGGCTGCCTCGGGCCAGGCCAGGGCTTGGGAAAGGAGGTCGGCGGCTTCGATGGCGGCGGCGGGTTCGGGAGGGGGTTGGGCGGCAATGGCTTCACGGAAGCGCGCCAGGGCGAGAGAAGGCGATTGGAGCTGGAGGTAGAGTTGTCCGAGGAGGAGGGTGTCCGGGGCGGTAAGCCGGTCCAATCGCCGGACGACTTCGAGCGCGGCGGCGGCTTGGTCGTGGCGTTCGAGGCTCATGAGGGCGCTGGCGAGGCGGACCCAGGTTTCGTGTTCACCAGGCCGGTTGGCCAGGACTTCGCTGAAGAGACGCACTGCGGCAGCATGATCCCCGGTTTGCCGGAGGCATTCCGCTTCGCCGGCTTGCCAGTCCGGGTTGTCCGGCATAGACAACTGAGCCAGGCGATAAGCTTGAAGCGCGCTGGCATAGTGATTCTGCTGCAGCCGGCAATAACCGAGGAGGCCAAGGGTGAGTCCATCATGGTCACCGAGTTCAACGGCGCGTTGGAGGAAAGGCAGAGCGGCTTCGAGATCGTCGCGGCGCATGTGGACGGCGCCCAGGCTGGCGTGGGCGCGGCGGAAATCCGGGTAAAGTTCAAGCGCTTTCGTTAGGGCGTCGGCGGCTTCGTCGAGGCCGTCTTCCTGAAAGAGGAGAATACCGAGGTTGAACTGAAGTGCGGCGCTGGAGGACGACAGCGATTCGTTTCGCAGTCGCCGGATCGCGGGTTCACGATCGCCGCCGGCCATGAGGCGGGCGACTTCGGACAGGATTGCCTTTTCCTCCGCACTGACAAAAGGCTCGATGCGGTTTTCCGGGGTGAAGAGTCCCATAAAACTCCGGGTGAAGCTGGGGTCGCGCCAGAACTCGCGAGACAAGGGCATTTCTGCGGGCGCATGCGGGGCGAGGCAGAGGGAGAAGGCGGCGGCGGCGAAAGCGGCGGCGGCCCGGAGGCGAAGGTGGTGGGAAGGGCGGGCCATGATTACTGTTTGAGGATGAGGGGCCAACGGAACCGGGCGCGCACCGGTTTGCCGTCCTTTTTCGGGGTGGTGAAACGGGCCCGGCGAGCTGTTTCCAGAGCCATGGCGCGGAGTTCGGGATGACTGATGCTGATCACGCCGCGGACGGTCACGCGGCCGGAGGGATCGATTTCGATGTCGAGAACAGCCCGGCCTTGGGTGATGCCGCGACGCGACAATTCGCGCGGGAAGGGCGGGGAAGGATGGTTGCGCAAGGTAGGTTTGCCGTCGAGTTCCCCCGCTGGGTAGACGGACTTTACCGGAGGGGCGGGTCGCGGTGGGGTTGGGGCGGGTTGAGGCGCCGGATTGGGCCGAGGGCGGGTATCCGGCGAGGGTCGCGGTGGGGTTGTCGCGACGCGAGGCGCGGGAGCGATGCGCACGGGAGGAACGTCGACGGGCGGCGTGTCGAGGGCGAAGTCTTGTGGATTGAGACGAAAATCGAGGGGAGGCGCTGGGGCAGAACGAAAAGGAGGCGAGACCGGATTGATCTCGACTTGCAAATGGGGCAAGGCCAGAGGCGGAGGCGGAAGGGAAATGGACTCAGGCGGAGGTAGAGCTTCGGGCGGCGGCGGAAGTCCGGATGGTTCGAGCAGGTCGATTTCGGTGACGAGGAAGCCGGGTTGCCGGAGAGAACCGATCAAGCGGACGAAAAGGAGCAGCGCGAGCAGTGCGAGGACGGCTCCGGCGGCGAGAAGGAGATGTTTCGGCCAATTTGCAGGCGAATCGGGCCGGCGGTAGGCGGCGGCGCTTTCCATGAGAGGGAGTCTATTCCTGTTTGGCGGCGAGGTTGACAGATCGGGCGCCGGCCAGTTTGGCTTCATCGATGACTTGGGTCAGCAGCGACACGGTGGCGGCGCGGTCGGCCTGGATGATGACGGGCATTTCCTCGAGGGCGAGTTGGCGGCGGACCACGGTGCGGACTCCTTTCACGCCGATGTCATTTCCCCCGTAAAAGACCTGATTTCCGGCGGTGATGGCGAAGAGGATGCTGTTACGGTCGAGGTTGGCGGCGGAGGCGGCGCGGGGTTTATCGACTTGGACTCCGGTTTCCTCGACGAAGACGGTGGTGACGATGAAGAAGATGAGGAGGATAAAGACCATGTCGATAAGCGGCGAGATATTGATTTCGCCGGAAGTTTCGGGAGCGCGGGTGAAGCCGCGGAGACGTCGCATGGTTGTTAGTATTGTGATGAAGCGGCGGACTCGGGGCGGGGCAGAAGGCGTTGGGCAGCGATGCATTCGAGGCGGGCCAAGCTGTTGGCGAGCCGGTCGCGGCGGCGGGAGACGATGGCGGTGCAGAAATAGGCCGGGATAGCGATGAGGAGACCGGCTTCGGTGGTGACAAGGGCTTGGGAGATGCCAGTGGAGATCATTTCGATGGGGGAGATGCCGGTCGAGCGCCCGAGCCCATTGAAGGTCTTGAGCATGCCGACGACGGTGCCGAGCAGTCCGGAGAGGGGCGCCGCGCTGACGATGATGAAGAGAAACGGAATACGACGTTCCAGGTAGGAAAGGTGCTGACTTCGAACCTCCTTGAAGGCGTCGCGCAGAGTGGTGGGATCGGCGGCATGCCGCCTGAGAAAGCAGGCGAGGGCCCCTAGGGCGGGGTCCTGAGAATCGGGATGGGACAGGAGCGTGCGCCATGCTTTGCCGCTGAGGGTGAACCGGCGCTCTTCCCGAAGGCGGAACGCGACCCCGATGAGAGTGGTGTAAATGAGAAGGGCCAACGCGGCCATCCCCGCGAGGATCCAACCGCCATGCCGGAGGAGTTCGAGTTGCTGGCGGAGCAGGTCGAGCATGGGCTGAGGGATCAGGCTGAAGGCCTGGGGGCGTAGAGACCGTTGACGAAGGAGACGCCGATTTGTTCCATGCTGTTGAGAATCCCGTGGACGCGCCGATTGAGGAAGGCGTGGAGGAGAAGGGCGGGGATGGCCACGACCAGGCCGAACTCGGTTGTGATCAAGGCTTCGTAAATGCCGGCGGAGAGCTTTTTGGCGTCGCCTGTTCCCAGGACCTGGATGAATCCGAATGTGGTGATCATGCCAGTAACGGTGCCGAGGAGGCCGAGCAAGGGAGCGGTGGCGGCGGTGACGCCGATGAGCGTGAGCCACTTTTGCAGTTTCGGCTGCTCTTCGAGCCACTGTTCGTAGAGGACCTCTTCGACCATTTCCCGGGGGTCCTGAGCATGGCGGATCCCTTCCCGGAGCATGTTCTTTGAGGGATGAGGCAGAGATTCCAGGGCGGCGAGCGCGGCTTGCTGGTCTCCGCGTTTGACCATGGACAGGAGATCGGGCACGAGCCGGTCCGGCGGGGGTTTGATGGCGGCGATTTGACGCCATTTGACGATGGCTGCGGCGGTGGCGGCCAAGGCCAAGAGCATGATGGGGTAGACCCAAAACCCTCCTTTGCGGATGTGCTCCCAAAGGGTATCGCGGGTGGCCTCGAAGGCAATGGCGTTTCCCAGAGAGACGTCGACAGGGGCCGTACCAGCGCCATCGCGCAGAAGAGCGCCGACGCCATGGGCGAACTTTCCGGAGACCGGATGCAAGCGGGGCTGCAGGCTTCGGCCGGACACGCAGACGCCCTGCGTCTTTCCGTCGGCGGCGCTGAAATAGGCCAGCGGACCGAAGAGGGCGAAGGCTCCGCCGGTGAGGTCGCCGTCTTGCGTTAGCACATCGCCCTGGAAGCGGTCGCCTCCAAGCACAGCTTCGAGCCGGTCGAGAGCTGTCCCCACCAGTTTCAGGCGTTTGGCGATGCGCCCTTCCGATGTGGATTCCGCGGAGACCGGCGCCGGGTCGAGGACATCGGCGTAGCGAGCGGTTTCGGCGAGGTGGAGGCGCGCCTCGAACTGGCTGGCGTAGTCGGAGAGCAAGTTGTCGATGTAGGCGGCTTCTTCGCGCGCGGCGCGATTGCGCGCTTCCACGGCATTGAGATCATAAATGCGGCTGTCGCGTTCCTTACGGGCCATGTCTGCGGTGCGGCGCTGCTGCTGCACTTCGGCTGTGACGCTCCGCAGTTCTTCAGCGAGCGGGATCTTTTCTTCGGCGATGCTTTGACGCTGGGTCGCAAGCCGGGCGAGCGCGTCGTCCAAGTCGCGGCGGGCGGAGGCGGCGGCGCGGGAGAAGTCATCCTGGGCGGAGGCGAATCCCAGGGACGATGCCGCGGCAGCCAGGACGGTGAGGGACCGAAAAAGGGGACGCGGACGGTTCATGGAGACGGATCTGCGGATTCCGGAGCGGATAGAGTCTCGATTCGCAGGGGGAACGGGAGGAAACGGGCTTCCTGCTGGGTTTCCTCGATAATGGCGATGGCCTGTTTCAAGGGAGCGGCGACCGAAGGATCGGTTTGCCAGGTCCAGCCTCGGAGGGTGGGTTTTCCGGTTCCAGCGCGACGGCCGGATTCGTCGACGTAGAAGGCCGCTCCCAGCCCCAGATACAAGACGGCGACTTCGACGCGGACGCCGCCTTCGAGTTCGCGAATTTCACGATCGACATGAACGCCTTGCTGGAATTTATCGGCCTCCACGAGGATGGCGAGGAGGTCGCGGACGCGGTCCTGGTTAGTGCGATCGGGAGAAGCTTTCTGCAGGCGGGCCGCCGCGGACGAGATTTCCGTTAGGAGAGGCGAGGGAAAAGCGGGGAGGAGCCGCAGGAGCTTCGCTTCAAGGGGGGCGAGGTGAGTGGCGAGCAGGTTCCGGGTGTTTTGGAGATCATCGCGTTCCTGAATCAGTTCGGTGCGGCGTTGTTCGGATTCGAGGGCGTGTTGGCCTGCGGCTTCAACGAGTTCTTTCAAATGGGCGATCTCTTGGGCGTAGAGATCGACGAACTGGCGAAACTCGGAGCGTTGGCCGATCCATTCGGCCTTTTCGGCGGAAATGGCCTTCTCCGTTTCGACCCACTGGAGGATGAGGGCGGAGGTCTCCGCCGGGGTAAAGGCGGAGGGGGCTGGTTCCTGAGCTTCCAGCGCCAGAGACAAAAGGGCGGGCAGCGCCGCGGCTGAAGCTGCGCGGAGGAGAGGCAGCGAAAACGCCGGGCGAGCGAGGAAGTGCATCGGGCGCAATCTTTCCGGAGAGTCCTAGAGGAATCAACGTGTTTCCGCAGCGGATCCGCCCATGGCACTGCCTATCCACCAAGGGGGGCTTGGGAGGGCACGTTCTGAAGGGGGCTGGCGCGGGGACGGAGGCGGGCGCCACCGCCCGCCACGGCGGACCCGGGTAAACGGCCTGCGCCGTGGCGCCTGCCCGGGCAAGACGACGGCCGCAGGCGGGATCCGTCCAGACGGATCCTCCTCAGGGCCGGTATTGCGTCATAATCCGCAATCCCGTATTCTCCCGGCATGAAAGCTCCGAGAAAGCGGCCGGCGTCTGGGAATGTTTTTGCAGGCAGGGGCTGCGGCGCCGTCGCCCTCGTGGCGGCTTGGATGGGGTTTGGCCTTTGGCCCGAACCAGCGTGCTCTGCAGGGCTGCCGCCGGTGATATCCGTGCAGGGCCGCAATTGGGCTATGAATATGGGTTCGGACGGGTATGCCGATGTGGCTGTGGACCTGCGGGAAGGCTTCGAGGGGCGGGAATACCTTTCCGGGGAATGGGGCGGCGCCATTGATTACGCAGGCGCCTCTATGCCCATATGGCTTCCAAAGAATGTGATCTTTCCCGATTGGGAAACCAATTCGGACTTTGAGATCGAGGAAGCCATCGGCATCGCGGACCCCCAGAACCCGTTCAACAAGGATGGCTACCTGATCTTTCGCTCAACAATCGCGAACAGCATGCTGAGGATTACGCAGTGGTATGAGATTTGCGACTCTGGAGACGGGATGGCCCAGGGGCAATCGAATGGAGGGGGCGCCGGTGAGTCGATTTTGAGCGATGCGGATGTGTTCCGCCAGAGGATCCAGTTCACGAACATCTCTGATCAAATGCTGGCGGGTTTGTCGTATTATCATTTGGTGCACGGTTTGGAGAGCGAAACGGCTGTCTACGACGACGAAGACTACGGCGGATCCTTCGGAGAATATCACTACGACTTTTCTTTGCGCGGGTTGTCCTTCAGTTTTCATACGGGTACCGGCGAGATTTGGGAGCACGACGACATATTCACGTTGAATGCGAAGGATCCTCCGGCGGCGGTGCAAGCCGGCTATTATGGAGTGAAAGGGGTGGACCGGCACGACGTTGGCAGACCGGCGACGGGCCTGCATGAAATGATCGAGATGCGAAGTCTGGACGGAACGACGCGGTTTGCGCCGCCCGAGGGCGGATATGTCGCGGGAGCGGCGCGTTGGGATCTTGGGGATCTTCAGCCCGAGGGATCGGCTGAGATCGTGTTGTTAGCCAGTCTTCGGACTTTTTCCACGAGGAGCAGAGGGCCGGTGGAACTGATGGTGGACAACCCGTGGCTGATGGGCGACACGGTGCGGCTCGAGTTTCGGGACCGGGAGAATCTCCGGGAAACCTACGACTTTGGGTTTCTCCTCTACAAGAACCGCATGGTCGAATGGTTTGACCCAGGGGATCCGGAGTCCGGCTGGGAGCAAGTGGGCGTGCCCTTCACCATCGATGGGGGCGACCCAGGCCGGTATTGGTTCGACGCGCCGTATGATCCCGAGGAACGGGAGCTTTTTTACATCATCCGTCCGGTGTTTTCCACCTTCTGACGTTTCCTGACGAACTGCTCATTCGGCGTCGCGGAACAGCTCGTCGAAGAAGACTTTCATGTGGACCCAGGACCGGCGGTCGGCGCCGGCGTTGTAGGCGGCTCCTGTGGACGTGTCATTGCCCGCTGCCGGCTTGGTGAAGGAATGCACGACTCCGCTGTAGGATATCATCTGCCAATCGACTCCGGCGCTGTTCAACTCGTCGGCGAAAGCTGCGATGTCGGCGGCCGGGACGAAGGGA
This sequence comes from Verrucomicrobiales bacterium, assembly GCA_035513055.1. Taxonomy (GTDB): domain Bacteria; phylum Verrucomicrobiota; class Verrucomicrobiia; order Verrucomicrobiales; family DEV007; genus DATKCT01. The sequence goes on along the minus strand of DATKCT010000025.1, from coordinate 48,657 downwards.
TCGTCGGCGCCGTGCAGGATGACGACTTTGCATCGGATGTTTTTTCCGTCTTCGGGATTCGGAGAATCGAGGCCTCCATGGAAAGAGACGACGCCGGCGATTTGGGCGCCGCTGCGGGCGAGTTCGAGGACGCCGGTGCCGCCGAAGCAGTATCCGATGGCGGCGATGCGCTGCGGATCGACTCCTGGGACGGCTTTGAGCTGAGCCAGTGCGGCGTTGAGACGGGCGCGGAAGAGCGCGCGATCGTCCTTGTAGACGCCGGCTTGGATGGCGCAGGCCTGGGGATCTTCGGGACGGATGCCTTTCCCGTAGATGTCCGCGGCGAAAGCGATGTATCCGAGGCCGGCGAGTTGGCGGGCGCGTTTCCGGGCATAGTCTTGCAGTCCCGTCCAATCGTGAATCAGGAGAACCCCAGGGCGGGGCTTGAGGTCTCGAGTCGCGGGCCGGGCCACGAATCCTTCAAACTCTTTGCCGTCGATGGTATAGGAGACTTCGTTGCCGGTGACTGGGACGGCGGACTCTTCGGCTCCGGTCACGGAGCAGAGAGAGGCGACCGTGAACAAGGCCAGGGCGAAGCGGGATAGAGTCTTCATGACGGGAAAGATAGCATCGGAAAATCGCCTTTTGAATAGCAGAAAGCGGTGAACCGTCGTAGGTTGTCACGATGAAACTCAAGACCCTTTTTCTCCTGTGTGGAACAGCAGTGGCCACGGGATTGTGTGGCTGTACTCAGACTGACAGCACGTATCACACCAAGCGCGGTGCGGTCGGCGGCGGTGTGCTTGGCGCCGCGGTAGGCGGCATTATTGGGCACCAGAGCGGCCGGGGCTTGGAAGGCGCCGCCATCGGCGGCGGACTCGGGGCCGTGGGCGGGAGCGTCATGGGCAACGCGGCGGATGAGCGTGAGGACGAATTGCGGCGCAGTCAAGGTCAGCCCTATCCGCCGCAGCGGTAGTGCCGGGAGTTTGCCGGCCGGCTCTCCGTGAGAGGTGGCGCCGGGTCCGAAGGGCTGGAAGGGCGCGAAAGGGCGCGAAAGGGCGCGGGTGAGGCGTCCGGCTTTCTCACAGCTTGCTTGCATAGTGTCTGACACATTACATGTTCCGTTTGTCAACTTAATTATTTTGTGTCTGACACATTATTACCGACACATTACCGTCGCGAGTTGCACCTGATCCCGCCTGCGTTCCGCTGGCCCCGGGCTTGAGTTTCGCCAGGTTTTTTGCGCCCCCGGCTGCGCGCGGCCCGGCCAGGAAGGGGTTTGCGGCGCCTCAGGACGAACCTGTGTGAGAAATGCGGATTAGCGCGCCGAGGCCCTGAGTCCCCCTCAGTTCTCGCGACCCATTTCCTCGGAGCGGCGCGCGGCGGCGGCAACGGCTTCGAAGAAAGCGCCCCGAACTCCGCGACGTTCCAAGACTTCCAAAGCAGCGATCGTGGTTCCGCCTGGGCTCGTCACCTGATCCTTGAGTTGAGCGGGATGAAGACCGGTGCGCAGGACCATTTCCGCAGCGCCAAGCACGGTCTCCGCCGCCAGCGTCAGTGCGGTTGGGCGGGGCAGTCCCTGGCTGACGCCAGCGTCGCTAAGCGCTTCGATGATCAGAAAAATGTAGGCGGGACCGCTGCCGCTGACTCCGGTGACGGCGTCGAGGAGCTTCTCTGGGAGGCGAACCACGGTTCCCACTGCGGAAAGGATGCTTTCAGCCAGCGCCACGTCTTCTTCGGTCGCCCTGGAGCCGGGAACCACGGCGGAGACGCCGCGTCCAACCAGCGCGGGTGTATTGGGCATGACCCGGATGACGCGGCCGGAGGATCCTGCGGCGGATTCGATCCGGGTGAGGGGGATACCCGCGGCGATGGAGATGAAGAGCCGGGATCGGCCGGAATTGGCAAGAGAGGTGACAAGTGGGACGAGGTCGTGGGGTTTGACGCAGAGGAGAACCGTCTGGGCGGCGGCGGCGCAGGAGAGTGGATCGGGCGAGACGGAAAGGCTCGGGAAATCGAGTTGGAGAGCCGCGGTCGCAGAGCTGTCGATGTCGAAGATATGGATGGAATCAGGCGGCGCGGGAGACTGGAGGATGCCGCGGATGAGGGCGGAACCCATTTTTCCACAGCCGAGAACGGCGAGATGCATGGGGAGGAAAGTGGCGGGAGCTGGGCAAAGTGTCGAGGGCAATCAGATTATTATTAGAATAATTCTTGATCTCATTAACGAGGCAGCCGATGGTCTTTTAGAATGAAACGAGAGCCGGTCAATCAATCGCCAGGAAGGTCCGGGAGTGCCTTTCCCGCACTCGGCCGGATTCGCATGACCCGGCAAAGGCGGGTGGTCTTCGATACTCTGCTTCGGAGCACCGATCATCCCACGGCTTCGGATGTTTTCATGGAAGTGAAGGAGGCCTTGCCCGGCATCTCGCTGGCCACCGTCTACAACTGCCTGGACACGTTGACCCATGGTGGAATGGTCAAACAGGTTTGTATGGACCGCGAACCTTCCCGCTATTGCGCCAACCTGCGGGATCATGCGCATTTTCACTGTAGCCGCTGCGGGAAAGTCTTGGATGTGCCCTTTTCCGCCGGAAAGGCCTTGTCCAGCTCTCTGGATTTACCGGAAGGGGTCCGGCTCGACCGGCTCGAAGTAAGCCTCCGCGGTCTTTGTCCCGCCTGCACCGTTGCTGCCGGTTCCGGGACGGACTTCTCCCGTCCGCCACAGGCCCCGAACCTTTTGTCAGAAGCGCATCAGTCATGAAATCGTTGGAAATTCGAAATCTGCACGTTTCGATCGACGGGAACGAGATCCTCAAGGGTCTCGAGCTGGTCCTGCCGCGCGGCGAAGTGCATGCCATCATGGGTCCGAACGGATCGGGCAAGAGCACGCTGGCGAAGGTCCTCGCCGGTCATGAAGATTATGAAGTGACCGCCGGATCGGTGCTCATGGACGGGGTGAATCTCCTGGAGATGGAACCGGACGAGCGGGCCCGGGCCGGGCTTTTCTTGGCTTTCCAATACCCCCAGGAGATCCCTGGAGTGAGCAACGCCAACTTTATCCGGGCGGCGCTCCAGTCGCGGGCAGGAGAAGGGGATGAACTGGATGCGGTGGCCTATTACCGGCGGCTCTACGAGAAGATGGATTCACTGGAGATGAACCGCACTTTCACCTCACGTTCGGTGAACGAGGGCTTCTCTGGGGGTGAAAAGAAGCGCAACGAGATCCTTCAGATGCTCATGTTGGAACCGGTCTACGCTGTGCTCGACGAAACCGACAGCGGATTGGACATCGATGCCTTGAAGATCGTGGCGCGCGGAATCAACGCGGTGCGTTCGCCGGAACGGGGGATTCTGCTGATCACGCACTACCAGCGGCTGCTCGATTACATTGAGCCCGGCTTCGTCCACGTGATGGCCGGGGGCCGGATCATCCGGACGGGCGGAAAGGACTTGGCCTTGGAGCTGGAGGCGAAGGGCTATGAGTGGATCGGGGAACACGCCGCCGCGTCCGCCTAACGAAACACAACAACACGGAGGACAACCATTCGCATATGAACTTTCAAGAAAGCGGCTCCGCTACCGCCGCCATCGACATCGATCGCAGCATCGGCGATTTTGTTTATCCGGAGAAACACACGCGGGATGCCGGCCGGGGATTGTCGGCCAAGACCGTGGACTATATCTCCGGCGTCAAGGGCGAGCCCGAATGGATCCGGCAGTTCCGGCAGCGGGCCCTCCAAGTCTTTTGGGATAAACCGCTGCCCGTGCATTGGGCCAGCCGGGAACTGGAGCGGATCGATTTCGACCGGATCCGCTATTACCTGAGTTCGGGCGACATTCCCAAGCGCAGTTGGGAGGATGTGCCGGACGAGATCAAGCAGACCTTCGAGCGGCTCGGCATTCCTGAGCAGGAAAGGAAGTTTCTGGCGGGAGTCGAAGCGCAGTTCGACAGCGAAGCCGCCTACAGCAACATTAAGGTGGAGCTGGAAAAGGAGGGCGTCCTCTTCGTCGGCAGCACCAAGGGGTTGATGGACTATCCGGAGATCTTCCGGCGCTGGTTCGGAAAGGTGATTCCCACCGGGGACAACAAGTTTTCGGCGTTGAACAGCGCTGTTTTCAGCGGCGGGAGTTTCATCTACGTGCCGCCGGGCGTGAAGGTGGCGCACCCGCTGCAGGCTTATTTCCGGATCAATGCCGAGAGCTTCGGGCAGTTCGAGCGGACGCTGATTATCGCCGATGAAGGCGCGGAAGTGACCTACATGGAAGGCTGCACGGCGCCCAAGTTCGAGACCTCAACTCTGCACAGCGCCGTGGTCGAACTTGTGGCCATGCCTCACGCCCGCATTCAGTACATCACCGTGCAAAACTGGAGTTCCAACGTTTACAACCTGGTGACCAAACGCGGTCTGGCTCATGAGAACTCGGAGATTCGCTGGATCGATTGCAATATCGGGTCGCGCCTGACGATGAAGTATCCGGGAGTGGTCATGAAAGGGCGGAAAGCCCGGGGCGAAGTGATCAGCATCGCCTTGGCCAACACGGGGCAGCATCAGGACACCGGGGCGAAGATGATCCACGCCGCTGATGAAACGACCAGCAACATCGTCTCCAAGAGCATCAGCGTGGGTCAAGGCCGCGCCACATACCGCGGTATGGTGCACATTCCCAAACGGCTTCGAGGTTGCCGCAACAACACGCAATGCGACGCTTTGCTAATCAACTCGAGCAGCCGCACAGATACTTATCCGGCCATCGTCGTGCGGGGGAACCGGCATGCGACGCAACACGAAGCTAGCGTCAGCCAAGTCAGCGAGGAACAGATCTTCTACATGAAGCAGCGGGGGTTGACGGAAGGCGAGGCCATGAGCCTGAGCGTGAACGGTTTCGTCAACGATCTGGTCCGGGAATTCCCCATGGAATACAGCGTCGAATTGAAGCGCTTGATCGATCTGGAAATGGAAGGGTCGGTCGGCTGAACCGGCGTCGCCGCCTCATCTTGGTATCTCGGAGATTCCGCAATGCATACTCTTGCTCCAGACAGGCTAGCGCCGCCCGCGCCGTTGATCGATGAGCCGCTCGATCAGAGCCGGCTCGCCGGATTGCCGGAATGGTTCGCCACCATGCAGCGGGATGCTGCAGAAGAATTCCGGACCCTGCCGCTCCCGCGGCGCGAAGAGGAGAACTGGCGCTTCGCCGATCCCAAACGCTTGCGTTTCGACCGTTTCCGGCCGGCTCCCGGCCTGCCGGAAACCGGGGCGGCGGAATGGATTTCACGGAGCGCCGCGCTGGAGCAGGTCGCCGGTCGCTACGTCTTCGGCAATGAAATCCTGTTGGCGGCCGAGAGGGTCAATGCGGCAGGGGTCATATGCGAACCCTTGGAAGCCGCGGTCTACCGGCATCCCGACTTGCTCCGGGAGCATTTCATGTCTCAAGAATTCCCGTTGGGCTCGGGCCGCTATGCCGCCTTGCACAAAGCGCGCACTCGCAGCGGCCTCTTGATCTATGTTCCGGCCGGTGTCCACCTGGAATTGCCTGTCGAGATCGTTCATTGGGCCGGCGGGGAAGAAGTTTCGATCTTTCCCCACACGCTGGTGGTGACGGGCGCCAACGCCTCGGTGACGGTGGTGGAGTTTTTCCGGTCCGCTGACGGGCTGGCTGCGGGTAGCTGCGGGGTGGTTGACCTGGTGGCCGGTCCGGGCAGCCGCATCCAGCATGTGTCGAGCCAGTTCCTGAACGAAGAATCAGATTTTCTTCAGATGTCGGCGGCGGTGGTGGCGAGGGATGCGCACGTCAAGAGCCTCCAGTTGCATGGCGGGGCCAAGAACGTGCGGGTCGAGAGCGTGTGTCATCTGCTGGAACCGAACGCCAACAGCGACATGCTCTCGGTGAGCGCTCCCGGAGCCGGTCAGATGCTGGATCAACGCACGCTGCAGCACCATGCCGCTCCGAATACGAAGAGCGATCTGCTCTACAAGAACGTGCTGTCGGGGGATGCCCGAACCGTGTTTTCCGGCTTGATCCGTGTCGATGAAGGCGCCCACTACACGGACGCATACCAAACCTGCCGGAATCTGCTGTTGAGCGATGAAGCCGAAGCGAGCAGCATGCCGGGTTTGGAGATCAACGCCGATCACGTCAAATGCAGCCACGGTTCGACGACCGGGCCGATCGAGGAGGAAGCGGTGTTTTACGCCGGGACCCGTGGAATTCCCGCGGAGGCGGCGCGTCATCTGATTGCCTTCGGATTCGCCGCGGAAGTCTTCGACCGGCTTGGCTCGGAATCCTTGTCAGGGATGCTGACCGGATTGTTGGGGCAACGATTCGCGGAATTGTCGATCGGGGCAGGGCCGCATTGAAGCCCTCAACCTCATCGAGTTGCCGCAGCCGGGGTTGGGCGAGAGAGCCGGGAGCGGTCCCACCGGGGGTGCGAAAGGACAGAACCACCCTTCAACGGCTTTCCGATTTGCTCTTACATATATTGTGTCATGTTATTGATTGCGCATTGCACTCGCCCCATGGTCGCCCTCTGCCTCAACCTCGCTCCGGCCCCCAAGCCCAGCAACCCCTCCAATTTTTGTGATCGAATTTCCCTGCCCCCGCGTTCCCAGCGCTTCGTCACGAAACGCAGTAGAAATGCGATCTAGCTCTCATGCTCGATCCGCTCGAAAAACCCGCCCCCAATTAGCTCGGCGCCACGGTAAAACGCACAGACCTGCCCAGGCGTCAACGCCCTCTGCGCCTCCCGGAATTCGATCCGCGCCCGGCGGGTGTCCTGATCCCATTCGGTAATTCGGGCCTGTGCCGAAGGGCTGCGATAGCGCGCTTGAGCTTCCAGGTCTTCTCCCTCCCGAAATCCGTCGCCCAGGAAGGACACCTCCGAGACCAGCGCACGCGAGGCATACAGCAGTGGAGCGGCCGGATCCTCCAAGGCCACCACCAAGGCTTTGCGCCCGGGTTCCTTGGCGACCACCACATAGGCGGCGCCATGCTGCCGGGAGGCCACCCCAATGCCACGCCTCTGCCCCAAAGTGAACAAATGCAGGCCCTGATGTTCCCCAAGAAGCCGGCCTTCCACATCCAATACCGGTCCCGGATCGTCCGGGAGAAAGGTCCGCAGGAAATCGGACATCCGCACCTCGCCGATAAAGCAGATGCCCTGGCTGTCTTTCTTTTCCGCTGTGGCCAGTCCCCAGTCCCGGGCCAGATTGCGCACCTGGAGCTTTTTGAGGGCGCCCAGCGGAAAAAGTGCGGCCCGGACCTGCTCTTGACACAAGAGGGCCAGAAAGTAACTCTGGTCCTTGCTCCCGTCGGCGCCTCGCAGCACTTCGACCGTTCCGCCGGGCTCCCGGACTCGTCGCTGGGCGTAGTGTCCGGTGGCCACAAAATCGAAGCCCTCGGCGGCTGAGTATTCACGCAAAACACCGAATTTCATTTCCCGGTTGCACATAGCGTCCGGGTTGGGAGTGATCCCTCCTGTGTAGCCATCGAGGAGATAACGGACGACCCGCTCCCGGTATTCCCGCATCAGGTTTACCACGCGAAACTCGATTCCGATCTGATCGGCCACCCGCCTAGCGTCCTCGATATCCTGCTGCCACGGGCAGTTTCCGGCGATGTTCTCCTCGTTGATCCAGTTCTTCATGTAAGCGCCGACGACCTCGTGCCCTTGCTCGACAAGAAGGCGCGCCGCGACGCTGCTGTCGACGCCGCCAGACAAGGCCGCGAGCACCTTAGCCTGCATTTCTCACCCCCTTTCTGCTGTGGCGTGCTGCACCCCATCCTGCCTTTCTTCCTTTTGCCTTGGGCTTGAATTGCGTGTACTCACCCAGTTCTGCCCCCTCGGCCGCGAGCGCCTTGGCAGTAAGGGCTCCGCAACGCCTCGCGATGAAACGGCGTGAGAAATGCGGGTTAGCCATCGTGCTGGAACTGCGGATGGAGCTGGGTGAACTCGATGCAGTGACCGTCAGGATCCTCGACGTAGGCCTGGAGCGCTCCATCCGGGCGCACCTGCCGGCCCAAAAGCGCCACGCTGCGACCCTCCAACTCGCGACAGACTTTGTCCAGGGACGCGACTCGCAGGGCGAAATGGGTGGATCTCGGTCCGGAAACGACCCGGTCTTCGCGCTCGCCGATGAGATGCAGTTCCTGCGTTGTCCCCAGCCGGAACCAGGCGCCTGGGAAAGTAAACGCAGGACGTGAAATCTGTTGCAATCCCATCTGGTCCCGGTAAAAGCGGACGCTGTCCTCGACGTCGCGGACGTGCAACGCCACGTGATTGAGGTCGATGATGTCCATGATCGGATTCTACCTTTCTGCGGGCCCTTCCCGAGGCGCAAGAGTCAGTTCGAGCACCACGAGCACGGGCCGGTGATCCGAGGCCACGGCTTCCCCCGGTACCCGGCTCTCGATCACTTTCGAGCCGGATCGCCGGTCCGGCCCGGCGAAATCAATGCGCCGGCCCGGCTGATCCGCCGGAACGGTCGGCTCGCTCCCTGCCTCAGGAGCGAAGTCGAGCCACCGGCCGAGTTCTTCCAGTTCCGGGCTGCCGGGTTCCGCATTCAAATCGCCCGCCAAGACGGACGGCAATTCTGAATCGGCGAATGCAGCAGTCAAGGCCTGGCATTGGCGGAGACGCAGGGCATCGCCGGTGGACGTCAGATGCGTGTTCACGAAGCGGATCCGCTGACCAGGAGCGATATCAAGTTCGATGGACGCGGCGATTCGGGGCTCCAAGCCATCTTCATTTGGAAGATGGTCGATGGTGACCTCACTCATGGCCGCGGGGCCGAGGATGGCCAAACCATAGTGTCCCCCGCCCCATTCCATCGCCGATGCAAAACGCACCTCCATGTCCATGAGACGGCCCAGCTCCGCGGCTTGATCCACTCCGGCGGAACGTTGGGTTTTTACGTCGACTTCCTGAAGGGCGACCAGATCGGGGTGCCATTCCCGAAGCGAGGCCGCGATTCGTTCGAGATCGATCTTCCGGTCCAAGCCTTCCCCGTGGTGGATATTCCAAGACACCACGCGAAGGCGCAGAGGTTGGGGTTGCTCCGGCTTCGGCTTGGGGCCACCACAGTTTGCCGAGGCGCCGGCAAGCAGCGCGACGAGGACGCAGCGCAGCCAAGCCGTCTCCCCTGTAAGCGAGTCTCGAAATTGCTTTAAGATGTTCAGAATGTGCATCAGTTTTTACTATTTTCCTATACAAAATTTAGCGAAGATTTCACCGAGGATTTCCTCGATGTCCGTCTTGCCGGTCACTTCACCCAGCGCCTCGAGCGCTTCTCTACATTCCAACGCGATCAGTTCCCATGCCAGTCCCTGTCGCATCCCCTCCAGCGCGCTGTCCAGCGCCCGGCTGGCGCGCTGTAGACAATGTTGATGGCGGGCGTTGATGGCCAGCAGGAGGCCGGCTCCGGGGACATCGCCTGAGAGCAGGTGTTGGTGCAGCGCCGCTTGGAGAGCGCCGATGCCTTCCTTGCGCAGGCAAGAAAACGGGAAGGCCTCCCGGTCCTTGGCGTGAGCGGGATGCAGTCCGAGGTCTGACTTGTTCAAGAGGCGCAAATGATGGCCGCGAAATCCACGTGGGAGCGGTGAGGTGGACGCTTCGGGAGCAATGGATCCATCGAGAACTTCGATGATCACATCCGCGCGCAGGATCTCCGCGGCGGCGCGACGCATGCCTTCTTGTTCGACGGGATCGGAAGCGTCTCGAAGTCCGGCGGTATCGACCAAGCGAAGTGGGATTCCTCCGGCATTGATGACTTCTTCGATGGTGTCGCGGGTGGTGCCGGGGCTCTCGCTGACGATGGCCCGGTCGAAGCCGAGCAAGAGATTGAGCAGGCTGGATTTTCCGGCGTTGGCCTCGCCGCAGATGACGACCCGGGCGCCTTCTCGCAAGACGCGCCCTTTTTCGGCGCTTTCCAGGAGGGTGTCGATAGATGCGATGAGCCTACGGGTGCGTTCAGCAAGTTCAGCGAGGGTATCTGGGGCGATATCTTCCTCGGGGAAGTCGATCCAGGCTTCGATGTGGGCCAGCAGGGAGACGAGTCCGGTGCGGATCTCCTCGACGGTGTCCCGGAGTCCTCCGGCGAGCTGGTCGTTGGCGGCGCGCAAGGCGAGGCGAGTCCTGGCCTGGATGAGATCCATGACCGCTTCGGCCTGGGTGAGATCCATTTTTCCATTGAGAAAGGCGCGTTGGGTGAATTCTCCCGGGCCGGCGGGCCGGCAGCCGGCTTCGAGGAGGCGGTCGAAGACGGCGCGAGTCACGAGGGTCCCACCGTGACAATGGATTTCGACCATATCCTCTCCCGTATAACTGAAGGGTTTCGGGAATCGGACGCAGAGAACTTGGTCGAGCGCTGTTCCATCGGCGCCGGCGATGATGCCGAGATAAAGCGTGCGAGGCCGGGCGCTGGCCGGATCGATGCCGCGCCAGACGTTGGCCAGACAGCTCGAGGCGTCTGGACCCGAAACGCGGATGAGTGCAATGGCGCTCTCTCCGGCCGCCGTGCCGATGGCGACGATCGTATCGCTCCGCATCACGCCGGAGAAGAAGCCGGATGAAGCGCTTCCCGCAGGCTTTCCACGAAACGGCGATTGTGTTCCGGCAGCCCGACCGTGACGCGAATCCACTCCGGCAGCTTGTATCCGCGCATGGCCCGCACGATGATCCCTTTTTCCAAAAGGGCGCGAAATACGGCGTCGCCGTCACCGACGCGGACCAGCACGAAGTTCGCCCGGCTGGGCACGTATTCGAGGTCCATGGCGGAGAAAGCGCTTTCCAGAAAGCGCAGACCTTTCCAGGTCAACTCCCGGGTGCGTTGCCGGTGTTTTTCGTCGCGAATCCCGGCCAGGGCGCCAGCCTGCGCCACGGCGTTGGCGTTGAAGGGCTGCCGGGTTTTTTGCAACACCTGTATCAAGGGCGCCGGAGCGATGCCATAACCGATGCGCAAGCCGGCCAGACCCTGGATTTTGGAGAAGGTGCGCAAGATGACGACATTGCGTCCTTCCCGCACGTAGCGCAGCGTGTCTGGAGGGTCGGCGAGGAACTCGTGGTAGGCTTCATCGAAGACCACGATGACGTGGTCAGGCACGCGATCCATGAACCGGGCGATGGCGTCTTCGCCCACCAACGTGCCGGTGGGATTATTGGGATTGGCGATGAAGATCTCCCGAGTTTGCGGGGTGATCGCCTCGAGCATGGCGTCGAGATCATGCGCGAAACCGGGATCATCTACTTCGACTGTCCGGGCCGCAAACAAGGTTGCCATCAACTTGTAGACAACAAAGGCGTGTTTCGCGGCGATCACCTCGCTGCCGGGCTGGAGAAAAGCGTGACCGATGAATTCGATGATTTCGTTCGAGCCATTGCCGAGGATGACATTCTGACGTTCCATTCCCAACTGTTCGGCGATGGCTCCTCGCAGATAGTAGCCTCCGCCGTCTGGATAGAGGTGGGCCTGGCTCAAGGCCGCACGCATGGCCGCGACAGCGCGCGGCGAGGGTCCCAAGGGATTCTCGTTGGAGGCCAACTTGATGATGCCGGCAGGATCGAGACCGAGTTCTCGCGCGACCTCTTCGATGGGCCGGCCGGGTTCGTATTCCACGAGGTCGCGCAATTGCGGATTGGCCAGTTCCCAGGCTGATGGCATCCCTCCCCTTACGTCGATTCCTCCTGAAATCAACGGGCCGGGCGGCGCCTTGCCCGCGCTGGGAAAACGGGCGCCATCACCAGAATCCCCGTTGTCCGGTCCAGAGGACGTAGACGCCCAAAACGAGATTGGCCACCGCATGCATCCAAATACAAGCCGCCAGACTGCGAGTCCGGATCGCCACCCAGCCAGCAAGCAACCCGTAGAGAAAAGCAGCGGCATAGTCCGCGGGCTGATGCGCGAGCATGAAGGCAAGGCTCGTGCCCACCAAGGAGAACCAACTGAACGATCCGAAGGGAACCCTGTGAAAATCGCGGTTCCGGTCGTAGAGAAAGCGCATCAGGAATCCTCGCCAGAAGATCTCCTCGATGAAGGGCACGATCACGATCATACGAAACAGACGCAGCGCGATCGCTCCACAATAGAGCAGGCTGTGGTCGCGGAAAAACCGCGGGTCAAAGCCGCCTTCACTGCGGTCCTGAAACCCGAGGAAATGGAGCAGGCCGCCAGGCTCCATCCTCCAAGCCCGATAGAACTCGGATGGGGCGATCCAGAGACCGATTCCCACGAGAGCGCAAACGGTGGCGAAGCCCCATCCTCGCAAAGGGGTCAGCACGTAAGCCCGGCGAAAGAACCACAACAGCGCGCCGGCGACCAGGCATTGCAGGGGGTAGACCCATTGTTCCGGCGCATGGCGGTACCAGGGCTGGAGAGTGTTGTCGATCAGCACGGGCTCTTGCGTAAGGAGCAGCAAGAGGAGAAATGCCGCCAACGGCGCGATGTGCGCCGCGGCGGGATCCTCCCGCAAGGCCCGGATTCCGGCGCGCCATCCGCGTCCAGCCATCACAAACGGGAGCAGAACTGGGCGATGCGGTCTAGCGCGGTCCGAAGCTGATCCGTAGCGGTCGCATAGCAACAGCGCAGAAACCCTTCTCCGCTGGGACCGAAGGCGTCCCCCGGCACGACGGCCACATCCTCCTCTTCCAGAAGGCGCACGGCGAAGTCCCGGCTCGTCAATCCGGTGGAACGGATATCCGGGAAAGCGTAAAAGGCGCCGCCCGGAGGAAAACAGGGTATCCCCATCTTCGCGAAGCGCGTCAGAAGCAAGTTCCGGCGTTGCTCGTAGGTCTGCCGCATTTGTTCCATCGTTGCCGAACCGTGCTGCAGGGCCTCTCGCGCGGCGACTTGACTGGTGATCGGCGCACAGAGCATGGAGTACTGATGGATCTTCATCATGGCGTCGGTCAGCTCGGCCGGCGCACAGGCGTAGCCCAGCCGAAACCCAGTCATGGCGAAGGCTTTGGAAAAGCCGTGAAGGAGGATAGTCCGCTCCCGCATTCCGGGAAGACTGGCGATGCAGAGGTGACGCCGGTCCGGGCCGTAGATCAATTCGGAATAGATCTCATCGGTAATCACGATGAGGTCGTGCTCACAGGCGATCCGCGCGATCGCCTCCAATTCCTCGGGAGGTTCGACCGCTCCGGTGGGGTTGGTGGGAAAATTCAGCACCAACACCCGGGTCCGCTCCGAAATCTTTGCGCGCACCGCCTCGGCGCGGAGCGCGAAACAGTCCTCGACCTGTGTGGACACGGCGACCGGACGGCCGTAAGCCATGAGCGCTCCCGGATGATAGGAGACATAACACGGTTCGTGATAGAGGACCTCGTCCCCAGGGTTGAGCAGGACCCGAAAGGCCACATCCAGGGCCTCGGACACGCCCACGGTCACCAAAATCTCGGAGCGCGGATCATAGGCGACCGAGAACTTGTCCTCGACGTAGCGGGCGATCTCCTCCCGCAGAACCAGCAGTCCGAGGTTCGACGTGTAGCTGGTTTCACCCCGTTCCAAGGAATAGATGGCAGCCTCCCGAATGTGCCACGGCGTGGAAAAATCGGGCTCTCCCACCCCCAGAGAGATGACGTCCTTCCGGCCCTGGACCAACTCGAAGAAGTCCCTGATTCCGGATTTGGGAATTTCCCTGAGATGACCAGCGATGTGGCGTTGCAAGGATCCGCTCATGCCGCTATAGCCCGCCATTCTCATACGGTTTCGTCTCGAGGCCCTGCGAACCCCTTCCCGACAGCCAAGAAAAGCGAGACACCCAGCCCGTCAGCGTTGTCCGAAGAGCGGAGCGCAGCAACGGCGACACGCGTGCCGCCGGGCGCGCAGAGCTGAGTGAGAACACCCTGTTCAAGCCCGAGGCAATCGGAACGCCGGCAGGATGGGGTGCAACGCGCCACAGCAGAAGTGTTGTGAGAAATGCCGGCTAGGGCGTAACCGGCAATCTGCCCGGCTCTTCCCGCCGCTGGCAGAGGATTCCGCTTTCCTTGTAGACCTTGAGCTGGAAATGGGTGGCGGTGGAAAGCACCCCCTCCAAGGTGCTGAGTTTCTCCGCCACAAAACGCGCCACCTCCCGCAGGTCGCGTCCCTCGACCATAACGGCCAGGTCGTAGCCACCGCTCATCAAATAACAAGAGCGCACCTGCTCAAACTGGGCAATGCGTTGCGCAATCCGGTCGAATCCTCCGCCCCGCTCCGGCGTGATGCGCACTTCGATGAGCGCGGCAACATCGTGAGGAGAACGCTTTTCCGGGTCGACGACAGCGGTGTATCCCAGAATGACTCCAGCGGCCTCGAGCCTCTCGATGAGGGCCGCCACTTCGCTCGCTTCTGCGCCCAGGAGTTCAGCCAGTTCATTGGGCGAGGCGCGGCCATTGTGCGCCAGTAGATCCAAAAGTGCTTCTTGATCCATGTCATTTAGTCGAATTCGTCGGGTCTCTCATCTCCCATCGAGATCCCCACGCTGCGGGCCGCGTTCACCACTTCTCCTCTCGGATCGACCAAGCGCAACTGGTGGACCGCCTCTTGTATGGCCACCGATCCCACTGAATAGGACTGATAACTGACCATCCTCCCGAATCCCCCTTCCTGGATCAGACTCACTGCATGCACCCCAAAACGGGTGCCGAGAATCCGGTCCAAGGCGGTGGGTTCACCGCCGCGCTGGAGGTGTCCGAGGATACAGACCCGGCTCTCTTTTTGAGTGCGCCTTTCGACCTCCTGCCGGACAACCTCGCCGATGCCGCCAAGCCGGTTCTCCATGCTGTCGCATTGCTCGATGTTCACCGTCAATCCGTCCGGCAGGCGAGCGCCCTCCGCGGCCACGATGAGCGTGCTGTGTTTTCCCTGCGCTTCCCGGCGGTGCACCACTCCCGCGATCGCCTCGAAGGTAAAGGCAATCTCGGGCAGCAGAATGATGTCCGCTCCCCCGCCGATGCCGCCATAGAGCGCGATCCAACCGGCGTTGCGCCCCATGACTTCGAGAACCATGACCCGCTTGTGGCTGGCCGCAGTAGTGTGAAGGCGATCCAACGCATCGACCACGCACGACACAGCGGAATCGAAACCGAAGGTCATCGCCGTAGCTTCCAAGTCGTTGTCAATGGTCTTGGGCACGCCGATGACCGGGAATCCAAGCTCGAAAAGCTGCAAGGCGGTCGTCAACGAACCGTCCCCGCCCACCACAATGAGTGCGCGGATCTCCAAAATGTCCATGGTCCTTCGCGCCTTCTCAATAATGTCCTCCGAAATCCTGGCCACCTCGCCCTCGCCTACCTTCGCGGCGAAATGCCCTTTGTTGGTCGTTCCCAGAATCGTCCCGCCCATCTTGAGAATCCCGATGGTGCGATCTGAATCGAGGATGGTGTAGTCTCCGGGAGGAAGCAGTCCCTCGAAACCGTCTCGGAAGCCGACGACCTCCCATCCCAGTTTGTTGGCGGCCCCAACGACGCCATGAATGACGGCGTTGAGACCGGGACAATCCCCGCCGCTGTTGAGCAATGCGATTCGCATGAGTCCGTGAAAGTCGTGAGATTCAAGCCATGGTCCAGCGGCGCCGCCTCTCGAACGTCCCCGCCACCGGCAAGCTTTCTTTACCGGGTCGCAGCGGGTTGAGATGCAGGATCGTCGCGCCCGGCTAACCAGGCGTCATAACGCTGCCATCCGGCGGCAAGCAATTGGCGGCCGCTGTCGAACCTGTCGCCGGCGCCTAATACCACGACGATGAGCCGGTGAGGCTGCAAGAGCTTTTCTCCGCCCGGCCCGGTCAACACCGTGGTGGGACGGGCCGCGCTGAGAATGACACAGGCTCCGGCAGCGCTGGTCATACCGGTCTTGACACCGTCGATGTCATTCACACCGAGAAGCACATTGGTGTTTTTTACTTCAAAACCAAAGCGCTGGTCGCCACGCTTATAGGAAACATTCCTCGATTTCTGTGAAACGTAGAATCGAAAGGATGCCTTTGAGAGCGCATACGCCGTGAGGGTGGCCATGTCGTGAGCCGTCGAAAATGGACGCACCCGGTGATCCAAACCGTGCGGATTCCGGAACCGCGTCCGTTTCAACCCCTGCTGTTTGCTCAACGTGTTCATCTGGGCGACGAAAACCTCGACCGGTCTCCCCGGCTTGCCTCGCCGCCGCAGCAGATCCTTCCCCACATGATAAGCCAAGGTCTCCGCGGCGACGTTGTCCGAACCGATCAACGCCAGATAGAGCCCGTCGCGAACGCTCAGCAGATCTCCCGGGGCCAGACCCAACGGATTGGCGCCGCCAATGCCCAGCACCGTGTCAGGAACCGTCATCATCTCGTTTACGTCCGTCTTGGATGCTTCCATCCAGTCCAGCACTACGCATGCCGTCGCAATCTTGGTCAGACTGGCCACCTGCACTTTCATCTCGGCCTGCTTCCCCATGAGCACCGTGCCCGAGTGAAGGTCCGTGACGACAAAGCTGCGCACGGGCTCGAAGGCCCAGGCCGTCAGCGTCATCCATCCAGTCGTCAACAAGGCCAGCCCTTGCGCCGGAATAAGAGTGCGGGTCCGAATAAAGCTCATCCTGAAAGGGCGGCATTGTAGTCGCCGCCTCTTTGAGATCAACCGCACAATTCCGGCAAGCTTTCCCAGAGCCCGCTTCAAGAAAGCGACCAGCATGCATTTCTCATGCCGTTTCGGCGCGAGGCGCTGGGAACCCCTTTTTCTGCTAAGGCCGCGTGCAGCCGAGGGTGCGGCAAGCGGAACGAAGGCAGGATGGGTGCAGCGCGCCTCAGCAGATAGGGTATGAGAAATGTGGGCTCGGCCAAGCCTTCCGGTGATTTCCCCGGTTTACAGCGCGCTTCTTGCCACTCTAGTGTGCCGTTTGCGAAATAGGTAGACAAAACAATTTTTTCGAGAGTGGGGAAATTTGCTCGCTACGCTCGAGTCTTTTTAGAATCGCGGCCCTCTTTTCTCATTTCTGCGTTGCTCGTCGGTCGCTGAGCTGGCTCAACTCCCTTCTCACGCCTTGAACTGAAAAAACATTGCTCGCGAGTTTTGCCCACCTATTTCGCAAACCCCACACTAGGATGCGCGCTGGCGTCCCGCCCTACAGAATCTCCTGTTCGTTTCGGCTCGCCAGTCTGCGCTGCAAGCATGAACCCTGCCTCCTCTCCCGGCCCGCTGCCCGTCCAGCTCGGAAAACTGACGCGGCGAGAGTTTCGCGAGCGCATGGCCAGCGGCGAATTGCGCTTGGCCATTTTGCCTGTCGCCGCGGTCGAACAACACCTCGAGCATCTGGCCATGGAACACGATTGGCGCAGCGCCACGCTCATCGCCGCGCAGGTTGCCGAGCGCCTCTTTCCCGCAGCGCTCACTGCCGAGGCCCTTCTCGCGGGCGTCAGCGAACACCACATGCGGCACGCCGGCACCTTGACTTTGTCCCCAGGGGTCTTCCTGGCGGTGTTGAATGATCTTGTCGACAGCTTGGTCCGGGCCGGCTTCAGGCATCTTCTCATCCTCAACGGGCACGGCGGCAACGTGGTTCCAGTCGCGTCCACATTGGACCAATTTCTCCGCCGCTTTCAGATAAACCTTCAGTTTCTCTCTTACTGGGACGTGCTTACGGAGGCCGATGCAAAGGAGCTTTTGATGAGCGGTCACCGGCTGCCCGAGGATCTGCCGGGCCACGCTCAGGAATTTGAAACCTCGATCGCCCTCGCCGCTTTTCCGGAAAACGTCCGGAGCGCGGCGCTGTCTGGGCAGCCCGATCAGACCCCGGCAGTCGCCGACGCCGCCAGGGGATCGCTTCTGCTCGAGCGGATCGTCGAACGCGTCACGCAATTCGCCCGGCAGATGCTCGATAACGAGCGGGTCGCCGTGCTCCCCCCGTTTCATCCCTGATGCACTTTTCTGCTGGACCGCTGTGAATCCCCACGATTCTTTGGAAGCCGAAGAGGGCAGCCGTTTCCGGCAAGCGCGCCGGGAGGCCATCGTGATCGTCGCGGCGGCCTTGGCCTTCGCCGGCTGGGTCAACGGCTGGTGCTGGTCAACGGCTTACGGTCAGGGTGCAGATCCCACGGATCTCCTGTGGGGCTTGCCGCGCTGGGTTGTCTTCGGCGTGGCGCTCCCCTGGATGGCGGCCAATGTCTTCACGATCTGGTTCGCCCTGTGTTTCTTCAAGGAGGACTCCTCTCCGCAGCCATCCGTTCCACGCCGTGACCGCTGACCAGCGCCTAACTCAGCTCGTGGCGCAATCCGCTCCGCATTTCTCGGGATCCGGACCGATCCTGACCTTCGTTCTCTACATGGGAGCGACGTTTCTTCTGGCGGGCTTGGCGGCCCGGTCGGCGAAGTCGAAGGCCTTTGTCGGCGAGTATTTCCTCGGGAGCCGGAATTTGGGTCTTTGGGCGTTTGCCCTCACCTTTGCTGCGACCAGCGCGTCCGGCGGCACCTTTGTGGGCTTCCCCGCGCTCATCTATTCCCACGGCTGGGTTTTGGCGCTTTGGATCGCCGGCTACATGCTCGTGCCGATTGTCGGTATGGGCCTATTGGGCAAGCGCCTCAACCTCCTCTCCCGCCGGACGGGAGCGGTGACCATTCCCGAAGTTTTCGGTGAACGCTTTCGCAGCCCGGGAGCGTCTCTCACCGCTTCGCTGCTCATCTTGGTGTTCCTCTTTTGTTACCTGTTGGCGCAATTCAAAGCAGGCAGCAAGATCCTCCATAGTCTATTGCAGGAAGCGCCGCTCTATCGTTCCGCAGTCCAGCAAACGGCGGCGGCTATGGAAGGCCTTCCCCTTCTGCACAACGTGGATCCCGGCTACCTTCTCTGCCTGATCTTGTTCTCCGTTTCCGTGATCGCATACGTGGTCTACGGAGGGTTTCGCGCCGTGGTGTGGACCGATGTGCTCCAGGGTTGCGTCATGCTGGCCGGAGTCATCGTGTTGTTGGCTTTGACCCTCCATTTTACCGGTGGATTGGGCGGCATGACGCGCTCGCTGGCCGCCGCGGTTCCCCCTTGGAAAGGTCCGGTCGCAGTCGAGGGGGCGGAGGTCAGCCCAACTCTCCGAGTCCTTCCCACGGGGTCCTGGGTGTCGCTGGAGGACGGCCGCCTGGCTCGCTTGGCCGTGACGGCCCGGATTCCCGCCGGCAATTCCGCCGCTGAACCGGTGGTTGCTTATGTCTACGAAGCTGAAGAAATCGCCCGCGCCGGATACTCTCCCGAGCCGCTCCCCGGCTATCGCGCCATTGCCGAACCCCTTCGGGTCTTCGCTTCCGGCGGGCGAGAACCGGGCGCCTTTGTGAAGCCGCCGGGCCCGCATCCGGACAACCCGGCCGGATTCCTTGGGCCGAGCATGGCCTTTAGCTTTTTCGTCTTCTGGATCTTTGGCACTGCCGGCCAGCCCAGCAACATGGTGCGCCTGATGGCTTTTCGTCATGACGGCATCCTGCGGCGCGGCATGGTTGCGCTCGCGCTCTACTACACACTGATCTACTGCGCCCTGGTCCCGGTCTTTTGCGGAGCGCGCGTGTTGTTGCCCGGGATGGATCACGATCCCGACGGCATTATGCCTGCCTTCGCCAGTCATGTGACGGCTCTGGCCGGGCATCCATGGCTGGGGGGACTCTTGCTGGCGGCGCCTTTCGCCGCCGTCATGTCGAGCGTCGACAGCTTCCTTCTCGTCGTGGCCTCATCGGTGGTGCGCGATATTTATCAGAAACACTTTCGCCCGGCCGCCCCGGAGCGCACTCTGCGCCGGGTATCCCACCTGGCCACCGCCGCGGTCGGCATCGGCGCCGCTCTCGCCGCCCTCGATCCACCAGACTTTCTTCAGACGCTCATCATTTTCGGAAGCAGCGGTCTGGCCGCATGCTTCTTGGTGCCCATGGTTCTCGCGCTCTACTGGCCCCGGATGACCGGTGCTGGCGCAATTGCCGGGATGCTGGGCGGCGGCCTCACTCACGTGTCGCTCTACCTCTTTGGCTACCTGCAATCCGGGCGATTCGAAGTGCCGTCGAACTTGGGCGTCCAGCCTTTCCTTTTCGATGTGTTGGGTTCGACCATCGCGGTGGTCGCATTTTCCCTGGCCACCTCTGCCCCGGACCCGCTCCTCCAGCGACGATTCTTCGGACGCGACGGTTCGTCACCTGGCGGCTAGGGAATCCCTCCAACTTACAAGTCACGCAGGGAGCCGTCAAATCCGGCCGCCTGCAGACGGACCGGGTCCTCTGGAAACGCCGAGGGCTGTGTGGCCCGGAGCAGCCAGATGTCCTTTTGGCGAAGCTCCTCCAACACTTCCACGGCCATCCCCGGTTCTCGCTCCGGATCAAGCCAGAGCGTCTCGACAAAATTGTGATGAGAGGGATCGTATGTCTGCGAGTAATGTCCCGTGAAAACGAGCGGCTCCGCCGTCAATCCGGTCACCGTAGTCCCCTCACGCCAATCCAACAGGACCGGCGTTTTAAGAATAAAGGCCGGTTCTCCCTGGTCATAGAACCTGCCAATGTCGAAAATCGAGCGCGCGGTCACGGCGCCCGACCGGACCTCGACTTGGCGTTCCCATGGGAAGAAGCTTCCCGGCTCTTCATCCGTCACCATCTCCACCAACTGCGTCTCATCTTTAGTGGTTGTCCCCGGCTTCCCCTCAAAATCCAGCGTCCACTGTGGTCTAGCATAGAGACATTCCAAATTCGCATACGCGTCGCTCAAATGCAGCGGCTGAAAACGCGCATCCTCCAAACTGTATCCAAACTCAAGGGTTAAGGTGAAATCACGCCGGTCCTCCAACTCGCCCGTCCGCCAGGTCACCCGCAGAAACCTGTCATCAATCGTCACCTGAGCCCCTGGCAATTCGTCGAGCTTTCCCTGGAACTCTTGCGGTCCCGATGCTTCCCAGGACTCCATCCGCACAGAGAGCGACTCGTAAAAGGCGCCCGGCGGATTCGCCGGTGCGCCGCCGCGGGGTTTATAGAACTCCCAAATGGACTTGAGCCGATGCCGCGCCATCGGATCGCCAAACTCCCCTTGCATCACATCAAACCTTCCAAAGAGTTCGCCCAACGCGCTGGAGAGCACGCGGAAATATCCTGCGTCGCCCTCCCAACTCACACTGGCCGAGCGTCCGTTCACTACGGGTCCGAGGTCGTCCCATTCCCCGGCGCCGTCGCCGGCTTGAACCTGGAACGGACCGCGTCCGCCAATCCAATCCAGAGTGATCTCGTTCCCAGTTCGCTGTATCGAGACGACCTGAAAAGGCTCCGTAGACCAACTTGGCGGCGCCGTCAGGGTCACCATCCAAAGACCGGCCGCCCACACCCATCCCCGCGGCATCAACGATAGAATTTTGGCTCTCATGGAGAATGTTTCGCGATTTCGTCCAGGGCCGGAGGCGGGATCTGCTGAGGCTGCGGCGCCGGCCGCGCCTGCTTCAGCACTATGCCTTCACCCCGAATCTTCTTGAACTCAAAATCCAACACCACCTCCTCCGCAAAAGGCGCCCACCCGGCATACGCCCGGGCCACCGCATCCAGGCGCTCCGCCAAAACCCGGTAATCTTCCTCCCACTCCATCACCGTTCCGGATTCGACCAGGGCCGACTGCTGCCGAAACTCCAAGGCCGCCTCCGCCACGCTCCCCGCATAGACAGCCTCGACCACTTCGGGCGGCGTGTTCCCATCCGGATTCGTCACGGAAACCGCTCCCAACTGCGTCACCAACTCGCCGCGGACTTCCCATTCCCCTTCCCCTCCGTGAATCTCCCAGATCGCCACGCCGTTCGCCAATTCGTCCTCGTCCAAAAACGAGTGATGCGCCAACACGGCCATGCCCACGTCCGCCTCCGCGATTCCGAATCGCAATCGCTCCACAAAGGCCGTTTCATTGTAGAAACTCGCGAACACTTTGCGCAGCGCGCGGAAAACACCGCGCTCTTTCGACTCCCCCGAATCGCAGCGACTCGGTCCGTGCTCGTCGCCGTCCACATCGTCCGCCAAGCAACCGCTGTAGCTGTCGTAGAGACCGGCCCCGGTGAAAACGGCGCTATCCTCCACATTGGTCGAGCTGCGGAAACGGATCTTGCGGTCCTGGTCGAAGCCGCTCAACGCTACGACGATGGCGTTTCGCTGCCCGGCGTCGAAATCCCCAACGTCTTCGATCCAGGATCGCACCACTGCGAGATCTTCGCGCAGCCGAAGCATGTCAGGCGGAAAGGTGTGCCCCTCCAACCGTTGCGCTATCCGGCCGCCCAAACTCTGTCCTCCAGGCAACGCTTGGTTCAGGTAGTCTTCCCACAAAGCGAAACTGAAAGCAAGCGCCGGCCGGGTGGACTCCGGCGCCTCCCTCAAAAGAAAGCCGTAGTGCGCGGATTTCCCGCCCACATAACGCGCATCCTCCGGCCACAGACCACTTACCGGAGCCGTCAGCCATCCGGGATCTTCGCGCGGCGGAACCACGAGGGCTGGAGGTCTCTTGCTCTCGAGTATCTCTCGTCGCCGCTCGTCGCTAAGAAGCTCCTCCGTCTCCGTGATCTCCACCTCGCATTCCCCCCCCGGTTCCCTGTCTAATACGAGCAAGATTTCCTTTCCCGCCACAGCCCGGAAGCGCTCCTGCAAAGCCTCGCTCCCCACGTAGGCGAAGGGCATTCCATACGACCTCGCCAGGATCGCCACATGAGAGTTCGGCGTCGCCGGTTCCGTCGTGATCACCCCCGCAACGAGCGGGATTTCCGCCGGCAAATGGTCGGTCAACAAAATGTCGGCGTTGCTCAGCCTGCCGTCCCCATACGCTGCGATGATCTCGGAGCCGGCAATCGCCTTCACGCGGCCCAATGCCCACCCACGCGCATAACAGACCACCGCTCCCGCCCAACGCGACGCCGATTCCACCACGATGCCTCGTTCCCGGAAATAGTCCTCGTTCTCTCGCGCCACCGGCAACTGTTCGAACGAAGGCAAGTAGAACACGGTCCACGCATCGCGGGCGCCGATCCGGTCCAGTGTCGAGCCAAACCATTCCACGATGCGTTCCCGGGGAAAGGGTTCGCTGCCCTCGAAGATCAGCCCAGCCTCCCGGATCGCTGGGTCAGGAGCGAGCACCAGTGTTCCCACAGCCAACCGCTGACCATCCACGCGCAAGGCCAGCCGCTCGAAATCGATCAGCGTTATATCCGCATAACCAGGCATCCGCCCGCGAATAAAGGGAAAATGAAAGGGATAACGGATCGTATCCTGAAAATACACTCGCCGGTCCAGATCCAGATTCAGAGTGAACTTCACGAAGGGAGCCGAACCCAGTCCAGTGCCCGGCGGCTGAAGAAAGAAGCTCCGGTTCTCCAAATCGAGCTGGTTGGTCCAATCGTCCGCTTCGGGCATCTGGCGCCGCGAGCCCAACCGATAAAACGCCGCCCCAGCGTCCGCAGGCTGCGGATAAGGAAGCAACCGGCGGTGCACCCGTGCGATTTCATCCCACTGCTGCAAGTCGAGGGAACATTCCAAAAGGAAAAGCGCCGCTTCCTCCCCGGTGTCCCCGCTCAGGACGGCATGATCGCCCGAGCGCCGGATGTCCAATCCCCGGGATTCAGTCCCACCGCTCGAGGTCAGACAACCTCCTGCCCAGGAGCCGGCAATCCCCATCAGTAACGCGAATCCCCTCATCGCCGGCGGCATTCTTATCCTCGATCTACCAGATCCAGCAATGACGCCGTGTCAACTCAGCAAGACATCAACACCGAAAGAATCGTCGTCTCACTCCGCAACCCGCACGGGGCGATCCCAATCCTGCGCCATCTCCTCCAGGACCTTCACATAGCGTCGATGCCAATCCGCGACCGTCGCTTCCTCGAACAAGTCCCTCCGGTACTCCCAGACGCCGAGAAAGCCTCCTCCCTTTTCAAAAAAATTCAGCGACAAGTCGAACTTCGCCGTTCCCGTGCTCGTCTTCCACTCCTGCGCCGCCACTCCTCTCAATACGAAAGGTTGGCGCGGCGCGTTCTGCAATCCGAACATCACCCGGATCAATGGACTGCTGTTCAGACAGCGTTCAACCCGCAATTCTGTAACCAACCGGTCGAAGGGCAATCGTTGGTGCGCGAAAGCTTGCAGCGTCATGCGCCTGGTTCGTCGCAGCAACTCGCGAAAACTAGGACTCAGGCTGAGATCGCCGCGCAAGACGACGGTGTTCACAAACATGCCGATGAGCCCTTCCAACTCGAGTTGGCCGCGGTTGGCCGTCGTGCTGCCCACCAGAATGTCGTCGCTTCTCGTGAGCCGGTGAAGCAGGCCATAGAAACCCGTCAAGAGAGTCATGAACATCGTGACTCCCTCCCCCCGGCCCCACTCCGCCAGCCTTGTCGTTAAGCTTTCGGGAAGCGGCCCCTCCCATACCGCCCCGCGTCCGCTCGCCTCCCGTCCCCGGTCGTGATCCACGGGAAGCGCGACCGGCTCTCCACAACCCGCTAACTGACCCTTCCAATAAGCCAGATCTCCGGACAATGCGCCGCCAGCCCAGAGACGCTGTTCCCAGCGCGCATAGTCGGCATACTGGAGGGGAAGGGGCGGCAGCTCCGGCGTCCTGCCCTCGGTGAAGGCCGCGTAGAACTCCGACAACTCCCGGGTCATGATTCCCCGCGACCAGCGATCGGAGATCACGTGATGCATGTTCAGAAACAACACCCAATCGACCTTGCCCAATCGAATCAGAAGAACACGAAACAACGGACCCTGCGCCAAATCGAATGACCTCCGGCTTTCCTCCTCGACGATCCGCCGCGCCTGCGCCAACCGCTCGTCCTCCGGCAGGAAGGTCAAATTCCGCCGAGCCATCTTCATCGGAACCGGTGCTGCAACTCGCTGCGCCGGAATCCCATCCCGCTCCACCAAGGTCGTCCTCAGAATATCATGACGGGCAATCAACCCGCTCAAGGCATGTTCCAGGGCTTCCTCATCGAGGGTTCCGGTCAACTGATAGGCCCGGGGAAGGTTGTAGACCTCGCTCATGGGTTCCCAATGATGCAGAAACCACAGCCGCTGTTGGGCAAACGACAACGGCGCCTCGCCCGTCCGTGTCTCCGGCAGGAGCGGAGGTTCCCCGGACGTTCCCCCCTCCGAGCGGCGCCGTTCGACACATTCCGTTAGGCTGGCGATCGTCGGAGCCTCAAGGAACTCTCCTATCGAGATGCCGACGCCACACCGGGCCCGCAATCGCGTCAGGATACGTCCCGCCTTGAGCGAGTCCCCTCCCACATCGAAAAAGTGCTCGAAGATTCCCCACTCGCCATCTCCCAGGACCTCCTGCCAAATCTCCCTGAGGAGAGTTTCCATCTCCGTCCGCGGGCTTTCCGGCGCAGTCGCCAGCGGCTCGGTCTCCGGGATAAGATTCGCCGCCGCCCGGCGATCCGCTTTGCCGTTCGGAGTCATGGGCAGAGAGGACGCCCAGGCAATGACCGATGGCGTCGTCCATTCCGGAAGCCGGTCCCTAAGGTAGGTTCGCAAGGCCGCGGTGTCGCCTGTCGCCCCTCCCCGGCTCACCACACAAGCCGCAAGCTGGGGTTCTCCATCGCGGCCGGTTCGGGATACCACCACCGCTTGCTCGACATCGGGATGCCCCACCAAGGCGCATTCCACCTCGGCCGGTTCCACCCGGAATCCTCGAATTTTAACCCGAAGATCCCTGCGTCCCCGAACCTCGAGACTCTCGTCCTCGAGCCGCACGGCGATGTCCCCGGAGTAGAAACGCCGCAACCCCCCGTCCTCGGGTTCGCTTCGGAAAGCCGCGCGAGTCAGTTCCGGCCTGCGCCAGTAGCCGGGGGAGAGAAAGCGGCTGCGCACCACCATCTCGCCTTTCTCCCCGTCTTCCACTTTGCGTCCCGATTCGTCCAATAAGAGAATCTCGATGTCGCCAACCGGAAAACCTGCCGGAACCACTTCTCCAGTAAAATCTGCCTCCCAAGGCAAGCGCCATTGCGTGAGATTTCCCGTCTCACTGCTCGACAAGGCATTGACGAATACACTCGAAGGCGCGCAATGCTTCCTCCAGCTTTCCGTGTCTTGCCGGTAAACCGCTTCACTTCCCAGACGCACGATTCGCAGAGCCGGAAAACACGCGCTGTCCTCGAGCGTCGCCACAAAGCGGCGAAACACCGTCGCTGCTGAAATGAACGCTGTCGATTGTCCTTCCTCCAACCAAGCGCTCAGACCGTCTATTCCCGACTCCCGGATCGCATACGGTTGCAATTCCGCGCCATTCAACAGCGCCAAGAATACGGTCGAGAGCCCCTGCGACGCGCTGGTCAACGCCAGCAGTGGAATGCGATCCTCGGCAGTGATCTCCAAGCCCGTGCTGAATTCGCGAATGCTCCGCAGGATTTGCCGGTGGGTTTGCATGGCCCCCTTCGGCCTCCCCGTCGATCCCGAAGTGTAGACCAGATTAGCCAGGCCCTCCGGAGACACCCGGATGCCCGGATTGACTTCCGGCCACTGCCCTTCCTTCCCATCGATCCGCAGCAATCTCCGCCCACCGCTCAGCCGCTGAGCGCGCTCGAAATGGCGTGCGTCGCTGAGGAGCAGCTCGCACTGCGCATCTTCCAGCATTTCCGCCAATCGCCAGTCGGATTGGAAGGGATCCAAAGGCAAGGTGCACCAGCCCGTCTTGGTCGCTCCCAGCAAGGCCGCGATCAATGGCGCTTCCTGTCCGCCGAGAAGCGCCGCGCGGCCGGGTGCGCTTTCGCCTTCTCCTTGCAGCACCGCATGCGCAATCCGGTTCGCCCAAAGGTTAAGTTCCTCGTAGGTGAGTCGCTCCGCCGGGGTCCGTACGGCGACGCGGCTGGGAAATAAGCCGGCGATCCGCTCAAATCGCGTTCCCAGGCTGTTCGCAAGATCGGCAGCGGCAAAGGGCGGCGCCCGCACTCCAGAGGCTTCAGGCTCCCGGGCTGGGTACGGTGGCTTCATGACTTTCCCACGATGACCCGGTCCTCATTTCTCATACCGTTTCGTCGCGAGGCGCTGCGAACCCCTTACTGCCCAGGCCGCGCGCAGCCGAAGGCGCAGAGCTGGGTGAGCACACCCTGTTCAAGCCGGCGGCAAGCGGAACGAAAGCAGGATGGGGCGCAGCGCGCCACAGCAGAAAGGGAATGCAAAATGCGGGGGAGGCCAATCGATTCATCCACCCTAACCACGGCAATCCGGCGGACCCTTTCGACTTCCTAACTTTCATCCTCTTCCCCTCGATCATCCGCCGCAGCCAGATCTGCAACGGGCAGGGGCGCGCGCCGCAGTTCCGCCGCGTTGGGCAACTCATCCACACTCCGGATTCCGAAATGATCGAGAAACAGCGAGGTCGTTTCGTAGAGCAGCGGCCGGCCCGGCAGATCAGCCCGGCCTGCAATCCGCACCAAGGAGCGGTCGAGCAACATCTTCATCACGGCATCCACGTTGACCCCGCGCACGCTTTCGATATCCGCCCGGGTCACCGGCTGCCGGTAGGCAATAATGGCCAAGGTCTCCAAAGCGGGCCCACTGAGCCGTGGAGGCTTCTGCTCGGGATAAATGGCCCGGACCCAGACCGCATACTTCGACACGGTATAAATCTTCCATCCGGCCGCCCGTTCCACGATCATGAAGGCTCTCCGCTCCTGCTCATACTCCCGGTTCAATTCCGCGATGGCGCGTTCGATGTGCCGGCCACCCGTCTTCGGCAATAGACTTGGCTTCGGCAATTTCTGCTCAACCGCCACCTGCCGCACGATCCGCGCCAACGTTCGTGAAGTCAACGGAGATTTGGAGGCGATCAACAGAGCCTCCACGATCGGACACAACTCCGCCACCAGCCGATCGACGGCCCGCTTCCCCGCCGTCTTGTCGTCCCAAGCGGACTCCTCCTCTTCGTTGGGATCCTCAGTTCGCTCCGGCGGCCCGCCCTCGAAAGTCACCTCCTTCGTCAACATGACGTCGCCATCAAAGATGAAATACCCCTTGAAACGCTGGCCTTCGAGCATCCCAGGCAGCCAGTGGCGGTCGTCCTCCCACATTTCCTCGTAGGGAATCGCGCCAATCCTCTTCCAGAACGGAGCGGCCTCGTCCGTTTCCCGGGCCTTGCCCCGGCATCCCTTCGCCAGAAACACGGTGCAGTGAATTGATAATCCATCCGTGAACTGAAAGAACAGTTCGCCCACCGGCGCAGGTTCCAACGGCACAATCCCGGCTTCTTCCTCAGCCTCCCGTAGCGCCGCCTCCAGCGGACTTTCCCCTTCGTCGATCTTGCCGCCTGGCGCGTTGACTTTGCCTGCTCCGAATCCCCGCTTCTTCCGGATCAAAAGCACTTGATCGTCCTTGCGCACGAACACGAGCACCGACCGTTCCCGCGGCTCCCACTGGTTCCAATCCACTTCCATGTTCTCAGTACCCTGCTTCCGCTCCTGCCGCGTAGGCGCTCACGCCCTCACACGTGCATATGAGATGCCGGTCTCCATGCGCGTTGTCAATGCGTCCCACCGCCGGCCAAACCTTGTTCTCCCTCACCCAGCGCACCGGGAACGCCGCCCGTTCCCGCGAGTAAGGCCGCTCCCATACCTCCGCACACAACGCTTCCGCCGTGTGTGGCGCCCGCTTGAGGAGATTATCCTTCCGGTCCGCCGCGCCTGAGGCCACCTCCACGATCTCTCCATGAATCGCGATCATAGCTTCGCAAAACCGGTCCAACTCCTCCTTGGATTCACTTTCCGTCGGCTCGATCATCAGCGTCCCCGCGACCGGCCAAGACATCGTCGGTGAATGATACCCGTAATCCATCAGGCGCTTGGCCACATCCTCGACTTCAATCCCCGCGCTGTCCCTGAAAGGACGGAGATCAATGATGCATTCGTGCGCAACCCAGCCGCGCTCGCCGCGATAAAGGACCGGAAAATACGGTTCCAACCGGCGCGCCACGTAGTTGGCGTTGAGAATGGCAAGTCGCGTCGCCTCACGCAGGCCTTCCGCGCCCATCATGGCGATGTAGGTCCATGAAATAGTCAGAATGCTCGCGCTGCCCCATGGAGCCGAACAGACCGCGCCAGTTGCCCGTGACCCTCCAAAGCGCCGGTGCCCCGGTAGATAGGGCGCGAGATGCGCACGCGCCGCGATCGGACCCACCCCCGGGCCGCCGCCCCCGTGCGGGATGCAGAAAGTCTTGTGCAAATTCAAGTGACACACGTCGGCTCCGTAGTCGGCCGGACGGCACAGACCCACTTGCGCATTCATGTTCGCTCCATCCAGATAGACCTGCCCGCCATATCGATGCGCCAATGTGCACAGCTCGCGAATTCCCTCCTCGAAGACCCCGTGCGTCGAGGGATAGGTCACCATCAACGCCGCCAGTTCCCCCGCATGCGCCTCGGCCTTGGCCGCCAAATCGGCGGCGTCGATGTTCCCCTCCCGGTCGCACGCCACCGGCATCACCCGGAACCCCGCCATGACCGCGCTGGCCGGATTGGTTCCATGCGCCGAGACCGGGATCAGACAGATATTCCGCCGCTCCTCGCCGCGAGACCGGTGATAACCCCGGATCGCCAACAAGCCTGCGTATTCGCCCTGTGATCCCGCGTTGGGTTGCAGCGATACCGCGTCGAATCCCGTGATCACGGCTAACCAACGTTCCAATTCCTCGAAAAGCCGCAGGTATCCCTGAATCTGAGAGGCCGGCGCGAAGGGATGCATCTCCATCACCTCCGGCCAACTGAGAGCCAACATCTGTGAGGCGGCGTTCAGTTTCATCGTGCACGATCCCAGCGGAATCATCGACACGTTCAACGCCAGATCACGGCCCTCCAAACGCCGCAAATAACGCATCATTTCCGTCTCCGTCTGGTAACGATGAAAGACCGCCTCCTCCAAAAGAGGCGTCGTCCGCCGATGTGCGGGCGCAAATTCCTCCTCCGGCGCGGGCGTAGCCACCGCTTCCGGGGCGCCTCCAAAGACCCAGACCAGTTCGCGCAGATCCTCGTCCCGCGCCGCTTCATTCAGAGTCACCCCGATCCTGCCATCGTCTCGCGTGTGCAAAAGTATGCCGCGTTTTTCGGCCCTCTCCAGGATCATCTCCCTCCGGCCCTCCGCGACTCCGGCGACCACCGTATCAAACCCTGGCGCCTGCGCCTCTTCCACCCACGGCAACCCTCGGAGTGACTCCGACAACGCCTTCGCCATCGCGTGAACCCGGCGCGCGATCCGCCGCAGTCCTTCGGGCCCGTGATACATGGCATAAGCCGCCGCCAACACTGCCAAAAGCACTTGCGATGTGCAAATGTTGCTCGTGGCTTTGTCCCGTCGAATGTGCTGCTCGCGCGTTTGCAGCGCCAGGCGAAACGCGGGACGTCCTGCGGAGTCCCGGGAAACCCCAACCAGCCTGCCCGGGATGCGCCGTTTCCATGCGTCGGAGCACGCCAAAAACGCCGCATGCGGCCCTCCCATGCCGAGAGGCAATCCGAATCGTTGCATGCTGCCGATCGCGATCTCCGCGCCGAAGCCGGCTGGGGAGCGCAACAGGACGAGGGCCAGCGGGTCACACGCCGCGATTCGGGTCAGGCCCCGCCTGGCTGCCTCATCCATGACCGGGCGGAAGTCGTGCACCACTCCGTCTTCAGCCGGATACTGCACCAGAATCCCAAAAGGGTTCTCCCACTCGTCCCACGCGAGACTCTCGTGATCGACGAGGGCGACCCGCAGCCCCAGCGGTGCCGCCCGCGTCCGCACCACATCGATGGTGTGCCCAAAGCACGTGTTCGACACCAAGAAGGTCCGGCCGCACGGATGGGTTCCTAAGGCCATGTGCATGGCTTCGGCCGCCGCAGTGGCCTCATCGAGCAGCGAGGCGTTGGCCACTTCCAGTCCGGTCAAGCTCGTCACTAGAGTTTGGAAGTTCAAAAGCATCTCG
This sequence comes from Verrucomicrobiales bacterium, assembly GCA_035513055.1. Taxonomy (GTDB): domain Bacteria; phylum Verrucomicrobiota; class Verrucomicrobiia; order Verrucomicrobiales; family DEV007; genus DATKCT01. The sequence continues at coordinate 17,809 of DATKCT010000025.1, read as the reverse complement.
AGCCGTCCTTGCGCCACCTCGGCTTGGTAAGGCGTATAAGCGGTGTACCAGCCTGGATTCTCAAGCACATTGCGCTGAATCACCGCTGGCATCACCGAAGCGGCAAAACCCTGACCGAGGAAACAACGCCGCCGGACGTTCGCCGCCATGATCTCCCGGAGCCGCGCCACCGCCTCCCGCTCACCCAAGGCCGCGGGCAACTGAAGCGGACTCCTCAGCAGGATGCTTTCGGGAACCACTGCCTCAATCAAGGCGTCGAGGCTCGGCAGGCCTAACTGAGAAAGCATCGCCGCAATGTCCGCCGGCCCCGATCCCAAGTGCCGGCGCGGGAAGTCGTCCGTTGCCTCCATTATTTCTTGCCCGGACGATCTCACTCTCCGATCGACGCCCGGTAGGCCGCCGCATCCAAAAGCCCCGCCGCCTCGGCCGCATCGCGCACCCGAAGACGAAACAGCCACCCGCTTCCATAGGGATCCCCGTTCACGAGTCCCGGGTCCGATTCCAATGAAAGGTTTACCTCCGCCACCTCGCCGCTCACCGGGGCGTAGATATCGCTCGCGGCTTTCACCGACTCGACCACGGCAACCGCCTCTCCGGCCTCGACCACCCGCCCCACGGTTGGAAGCTCGATATAGACCAGGTCCCCTAACTCCCCTTGCGCATGGTCGGTAATCCCCACCGCCGCTATCTCCTTTCCCAGCTCGATCCACTCATGGGAATCGCGGTATCTCAGTTCCTCAGGCGCCTCGCTCATGAATTCATGTAAGTTTCTCCCTTCTGAAAAATGGTTTGCGCACAGTGCGCGCCGAAAACCTCTTGCCTCGAACCTCCAACGCCAGCGACTTTCCCGGAATCGCCAGTTCCATGGGGAGATAACTCATTCCAATCCCGTGCCCCAGGGAAGGCGAGAGCCCGCCGCTCGTCAGGGTCCCCGCCTGGGCGTCGCCCACGAAGAGGGCATAACCAGCCCGGGGCGGTGGTCCGCCGTCTTCCATCGCGATTCCCGTCAGCCGGCAAGTGAGACCGTCGCGCCGCTGCGCCAAGAGCGTTTCCCTCCCAGGAAAGGGGCCCTTGTCGAGGTCCACAGAAAAACCCAAACCGGCCTCCAACGGCGTCCGGTCCGGAGACAGATCCGCGCCGTTCAGCGGGTAACCCATCTCCAAACGCAAGGAATCCCTCGCTCCCAACCCGCAGGGACTCACTCCCGCCGCTGCGAAACGGTCCCACCACTCCCCCACTTCCTCGCCCGGTCCAAACAATTCAAACCCGTCTTCACCCGTGTAGCCCGTTCCGCAACACCACACCTCGCCAACGGCCGATACCGCATTGCGCTCCGGCAATACCGTCCCAGGCGGAAATACCTTCGAGGCCAGTTCCCGCACCCGCGGCCCCTGCACCGCAACGCCGCCCCGGCCCGGCCCGCACGAGCGCAGTTCCACCGCTCCTTCCCGCAGTTCGGTCAGGCGGCGCAGGTCCTCGTCCGCCATCGACGCATTGACCACAAGAAAAAAGCGCTCCACTCCAACTCGGTAGACGATGAGATCATCCAGCACTCCACCCTCGTCATTCAACAAAAGCGTGTACTGCCCTTCTCCTACCCGCAGCCGCTCCACCCGGTTCGTCAGTTGACGTTCCAGCCACGTCAACGCCTCTGCCCCTCGCGCCTCGAGCTGTCCCATGTGCGAAATATCGAAGATGCCCGCCCTCGATCGCACCGCGGCGTGCTCGGCCAGAATCCCTCCATAAGCCACCGGCATCTCCCAGCCTGCAAACGGCGCCATCCGAGCCGAAAGAGCCGTGTGCCGGTCATGCAAGGGTGTTCGCTGGAGTGTCGCCAGGGTCAAGACGCCGCATCTTCCAGTCCCCCCTGCGCTTTGTCAACGCCGCCCGATGGATTCCCGCTTCGAGCCCGCTTTTCTCATGCCGTTACGTCGCGCGGCGCTGCGAACCCCTTGCTGCCAGCCGAGCGAAGCGAGACAGCCAGCCCCTCTGGACTGCCCGAAGGGCGGAGCGCAGCAACGGGAAGTGCAGGCCAGGGTTGCGCCCCCTCCCCCAAACTGCTTTGGTGCCCCGCCATGGGCGCGTTATCCCGGCTGGAAGCAAAGTTCGGTAAAGCCGCTATCCCAGGCCTCCTGCGCTGGGTCGCCCTACTCCAGGGCGTCATGTTCATCATCACGATGATGCGCGGAGCAGACGTCATCGATTTCCTTGCCCTCGACCCCGCCCGCATCCTCCAGGGCCAAGTCTGGCGAGTCCTCTCGTTCGTCTGCGTCCCGCCCACGATGAATCTCCTGTTCATCATCTTTGCCGTCTTTTTCCTCTGGTTCATCAGCGACGGACTCGAGAGCGCCTGGCAACCCTTCGGCGTCAATCTCTACTTCTTCGCCACCGTCTTCTTCCTCGTCCTAGCTTCATTTGTCCGCTATTTCCTTCAAGCCGTCCTGCCGGTAATGCAGGCGCCCATCGCGCCTGAATTCGTCGTCATCGCCAGCGTCATCATCGCCTTCGCCTGTCTCTATCCCGAAGTCGAGATCCTCCTTTTCGGCATCATCCCTCTCAAAATGAAGTGGATCGGCTTCCTCGACGTGGGATTCCTCGGGCTGATGCTCCTTAGCGGAGCCTGGATCGAGGTGCCCCTGGCTCTCGTCCCCTTTTTCGTGACTTTTGTTCCCGCTTTCTTCCGTTCCGCGTCTCAGCGCGCTCAAACCGCTACGCGCCGGGTCGACTATGAACGCCGTCAGCTTCCCAAGGGCATCGTCTTTCACCGCTGTAGCCGGTGTGGCGCCACCGACCAGGAGGAGCCCGACTTGGAGTTCCGGGTCACTCAGGACGGTGAAGACCTCTGCCTGCGCTGCCTCGCGAACGGAAATGTTTCTTCCTCTGCTCCGGATCAGGCCGCGCCGCCCCCGCCACCTTGACCCGCATTTCGGCTTTGAAAATCGCGGGTTGCGTGGAGCAACGGCTCCCAGCCTCAGCGCGTTGCGGCAAGCGCTTGCATCGCCCGCAATCGTTCCAACGCTCCGCCCGAGTCGATCGCTTCCTCCGCCCGCGCCCGCCCTTCTTCCAGGTCCGCCGCCAAACCGGCCACGATCAAGGCGCCGGCCGCATTGAACACGGTCAAATCGCGCCGGGGTCCCCGCTCAGCGCCCGCCAGAACGCCTAGCAAGATGCCCGCGTTTTCTTTGGCTGTTCCCCCCGTCAGGTCCGCGTGCATCGCGCTCTGCAACCCCGCATCACCCGGATACACCGTCCATTCCCGCTGTCCCGCCGGCCCCGACTCCGCCACCTGACTCGGTCCCATCGTCGATAGCTCATCGACTCCCCCTCCGTTCTCCGTCTGCCCATGCACCGCCCAAGCCTTCTTTCGGCCCAGCGATCTCAGAATCTCGGCAAAGACCCGCGTCAATCCCGCGTCAAATACGCCGGCCAACTGGTAGTCCGGCTGCACCGGATTCAACAGCGGCCCCAATAGATTGAACACGCTTTTCTCTCCGCGGTCCGCCAGCAGTTTGCGCACGGGCGCCACCGCTCGAAATGCCGGGTGATACATCGGCGCAAAAAGAAATCCCACTCCGGCCCGCCGCACCATTTCCCGAAAAGTTGCGGCGCTTGAGTCCACGGGAATGCCGAGAGCTTCCAAAACATCCGCGCCTCCGCTCTTGGAAGTGATCCCCCGATTGCCGTGCTTGACCACCACCGCGCCCCCGGCCGCCAAGACAAACATGGCTGTCGTCGAAACATTGAATAGATCCAAGGCGTCCCCGCCTGTGCCACAGACGTCGATCAGAGGCCCTTCCACCGACTCCTTGTGCAAACCCGGGTCCACCGCCCGATCGAGGAAGATCCGGACCAGGCCCGCAATCTCCTCCGCCGTCTCTCCGCGCCGCCGCCAGGCGCTCAGAAACTCGGCTTTCTCCTCTGCCGGACAATCTTCCTCCAGCAATGCCGCCGCCGCCGCTTCCACCGCCGCCTCGTCCAGTATCCCCCCTCGCTCGACAATCTCCGTCAGTTCCCGCATTCTGCTTCTATAACCGGGCTCCCGACTTGCGAAAACCCCGTAATCTGCGCTTTATTCTCCCGACCTGTCGATGCAATCGGAGAATCCCGACGAAACCACCCTCAGTGGATCCATTCTACTCGCCGATCCTGCGCTCATGGATCCGCACTTCCACCGCTCCGTCCTGATTCTCCATCAACACTCTCCAACCCAAGGCGCCGAAGGCTTCATTCTCAACCGGCCCATGCACCGCTGTCTCGGCGAGTTTCTCAGCGGCGACGAATTCCGCCGCCTGCGCCGGGTCCCCGTGTTCATCGGCGGTCCCGTCGACAAGGAACACGTCGTGCTCGCCTCCCTCTGCCCCGATCCCCTGGATGGGAAAATTCGCTTTCGCGGACGCATTTCCGCCAACGAAGCCGCCGCCCGGCTCGAAGAAGGTTTCACCATCCAGGCCTTCGTCGGCTATGCCGGCTGGTCCGCCGGCCAACTCGAGGGCGAGATCAAAGAGGCCGCTTGGATCTTCAGCCCTCCCCACAGCTCCCTCCTCGACCTCGATCCGGGAGAAATGTGGTCGGAAGTCCTGGGCTCAATCAGCCCCTTGCATTACATTCTTTCCAAGACGCCCACCGATCCATCTTTGAATTGACCGGTTCGCAGGGAATCGCTTTTCAGAACCGGTTCGACGGTCCCCTCGGCGTCGACGCGGGTTCATCTTGGCCGGGATTCGCTTTATCCAAGGCTGCCGCTCCCGCCTCATGAAAGGGGAGGGTTCGTGAAGCTCATCAAAGCTTTCCTGCGCCAGCGATCCCTAACGGATCTTGCGGCATTCCTCCGCACAGCGCCGGCATGCCTCCGCGCACTGTTGGCAATGATCGGCGTCATGCTTGGCGCACTCCTCGCCACATCGGTCGCAGATCTCGGCGCACAAGCGGCAGATCTTGGCCGTATCCGGCGATTCCCGAGCCATGAAGCCCGCTGCCAGACGGCACATCGTCGCGCAATCGATGTCGGATGCGATGCACGCCGCCATCATTTTGACATCGTCTTCCTTCAAGCACGAAGAGGCACAGTGGCCACAGGCATCGGCACAGGCATTGCAGGCATCGATGCAGTCGGAGTATTTGGTCGTCGTCATCGTTTTCATAGGTGATCCATCAAATTGCGGGCTCTGTTCCATCGCAAATTCTGGACCAGGAACAAATCAGAAGGTCTCTCCCCATGCCCCGGGTGTTTCCGTTCCCATGGCCCCTTCGGAACCTGTAAACGATGCACAATGCGCGGCAGGCCGCTGCAATCTGCATGGCGCTCGACCCTCGAATCTGGACGGCGGGCAGCTCATTTCGATAGGGTCGCCGTGGCACGACTTGTGCACTCTTGTCTCTCCCACCCCCTCGCATCGCGCATCCCGCTCGGTTATGCCTCGCGCCATTTGGAAAGGATCCATCAGCTTCGGCCTCGTCCAGGTTCCCGTGGGACTCTATTCCGCAGAAAGTCGCACGGATGTGAGCCTCCAACTGGTCGATTCGCGCAACAACCGCCGCATCCGTTACCAGAGACTCAACGAGGAGACCGGCAAGGAGGTGCCTTGGAGCGCGATCGTTAAAGGCTACGAATACGAGGACGGCAAGTGCTGCTGCCGGAGGAAGAAGTGAAATCGATCGCCGTCGAAGCGACGCAAACCATCGAGATCGAGTCGTTTCTCGATGCCTCGGAGATCGATCCGGTCTTATTCGACAAGCCGTATTTCCTCGTGCCGGACAAAAGAGTGCGCTCGTCGTCCAAAAGTTATGCCCTCCTCCGCGAGGCGTTGAGGAAGACCGGCAAGGTCGGTCTGGCGCGGGTCGTGATCCGGACCAGGGAGTATCTATGCCTCGTCATGGCGCGCGATAAAATGCTGGTTCTCGAGCTGATTCGTTTTCCACAGGAACTGCACGACGCGTCCCAGTTCGAATTGCCTGACGATGATCTCGCGAGCCACAAAATTGTCAAAAAAGAGGTGGATATGGCGGTGGAGTTGGTCAAGGCGATGAGCGGCAATTGGAGCCCTGGAGAATATCACGACACTTATCGAGAAGCGCTGATGGAATGGATCGAAAGCAAGATCGAGAACAGAGATGTAGAAACGGTGGAACCTCGAGAGGAAGGCGCGAAAAAGCCCGGCGGCAAGGTGATCGATCTCATGGAACATCTGGAGAAAAGCTTGGAAGAGGCCAAACGTTCCAAGGCGAAGCCGAAGAAACCCGCCAAGAAACGGGCCAAAACCTCCGCCAAAAAAGCGGCCCGCAAACGAGAAGCTGGATAGCCTGGCCAGGGGACTATCACACGCTCATGCCGGCGACCAAACAACTGGCCAAAGATAGTTAGGTCACGGGAGACGGGCCGGACCGGCAAGGGCGCCGGTTCCCCTGTTTGAGCGCAGGTCCAAAGCGAACGCGCCGGAAGTGCGTCCCCTCGTCGAGTTGCCCGAATTCGCTCGCCACACCGGGCTGCCTGCCTCCATGATGCGGCCCATGCAGTACCTGGACCGGAACGAACGAGAGGACTTGAATCCCTCAGCTTCCCAAGTCGTGTCGCGAGCTGATGCGGGCCAGGTTCCTGCAGTCGATTTGGGCTCTTCTCCTGCCAGCACGGACTGGAGTCGCTTTCCCTGGCACTGGTGTGATGATGCGTTGATACTCGAATACTGCACTCGGGAACTGCGCAAGAGCACGAACCCCATCGGCTACCTGCGTTATCTGCTGGAGCAATGTCCGAGTCATCAATTGGCCGCCAAGATAGCGCGCCATCTTGCTCCTCTATTGCCGTTCGAGGAGATCGTTTCCTTAGCTGAGGAACTTTTGCGAACCGATAGAATCCTATCCAATGTCCTGCTTATGGACTCCCTGGAGAGTGCGCTCCGCGCTCATGGAAGCGACGTGATCTCAACCGTGTCGACAATGAGCCCTCCGCTAAGGAGCGACTGGATGCCCCATGCTTTGAGAGTTCTGGCCAGAATCAGACCCTTAGAGGCCATTCCAATCCTGCTGACCTCCATTGGATTCATGGCGGGATTCAATGGGAAGGATCTTGTTAAGTTGTCCCAGCCCTCCTCGAGCCCGAGAGAAGCCTCCCAACGGCTGTCGAATCCCTCTTTCGTTGGGCCGAGAGTTTCCGATTCCGAGCTGTTCGAACTCCTCAACCCGCAGGCAAGCGCCGATTCATTACGATCAATCGCTAAGGAGCGCCCAAAATACTCTATCGCCGTTCGCCGGGCCGCCGTTGCTCGACTCCTTGAAATGGATCCTCTGGCTACACTCCAGTTTCTTGAGGAGCAGACATTCCCATTTACGGACGCGGATCTTCGCATTATCGGTGAAAACTGGCTCCGTCGAAACCCGGCCGCGCTCATGCTAGCCCAAATTGGTTCACTTAACTCTTCTTCGGAGAATAAGTGAACATTATTGAGACCGGCCCGCTTTTCATGAGCGTATTGCTGCTCAGTCCCTCGGCAGCACCCGCAACACGCCCCGGGTCACTTGCCAGTGCCCCGGGAAGGTGCACAGATACGGATAATGGCCAGGCTGCGCCGGAGCCCTGAAATAGATGGTATAGGAGCTGCCGGGTTGCAGCATGGGCGACAGAGCAAGTACGCCGTCGTGCTCGATAACGTAATGCTTCTCCAACCCTTCCGGACCGGCGGCCAATTGCATCGATCCTTCGCCAACGGCCGCCAGGCTCTCTGACGTGACCACAACGAGATTGTGCGGCATGCTGACGTCTTCGTTGACGAGGGTCAGCGCCACGAGGGCGCCGGCCGGAACCTGCAATTCCTTGGGCTCGAATTGCAGACCCGCCACGGCGTTCACGCGTCGTCTGGCGATCGCGGCGAGTTGCTCCTCATCTCCCACGATCTTCCCCAACGCTTCCTGGCTCAACAAGCGCGGATCCACGCGACTCTCTCCGGCCAAGGGAAAACTGTTCCAAGGGTCCTTCTCGATCGCTGCATAACCAGAAAAGGCGGTGAAAGGTTCGCCCAGGCGGAAAATCGAGTAATAGAGACCGGGCGCGATAGACCGGCCATCAACCGTTCTCAGCTCCAGGTAAAGATGCAACTGCATCACGGGGTGCAATTGCGGCATCTCGACGAATACCGTCCTGCCGTCCTCCAACAAATGGAGACCGCGGATGGCGACAGGATCGTGGCCAGGTTGCCCGGGTTGCTTCACTGAATATTCCTGAGAGCCGTAAGCGCCGCTATAAACGTAGTTCCACTGTTGACAAAAGGCTCGGCTCACCTCAAGCGAGGCAGGGGCAATCGCGTCGTTGAAGGTGACGAGCAAGCCATTCTCGCGCGTCTCCACCCGCCGGGCAAGGGTCAGCGGACCTCCGGTATAGCGCACCCGCTGGAGCGAACCGTCCTCCCGAGCGTAGCTTTGCCAACCATCGGTTCCCGCGATGTAGAGATGACCGTCATGGGGACGGAAGCGCGCCCGATGGGCGCCGGAAAGAAACTCGCCCGGTAGAGGCATGACGCCGCCCTGCGCCTGCTCGCCAAATTCCTCCCTCAAGATGAGGTAATACTGACAATAACCGAAGGATGTTCCCACAATCTGCCCGGACAATGGACCTAACCGGGGGTCTTCAGGCAGAAAAACGGCATCGCCCGATGAATTGTCAATACCGCGCGGAATAAAACACAAAGGCATCTGGTAGCCCTGCTCCCCATACTCCGGCCGGGGGCCGGGATGCCCATGATAACTGCCGTCGCCGACTTCGAAGATGGCGGATGCGGGCTGCCAATCGCCCTCTTGCGGCATGGCCAACACGATCTCGCCGTCCGATGAGACCCCCAGCCCGTTCGCGCCTCGCAGTCCCGTGGCGATACATTCGACTTCATCGCCGGAACGATAACGTGTGACGCCGAATCCATTCGCCCGGATGAACCAGTAAAAGACTCCTTGGTCATCCTGGTGCAAGCTCTGCGCAAAACTGTCTCCTGCGCCAGTGGGAAAGCGATTCGTCATGCACTCGTAGAAATCCGCCTCGTCGTCGCTATTCACATCGCGCAAGCGCGTGAGTTGATCACGGCCAATGACGTGAATCTCCCCTTCACGAACCGTCAAGCCCAAGGGTTGATTGAGCCCGGAAGCGAAACGGCGCCAGGTGATTTCGTCGAGATCCTCATCGACGCCGCTCACGAGCCAGACATCGCCCATCAGGGTGCAAACGGCGATCCTGCCATCGGGCAAGATATCAAACCCGCCGATGCGCATGGGCGTCTTGAATGGATTGGCATCGCGATAGGGTATCGTCAGCGTATCAATGACGTAGGGTCCCCCGCCGGCGCCAAGCTGCCCGCGCGTCGTCACGGTCCGCCCGGCCCATTGGGCGGAGCCGGCAGTGGCCAGCGCCCGGGTCTCTCCCCCGTCTACTTCGACTGGAGCGGCCACATTCGGAGGCAACGCGCCGTCGATGCTCATGGTGCGTTTCAACTCGCCGCGCTCTGCCCTGACGGTGTCGTAGCATAGTGCCTGCCCGATTTGATAGACGAAAACAATATGCTCTCCGTTGCGGTGGAATCCTTGGTAATGCGTGGCGATGTTTTCCGGAAGATTCCAGGGCGAGCAACCCTTCCAGGATTCCAACAGCTCGCCGTTGGCGACCACGCCGGTGGTGATGCCGTAACGTCCCGGCGTCCAAACGACCAGGTCTCCCTTCCAAGCCGCGGCATAAGTGAGCTTCTCCGGATCGAAGAGAACGGTGAACGGGCCGCAGCGGACATTGACGCCCTTGGGGACCGTCGTTTCTCCAGCCCGCGTCACTTGCATGACGAGTCCCCCGAAATCGATCTCATTGAGGCGGTGGTCGAAATTGTCCGATTCGGGATTCTGCCCCCAGTGTCCCCAAGCTCCTCCATCAAGACCGGGAAATGCCGGGAGAATGGCTGGCAGCGGTCCCTCGTAATCGAGGTAACGCTGGGCCTGGACCTGATAGAAATCCCTGACGCGATTCTGCGGGAACGGCTTCTCTTCCGCCGGAACGCAGAGACTGCTATTCAGCAGGATCAGAGCGATTGAAGAAAAGCTTCTCATGGTGTTTGGCTGACGACGGGTTGCCGCGCCTCCCGGCAATCCGCACAAGCTCACTGGACTTCAATACCGGTAAATCGCAGCGATTCCCGTTTGCGTCGGCATCCGTTCGCTGGGGACGACGACAACTTCTCCGCCCATCTTCAGAGTCAACGTCCCCAAATCGTCGAGCGCGTCATCCACTTCCGGGTGGGCCAAGTCGTCAAATTCGATGTCGCCGCTCGCGGCGTTGATCCGGCCGGGAATCTCCCGGTGAGACTCGATCAATAGTTTGGAGACTCGTCCACCCACAACCGCCTTGGCGACCTGGGTCAACTCGTCGTCACCGAGCCCCTTGGCCTTGGCGTTGCCGAACTCTTCGACCAATGCGGTCAATCGCGCCTGATAACGCGGCTCGATAAGGCGCCAGACGCGCGCGCGAAGCTCGTCCATCGACGGCAAAGCATCTGGGTGGATATCGATGCTTTCCGGCGCCAGAAAGGGATTCCGGCTGACTTCGTGAAACAAATGATGATGCTCCGGCAGCGACGCTAAGATCAGCGGCAAGCCCGATGGCTGAGAATGGTGTTTCAGGACCGCGCGATCGACGGCGCGGAAGAAGCGTTCCGCGTCGATATCCACCTCAGACTCTTTCCCACCGTGACCGTGACGCATAGGCACGCTCCCGCCGCCTACGCCTCCGTAGGAAGCGACGGTCTGGTGTGGCTCGGTCAATTCATTACCCAGCGCTTCGGTTAGGGTCCGCGGGACGCCTTCTTCCGGTTCGATCTCGTCCAACGCATCCCGGTTACCCTCGAAGAGCTTGATCGCCTGCCGGTTCAGGCCGAGAACGTGATAACGGTCCGCTGATTGAAGGATCCGCAGCAGGGGTTTGGTGTGGAAGCTATCCGCCACGACAGCCAATTCTGGGACCGGCCGCTGGAGGTTGTAGACTCGGAAGAAGCCTTTGGAGCCCAGCACCGCCAGCCCATCCAGGGTATGGTTCCAGAACTCGCGCTCGTCCGCCAAAGCCAGAAACGGTTCCAGCAATGGCTGGATCTCGTCCCTCGAAAACTCTTTCAGGAGCGACTCCTCCAGCACCTTGAGCAGATTCCCGAAGCGGATCGGATCCTGATCATTTTCCGGATGATGCCGATGAACCGGCTGGTAGAGCGAAAGGCAAGGGGGATCACCCTTGTCCAAGAGCCCAGCTTCGTAGTCTTTATCAAGAGTATGCATTGTTATCCAGAATGCGGTTCATTGGCCGAGACTTTGACTGGCTGCCGCACGTTTGTCCAGCTTCGTGTCTGCTCGCTCGGATCCACAGCATGCCGTCATCCCAGGTGGAAGGGCGGCCTGATTTTTTCCGGCCTGCGCCGATCGGATTGCGGAACGCTGCGGCTAGCCCGGACAGGAATGACACCCCAGCCGGCATTGGCACGGGTGATCGCCTCTCGAGCGCCGTGCCGGGCTCCTATAAGTAATTGGCGTGCCAGGTGGCGTAGTCGTCCAGGATCTGAAACTCGGGAGTGTCCTCCGTTTCCGTCGTCAGCCAAGACAAACCAAGATTGAACGTGCGCTTGTCAGATATCCGTCTAATCGTCGCCGAGTACCGACTGTATTCGTTGCTCCCAATCCTCCATGATGCTTTGCCCGTCTGTCCGTCTCTACTGGTGATCACTGATGAGAATACCATCTGACGCCAGGGGCGCAAGAGAAGGGTTGCATCCACTCCCGATCCGGTTGCCGGAAGTGCAGGGGAATTACGAGCTGCGCTACGTGACCCCGCAAAGCCGCTTGGTCCTCGCCCGGCGTCCCCTGAAAATCACCGCCGAGGAAGCATCCCTCAATGCGCCGGAGTCCGCAACCGCCGCAATCCCAATCTTGGTCGGCTGGGAGGGGCCCGGTAACGACTACGACCAGATCGCTCTGTTCGCCGCAGAGGCGGCGGCGGATGTCGAGCCGGTCCGCACGGCCACGATCCTCAGCCGGCGGAACCCCCTGCCCCTAAACCTGCCAGCCGAGGAGGGCGAGTTCGAACTTCGTTATCTCACCGCACAAACCGGAAGGATTCTCGCTCGCCGTCCCATCTCCATCGCGCCCGCCGGGCGGCTCGCCGTCGTGTTCGAGGAGGACGGCGAGATCTGCGGCGCTGCGGAGGAGACCGGCGGAGCCTCCGCCGTCGAGCGGTTTCTCGACGCTTCGGGAAGTATGCTTCAACGCGAGGGAGGCGTCCGGCGCATCGATCCCGGACTCAAAGAAGACTTCGAACAGTGGGCACAGCTCGGCGGCGGAAGCTATTTCGACGCCGGCTCCGCCGACGCGCTGTCCAAATCGCTGCGTTCGGTTATCTCCGGCCCCTTTCGCGTGGTGGACAAAGACGGTAAGGTCGCCGGAACCGGCGTGATCGGCAGAAATGAGGAAAGAGGGTCGCTGATTCTCAAAAAGAATCGAGCGCAGCGAGCAAACTCGCTGAGCTTCAGAGAACATGTTTGAACCAACGGAAGACATTTCCGTTGAGAATCCACGACTTACAGGCCACCCCAGGATTAGTGACAACCATAGTGACAACTTCCCGGTCCAGATCCACCGCTTTCCGAAGCTGTCCAACCGCTCCGGCACCAGACACGGAAACGGCCGGGATCGCCCAATCCCGGAGCACAGCAGCGGATCTTTCTTGCACTCCCGTCCGGGACTTGCCACGATCCCGGCGCCGAACGGCAACGGGAGAAACCCTGCCCGGGGGCCGGGGCCGGAGGGGCAGCTCCGGTCCCCACCTCCACCTCGAGCACTCAGCCATGAACCCTCCTGATAGCCACGGCGTCACCGGCCGAGTAGAAAGCCCCGCATCTAAGACAACGACATGGCACGCTGCCTTATTGAGATTCCGTTCATGAACCGGTTCAGACTTTGCTTGTCGTTGGTGGTTGTCACCTCGGCAGCACTGCGCGGGGACACGGTGGATAAATTCGTGCAGGCCGAAATGAAGGCGCATAATATCCCGGGGATCTCAATCGCGGTCATCAAAAACGGACAGCTTCTCAAGGCTCAAGGATACGGTCTCGCCAATGTGGACCTTAATGCCCGGGCTTCGGCGGAGTCCGTTTACCAATTGGCTTCCGTTACGAAGCAACTGACTGCCGCGGCGATAGTGCTGCTCGCGCAAGAGAAACGGCTCCATTTCGATGACAAGATTTCCTCTTACTTTCCCGACACGCCGCGTGATTGGAGCGAGATTACAATCCGTCACTTGCTCACGATGACTTCGGGAATCAAGGATTACAACGGACCGCTCGGCTCGTCGCGCGAGGATTTCGACTACCCGAAGCTATGGCGGATCATCGCCGGCTTCCCACTTGATTTTGAGCCGGGCCAGAAGTGGGCTTACTCGAACTCGAATTACATTCTGCTCGCCATGCTCATCCAGCGCCTTACCGGCGCGCCTTGGGATCAGTTCCTTGCCAACCGGCTCTTCAAGCCGCTGGGAATGACGGCCACGCGGCGGGATGACCCCTTCGAAATAGTCAAGAACCGAGTCGCATTGTATGAAACGGAATCGAACCGTCTCGTGAATTGCAAGTTCGTAAATCCCACTCTCTTCAACAACGGCGACGGGGGTTTACTTACGACCGTATTGGACATGGCAAAGTGGGACGCGGTCCTCTATCCCGGCAAGCTCTTCAAAGCAGCCACTCTTGCGGAGATGTGGGAACCCGTTTCATTCAACGGGACCGTGCTGAAGCATTACGGTTTTGGCTGGTACTTGAACCAAGCGGGAGATCAACGCATCGTGTTGCATGGCGGTGGGCGCCCCGGCAGCTCCACGCAATTCTCACGCTTTCTGGATGCCAAGCTCAGCGTTGTAGTGCTGATAAACCGAAGTGGTATCAATGCGGAGCGAATGGCGCACCAGATCGCTGCTTTTTACATTCCAGATTTGCCGCCATACGCGCCGTCAGGCATTCGGAATCCACCGAAGTGGAATGCGACAGGCGAATTGCTCCCGCCTCGAGAGTGAGCACTCAACGCCTATGTCCCATTCAACAGAACCGTTGAGTATGGCCGGTGGGTTGCCGAGCGGCCGCGGCCGGCGGTTGCAGAAGCTTACGTCTTCGCCCCGTTTCCGGCATCCTCGCCACCGGGATCCGAGCGGAAACGGCCAGGGTGTGGACAGCCGCCCCCCTGGCCGAAACGCGCTCCTGAGCGAAATGGTGAGCACGGGGTTTTTCTTGCAATCCCGATCCGGACAGGTCACGATCCCGTCGCCGCATGCGTTGCGGCCCCCTCCTGGGGGCCGGGGGCAGGCGTTCCCGCGCTCTTCCGGCCCATGTGCTCCACTTCAGCCCATGAATTCCGCCTCCACGGCCACGACCGCAGGCGACACGTGCTCCCCTCTCCGGCGGGCGCCGGCGTTCTGGGCCCGGCTAGGCGTTGAGTGGCCTCGCCAGCAGGCGCTCGATACCGTGGAAGATGCGGGGGGCTTCGGCGGGACCGTTGCCGAAGCGTGCGTGCTCGAAGCGATTTCTGAGGGGTTCTCTCCGGAGTCCATCGCGGGAGCGGTGCGTTTCGCGGCAAAGTCTACCGCAAAGCGGAGCCTCAGCGGTCGACCATGATTGCATTCTCTCGGAGCGCGAACTTCGAGCGTCCGGCTATTTGCCCGAGCGGGGCAAGGCTGGCTTTGGACGGATTCTCTAGCATGCTGTGCGATAACCTTGTTATTCGGCAGGCTGCTCAAGAATACAGTTAGCCAGTCCCAGGAGTGGATAGCCCCCTCAGACCACAGTCTGCCCGCGGCATAGCGAAACAGCATGATGCCCATCCGTTCTCTTTACAAGTACCTCCATAAAGCGCATGCATTGGCAATGCTTGCAAGCGGCACCGTTCGCATCGGAACCTTGCATTCATACCGGGCCACAGAGCTCGGACCCGCCATTGGCGATCCAGGAGAAGGTATCGCTGTAACGTGGCATATGTTCGACACACCCACAGATATCTCAAAGGCCGAGAACCGTTCGTGGGTGACCGACCAAGTCTTTGAATTTGAAGAAGGTGAAGGCAATGTTACGTTCGCGGGCCTAAGCCTGGTCGTCCCCGAGAGAGCCCCCGATTGTTTCATATACTGTGCGACAGAGCAGTTCAGCCGGGAAGCAATGGCAAAATTCAAGACCGACGCATGCGTGGAAATTCACAATCCGTCAGGCTTTGCTCGCACGCTGGCTGATTCACTTAGCGACGTTGTCAGTAGGCGGGACCTCTGTCGATGTGATTATTCGGGAAGAAGTCGAAATGAACGGATGAAGCGCGTCCCCCCAGCATTGGTCAAGGATCCGCAGTATAGCTACCAGAAGGAGGTTCGCCTCCTCCTTTCCCCCCGTTCACCAGGCCCGATCGCGCCGCTCGTTACTTCAATACCTCAGCTAATCCCGTTCTGCAGGCTTCTCTCAGCATGACCATAGGAGGGCCCAAAACATGAATGATGGAGTGAAAACGAGACTGACTAACAAGGCGATTCAGTCGCGATCGTGCCTTCGCCTCGCGGCCGCTGGCTTTCATCGATAGCTGACACGCTCACGATGCGCGTCTCGGCGTACGATTACCCGGAGATCAGAAGGTCACAGCGTCCCCTTGTTGGTGGACAGAGTGACCACCAACAATCATCCCCCTTCCTCGCCCCGTCCACGTCATTTTACGGGTGCCCGGCTCATCACCGGGATCCGAGCCGAAACTCTGGACCCGCCGTGCTTGCCGCCCCGCTCACTCCTTTCTCTTTCTACGGCAGCGGCTCCGCCGCCGGACCGGGAACCAGACAGACCCGGAAGCCCAGGTTCCAGTAGCGGTAGCGGTCGCCAGGCCTGACCCCGAGGCGGTAGGCCGAACGGCACTCGTCCGCGAAGTTGACCCAGGACCCGCCCCGGACCACGCGATCGGGACCGTCCGGGGGACCGATGGGATCCACAACACTGCCTGCCCCGTACGCTCCATACCAATCCTCACACCATTCCCACACGTTGCCATGCATGTCCTGCAGGCCGAACGCGTTCTCCTTTTTCTTGCCCGCGGGCCGGGTCTTTCCCTCGCGCTTGTCCTTAAACCAACCCGCAATGAGCGGCATTGTGTGCAACCATCCCTCAACCCTCGAGGGCTTGTCCCCGGAATTGCCATAATACCAGCCAGCCCGTTGCAACGCCTTCTCCCTATCTCCGGTGTAATAGGCCGTGCTCGTCCCAGCCCGGCAGGCGTATTCCCACTGCGCCTCGTTCGGCAGACGAAACTCCCAACCGGCATCCAGCTTCCCTTCCCGCCGCACCCGCTCCGTCAAGGCAACTGCGAAGGCTTTGGCTTCATCCCAACTCACACTGTCCACAGGCAAACGGTCCCCTTGAAAATGACTTGGATTCTCCGACATCAGCGCTTTCCACTGCGCCTGCGTCGTCTCCGTCTTCGGCATCCAGAATCCCCGGGTTAGGGTCACCGGATGCTGAGTCTCATTGGCTTCCCGCCCCGCTTCCGTCGCCGGACTTCCCATCAGAAAGGTTCCCGGAGGGCACAAGCAGAGGGTCAACTCCACTCCGTTGCCCAGGTCGAACACCATTTCCTCCGCGGTTCCTTTCCCGCCGAACCATCCCCACTTCCATGCGGTGCCAAGCAGCAGGATCCCCAGCACCGTTCCCACCAACGCCATGGCGACCAGAACTTTCCGTTTCCTGCTTGCTCGAGGTTGCCGTGTCTCCTTCTCGATGCCGCTCACTCCTCTCACTTTCTCCTCCCCTCCGGATTCCTCCACAGTGAACTTCGCCCTCCGAGGGTTGGGGTCTCCTGCCGTGCGGGGGTCCGCCTTCAAGGCGGCGGCTCTACTCGTACCGTTTCGCCTCCAGGGCCTCGCATTCCGAACACGCCACGCGCCTAGGGTCAGGACAGCCCCCCTATGGGGAAACGGGCCCAGGAGCGAAATGGAGAGTTTGCCACTTTCTCGCAAGTCCACCGCGGTCCCGGCGGCGCCCCTTCGCCAGTTGACCGATCCCACGGAAAGGCCACATGTCGTCACTTTCGCCACTTTAGGCCAAACCCGGCCCGGCCCCGGAAACTGAGCCTCAGCCATCGCTTTCTCCTGTCAGCTCTCCAACCGCACCCCACCGAATCCCAGATCCCTCCGCACCGTCAAGCAGAATAGGTAGAATTCCAGAATCCGTCCCAAACAGGGAATTCCACCTATTATCCCATACCATGCCCTCAGACCGAGGCGCCGCCAGGCCTCCAGCACGGCCCCTGGCCCACCGGGGGCACCTCGCCGCTCAGCCGCGGAACCGCCACCCATTCCGGTCCCTTGAACCCAGGCTAATCGACTCACCGTCAGTGGACTACGTCAAAGGAGCGGACCCGCGGCGTCACCTTTTCCCTTGCCTTTACCCCCGGGCCCAACTTATCCTCACCACATGCCTAGCCCACCACCGCCACCCCGGCCAGTACCAGCACACTAGATGGAATTCCACCTATTACGCCAAACATGGAATTCCATCGACTAAACGTTCGACAAAGAAATGAAGTCACTGCCATCCCATGGCTTGGTTAAAGAGGTTGTTACCACTTCATAACTCATTGATTCTCAACGGCAGGGCCGGAGAAGTCTGGGGAAAGTCGATTGGGGCTTTTGCGCATAACTAAATCCATCCTAATCACACATGCTGTCCCATAAATTACGTAGCGGAGTCTCGAATTCCAGGCAGCCATGCTTGTTCAAGATTACCCCGGACTCGTAATCGCTCCT
>DATKCT010000024.1:0-5710 GCA_035513055.1 Verrucomicrobiales bacterium | reverse complement strand
CCGTGCAGCCACTGGAATGGATGGGTGGCGTGCCGGTCGCCTGGTCGCTGGGCAATCTCGTTTTCGACGACAAAGGGCCGGATGCCGAATGGCGGCGCGGCGCGTTGCTTGAGGTGACGCTTTCCAAAACGGGCGGTATCGAGCGCTGCCGCCTCCGCGAAGTGCCGGTAGTTGGCGGGCCGCAATAACCTCGGTGTGGAAACGAAGAGGCGGAATTCCCGCTTGCCGGGAGGGCAGGCTTGGTCCTGGGTCAGGTCGCCGGCTGGAGATGACCGGGTGCACTGCTTTTTGACAGTAACGCTCTTTCGCCATATCTCGGAACTGAAACTACTGCAGGAATTCGCTTCTCAAAGGCTGGCCTTCCCGCCTGCCCAGAGGCGAGGGTTGGTGGGGGTTCAGAGGAGCGCTGGAGTGTTGGAGTATGGGGGTATCCCCGCTTTCGCATCCATCCCCCGGCGGCGGTTCGAGTAGAGCCTGTAATAGCGGACGGTTTGCTGACTTTTGGGCGGTATATCTCGATCGCCGCCGCCAGAAACGCACCCGCGCTGAAGACTTGGAAGTTGCGTTTCGTGCGCCAGTTCCGTTTCGAGCGGTAGATGACCCGCCCTGTGTCCGGTTCCCAAGTGATCTTCTCGAGGGAAAAGGGGGCCCGGAGGAGGTAGAAGGCGGGGAAGTTGTTTGTGCAGACGGGAGGTTGCGGAGTGAAGCAGTGTGGCGCAAGCTCAATCGAGATGGAAGAGCCCCATTCAATCAAGCATCGTCCCCGCAAGAGCGCCTGTGCGGCGGCCGCGCTTCGGGCCGAAATGGAGCGAGTCGGAAGAATGACCATCGAAGAGAGGTCATTGGCGCGGTCGCTCTGGCTGACTATCGCTACCTCCCGCATACCGAAGGGATCGAAAACTGAAAGCCCAATAATATTGAAATGAACGCGGTTGATATCTCGCCTGTGGATTTTCAGTGAAGACCGCCCTGTGAGCTGGGGTTGCGGGGTGGTCGAGTGTATAAGGAGCTGGAATGGCTGAGCTGCAACGCAGGAGCGGCAAGCGGCGGAATCCTCGAATCGCGGCGTTTCTGGCTGGGGTAGGAATGTTGGCGTTGCTGGCGGTCGGCGATTGGATGAAGGGTTGGCAGCGGAGCGACGGCGTGTCCGGCGCGAGTGCGGCAAAGGAGATCGTGTACGATATCGGTAACGGAGTGAAGCTCACGCTGTGCTGGTGTCCCGCCGGCTCCTTCCTGATGGGGAGTCCTCCAGGAGAAGCGTTCCGGATCGAGAACGAGCGGCAGCATGCGGTGACGTTGAGCCGGGGGTTCTGGATGGCGAAGGCGGAGACGACGCAGGAGCAATGGGAGGCGGTGATGACTGGCAATCCGAGCGCCTACAAAGGGGAGCGCTTGCCCGTGGACAGTGTGACGTGGGATGAGGCGAAGGCCTTCGCGGCGGCATGCACGGAGCGGTTGGGGAGCCAGGGGAAGCTGCCTGCGGGTTGCGAGTTCAGGCTTCCGACTGAGTCCCAGTGGGAATACACCTGCCGTGCGGGGTCGCCGGCGGCGTATTCCAGCGGGAACGACGAAGCTGCGTTAGGCCGGGCCGGTTGGTATGCCGGGAATTCGGTGCGCAAGCCCTCGAGATGGGTTGGGTGGTTGCAATCCTTACCGCTGATTGGCGGCAGGATAACTGCGAGTGCGCCGGGCGGCGAACCCAAGCGGGTGGGTGAGAAGGAGGAGAACGCGTTTGGATTGCAGGACATGCACGGCAATGTGTGGGAATGGTGTGAGGACTGGTATGGGGAGTATGGGGAAGGGGCCGTCACCGATCCGGTCGGGCCGCAAGTGGGCGAGTACCGCGTGGTCCGGGGCGGCTCCTGGGACGACGTCGCGGCCTGGTGCCGCTCGGCCTACCGCGACAGGTGGGGGCCTGGCGGCCGCGGCTGGGCCCAGGGCTTCCGGGTCTGTCTGGTTCCCGGACCGGCGGCGGAGCCGCTAGCAGGAGAGTAGAAGGCAGGGCGCTTTCTGTCACCCCTGCCGGGGTGCGGATGGAATTGCGATTCACACCGGTGGTGTCGCTACGCTTCACCACCGGCTACAAGCTGCGAAGCCTCCGGCTTCTCCGACGGCGGCACAGCGGCTTTCCATTGAAGTCCGGGGTTTCCGTTCTTGGTCGCGCCCTCTTCCGGGAAGCAAACGGCCCGAGCTGCGGGGGAGTCCGGAGAGGCATGGTGATCGGATTGGGTTATGAAAGAATCTCGTGGACGACGCGGCCGTGGACGTCGGTGAGGCGGCGGTCGATGCCGTTGTGGTAGACTGTCAGGGTTTCGTGGTCGATGCCGAGCAGATGCAGGATCGTGGCATGGAAATCGTGGCACGTCACGATTCCGGATCGGGCTTTCCAGGACCATTCGTCGCTTTCGCCGTGAGCTGTGCCCGGACGAATGCCCGCTCCGGCGAACCATGAGACAAAAGTCCCGCCGTTGTGGTCCCGCCCGGAGTTTCCCTGGGAGAACGGCATCCGTCCGAACTCGGTCGTCCAAATGAGGAGGGTGTCGTCGAGGAGACCGCGTGCATCGAGGTCGCGGAGGAGAGCGGCGGCGGGCTGATCCATCGTGCGGGCGATGAACCCGAGTTCGTTAGGAATGTCGCCGTGATTATCCCAATTGCCCGAGCCTCCGCCGTGGCCGTTCCAGACTTGAACGAAGCGGACGCCGCGTTCGATCATGCGGCGCGCAAGCAGGCAGTTGCGCGCGAAATCGGCACATTCCGGGCGGTCGAGCCCATACACGCGGCGGGTGGCTTCGGTTTCGCCGGAGAGATCCAGCAATCCGGGCGCGGCGAGCTGGAGACGGGCCGCCATTTTGTAGGTGTCGATGCGGGCTTGGAGCCGCGCATCGCCGGACCGGGCCGCGGCGTGCGCGGCGTTCATGCGAGCTAACAAGGGCAGTCCGTCTAAGCGGCTTTGTTGTGTGACGTGCGTTGCGGACGGGGGCGGAGCCAGATGCGTGATCGGGTGCGGGGAGGACGCATGGACGACGACTCCCTGGTGGTTCGAGGGAAGGAATCCCGAGCTAAAGGCGCTGCGGCCATTGTAAGGGAAGCCGCGCGAGTCCGGCAGAGCAACGAACGCGGGAACATCCTGCGCCACGTTGCCAAGCGCATAGGAGATCCACGCTCCCAGACAAGGGAACCCCGGAAGGGAGAACCCGGTGGTCTGCAGGTAGGCAGCGGGTCCGTGCACATTGGAGCTGGAGGTCATGGCCATGAGGAAGGCCAAGCGGTCGACGCATTGCGCGAGATGCGGCAACGCGTTGCTGACCCAGCGGCCGGACTGCCCGTGTTGGGCCCAGGCGAAGGGGCTTTTCATCACGGCTCCGGGAACACTGACGCTCGCCTCGACACGTTCGCCGTTTCCCGGATCGAAGGGGCGTCCGTGCAGTTCGATGAGACGGGGTTTGTAATCGAAGAGATCGCATTGGCTCGCTCCGCCGTTCATGAAGAGCTGGATGATGCGGCGGGCTTTGGGGACGGGTCCCGTCAATCGCGGAGCGGCTGCGAGCTTCTCTTCGGCCAGCATCGCGGCCAGGGCGATTCCGCCGAGGCCGGATCCGAAGCTTCCGAAAAAATCGCGCCGGCTGGGAAGGTCGGGGGTCATTAGGGTCGTCCTCCTCAGTCCAAGTAAACGAATTCGTTCGTATTGAACAGCAGATGGCAGGCGTTCGCCAAGCCGTGGTTGCGCGCATACTCAGCGAATTGGGACAGTTCGTCCGGGGACGGATCGCGTTGCAGCAGAAGCTGGAAGGCGGCCGCGACTCGCGATTCGTCCGGCTCGTGCTCCGCGGAAAGGCGCGCGGCGATGTGTTCAGACTGCCGGATGAGGAACGCGTCGTTGAGCAAGGCGAGGGCCTGCTGAACTGTGGTCGCTGCGGGACGCGCCGGGATGGCAGAACCGCCGTCTGGGCAATCGAGGGCGTCCATGAGAGGGTCGGGGACGGTGCGGAAGACAAAGCGGTAAACTGCGCGCCGTCCGTTTTCGGCGGAATCCTGATCGAAGCCCGCGTAATCCACGAAGGGCGGGGCTCCACCTGGATTGAACGTGGCGTCCCCCCTGTGTAGAAAATGCATGGCGGGCGGGCCGCCCATGGTAGTGTCGAGTCTGCCGCTGCACTGCAGGGCCGCGTCACGGACCTGTTCTCCGGTTAGGCGCAAGCGGTTCATTCGCCAGAGCAGGCGATTCTCGGCGTCGCATGCGAAGCCCGCGGATTCCGGCTCATCGTTCACTTCCTGGCGATACGCGGCGCTTGTCAGGATAAGCCGGTGCAGCGCTTTGAGCGAGCCCTGCGCCTCGTCGCGAAACCAGAGGGCGAGCCAGTCCAGCAGATCTGGATGGCTGGGAGGGGAGCCCATGGCTCCGAAATCATTCGGTGTTTCGGAGAGGCCGCGCCCGAAATGAGCGCGCCAGACACGGTTCACGATGCTCCGCCAAGTGAGCACGTTGCGTTCGTCTGTCAGCCAGAGCGCGAATGCGGCCCGCCTGGCCGCTTCTTCGTCCTCGGTTGCAATGTCCAGTGCGCCGGGCAGTCCAGGGAGGCAGCGGAGCGCAGCAGGTTGAACGAGTTCCGCGGGCTTGTTGATGTCGCCCCGCATGAGCAAGTGGATGGGACGCGGCGCGGGCGCGGGTTTGAAGCTGCCCTGAGGGGTGAAGTCGTTTGTCGCGGCATAGACTAACTGAGGCGGCGGCAATCCGGCTAGGTTCCGCTCTGCTTCCAGCGCTAGGAGGCCAAGAGCGAGTTCCCTCCGTTGTCCGGCATCGCGCTGTGCAGCGGGGAGGTCCAGGAGGGCTGCGAGATCAGGGGAAAGCTGTTCGCTGAAGGGTTGGCCCTCGATAGGTTCTGCGGAAGCCCAGAGGCGGAAGCGGCCAATCTGATGTCCGGGTTTACCGGTAAACTCGAGCCAGACGGTGATCCCGGCCTCGTTCGCGAGATGGATAGGATGCTCGAGAACGAAAACGGCGTCGTGCGCTTCGCCGTAGCGCGGATGAATGCTCCAGTACGTGTCCGGATTGCGGTCAAGCGTATTGGCGACAGCATCGCCGCCGTCCCCGTGTCTCGCGGCCGCACGGGCAAAAATGAGGGCTTCCGGCTCCCGGGCTCCAGGTGAATGAGCCGAAGGCGCGAGTGCGGCGCGGAACGCCGCCAGGTGAAAATTTCCATTGTCATAACGTCCCGGTCCGCCATGTGGCAGGCGGTCATCAGGCAGAGCTTCCAAGCGGAGAGCGTGGACGAGTTCGAGGGCAGTGCGAGCGGTGATGACAAAAGTGTCTTTGTCAGGGCGCGCTCCGCCGACAAAGTAAGAACCATCGCTTTCCGTGGTGAACGTCGTGGTTCCGGGCGCTTCGAGGCTGGCGACGGCTGCGATGTCGAGCAAACGCCAGCGGTTTGCTAGGCGGAGGTATTCCTGTTCGGCGGCGGCGGTCCGGACCGCGCCTTCGGGCGTTTCCAGAAACGCGAGCAGTTCCGGATCACGCCGGGCTATCGCGGTCTTCTGCTGGCGCAGCGCGCGCCGCCGCTTGTGGATGTCCGGGTCAAGATCCACGGGCCGGTCAGCCCGGTCCACGCCGGCGAAGACGGCTTGCAAGGCATAGTATTCGCGCTGGGAAACGGGATCGAACTTGTGGTCATGACAGCGCGCGCAGTGCACTGTGAGGCTCTGAAAGGTCCCC
>DATKCT010000023.1:0-3449 GCA_035513055.1 Verrucomicrobiales bacterium | reverse complement strand
GTAGGCCGCCACGGCCGCCAATCCTCCGGGACCTTGCGCCGATTGTCCTGCTCCTTCCACCAGCACGCTTTTGAAGCGCTCCTCCCACACCGTGCCACGCCGTTCATGCCGGCTATTGAACCACAGCGAGAACTTGTGTTTAAACTCCTGCATGAAGCGCGAGAGGTCAAAGAGGCGTTCCCGCACCGATCCGGCGATTTCGGCCGAGCGGCCGGCCTCGCCATCGGCCTGGCACTGGGCCACTTCGGCCAGGAGTTTGCGGGTGTAGGGTTCATCGGCCAGCGGTTGGAGGCGTTGCACGAAGTCCTCCTGGGTCCAACCGGCCAGGGCCCGCTCTACCCTAGACCCGGCCGAGCCCGTCTGTCAATTTTTTTTGGTGTCTGACACATTATGTTAGATGTCCAAAATTCGCGTCATAACCGGGCGTAGATTTAAGCGAGACGGGCGAGGGCTTCGTTCCTGTTTTTATTTTGTGTCTGACACAATTTTCGCGAGGAAACGAAAAGGAATGCGGGCAGAGGGGACTGACGTTCGACTGGACTTGCGAGCTGGTCTCGCTGAGGTAGCTTCATCCGGTGAAGCGGATCTGCAGTCTCGGTATTGTGGGGATCGCTGTGTTGTGCGCGGCGGCGGAGCCGGAAGACGGCGGCCCAGCCCGGCCCGAGGCGGCCGAGAGCATCGAGGAGAGCGGAGAAAAGGCGCCGCCTCGAGTCGAGAAGAGCGATGCGGAATGGAAAGAGAAACTGACTCCGGCGCAGTATTACGTCACTCGGTTGAAGGGCACGGAGCGAGCCTTCACCGGAGAGCTGCACGATGAGAAGAAGCCAGGGGATTACCACTGCGTATGCTGTGGATACTTGCTTTTTCGATCTGCAGAAAAGTTTGATTCGGGTACGGGATGGCCAAGTTTTTGGAAGCCCGGAAAGAAGCAGCACGTGAGTACGAAGCCGGATCGCAGTTTCGGCTGGGACCGGACGGAAGTGCTGTGCGCGGTGTGCGATGCCCATCTCGGGCATGTCTTTGACGACGGGCCGAAGCCGACGGGATTGCGTTACTGCATCAACTCCGCGGCGTTGGATTTCCGGCCGGCGAAGAAGGAGCGGAAGGCGGGCGAGGTCAAAGCGGAAGGAAGTGAGTCCGGGAAGGGTCCCGGCGGCGCAGCAGAGCGAAAGGCAGATTGAGGAGAGCGAAGGCGCCGAGGGCGAGCAGTTCCAGCGCCAGCAGGTACCAGGGCCACGGCCCCATGAGGTCCATCAGTGAACCCCGAGCGGGCTTTTGCCGCAGGAATCCGTAATTGCTGGAGGAAAGGAGATTGATGGCCAAGGCGACGGCTCCGTAGCCTTGGAGCCAGAGCCAGGCGCGAAGGGCGGCTCCGGGCCGCGGGTGAAGTTTGAGTCCAGCGACCAAGTAGAGAGCGGCGACGACGACCCCGCCGTGGAGCGAAAAGAAAGTGAAATAGAAAGGGTGGGGGAAGCCGAAGAAGAGATTGGGCGTGATCAGGGCCTGGAGAGTGCCCGCGAGGCCCCAGA
The DNA here is from genome assembly GCA_035513055.1 of Verrucomicrobiales bacterium. Classification (GTDB taxonomy): domain Bacteria; phylum Verrucomicrobiota; class Verrucomicrobiia; order Verrucomicrobiales; family DEV007; genus DATKCT01. Next base: position 1,920 of record DATKCT010000023.1, on the reverse strand, counting down.
AATAGACCAACTCGACCAGAAGTGGGCGGCGGAAGAGGAGGGCGAACGGGGTCAGGAAGCCGGCCCAATTGCAGAGGTGCATGGGGAGTTGATCGGCGGTCCGGCCCAGGTCTCCGGAGATCCAAAGGGCCAGGACATGAAAGGGATAGGACAAGAAAGTCAGCCAGCCAAGGGCGGCTCCTTGGAGCCGCACGGCGGGGTGATCCGGGCCCAGACGCCAGGCCTGGACGAACAGGAAGGTGAGCAGCACTCCGAGAAAAACGACCGCGGCGAAGTGATCCGCGCCGAGGGGATGGAACTTCGGTTCCGGGAAGCGCATGAGGGATTGTGGGCCGGGCCGGAGGCTTGCGCCATGGCAAAAGAAAATGCGTTGTCTTCGGCGGAGTGCGCTTTATCGTCGCGTTCATGCGCGTGACTTGTTGGGCGGCATTGGGGGCTGGGATCGCCTTGAGCGGACCGGCCTGTGAGAGTTCTAAGGATCTGCAAGTGGAAAGCGGGCCGGATTACTATTCGAGTGATACCGCGGATTCCGAGACGGAGGCTCGCTATTGGGCGAACAGGGCCCGCATTGCCGATACTTGGATGCTCACGGGAGGAGTGTTGGATGCCGAGATGGACCGCAGCCGCCGGAGGGTGATCCGGGCCGCGGCGCAGGAAGGAGCGACTTTGGCCTCGATACGCCCGCCCCAGCACACTCGGGTCATGACCACGGCAACGGCCAAGGCCATTTACTACAATGCTTACTTGAAACGGTTTGAGCTGGAGGGACCCATCGAGCTTTACCAAGGCCGCGTCTTCAATCGCTATCCCGAAGGCCAGAAAGTGTATATCCTCGAGGACGGCTACGTCCGGTTTCCCGCGGTCCGCGCGCAATGGAAGATCGAAGAGGCCGGCGGCATCGAGGTGATGGAAAAGGTCGAGGTCGAAGAGGACGCAGGCTAGAGGGAAAAACGGGCTGCCGGCCCGGATTGAAGCGATGGGACGAAACCCGCGGTCGCAAGGACGGCGAGCCCATCGTCACTGGAGTCCAGAGACGCAGGGCCTTACTCTCGGTGAAGCGGAGTTGCGCGCCCTGGCGATGCGGGTCAAGGACCCGTTCTTGCTGATCCTGGACGGTGTGCAGGATCCACACAATCTCGGAGCGTGTTTGCGCACCGCGGATGCCGCAGGAGTGGATGCGGTGGTGACGCCGCGGGACCGGGCGGCGGGGTTGAACGAGACCGTGTGCCGGGTGGCCTGTGGGGCGGCGGAACGTATCCCGGTGGCCACGGTGACCAATCTGGCGCGGTGCATGGCACAGTTGCGTGAAGCGGGTGTGTGGCTGGTCGGGACGGCGGACAGCGCGGAGCGTTCGCTTTATGAAGCGGATCTCCGCGGCCCCTTGGGAGTGGTGCTGGGCGCCGAAGGATCGGGATTGCGGAAGTTGACGCAGGAGCGCTGCGATTATTTGGTCAGGATACCCATGGATGCCGGTGCGCGGGTGACCTGTCTCAATGTGTCGGTGGCCGCTGGGGTCGTGCTCTTCGAGGCGTTGCGGCAGAGGGGAGGCGGGGAGGCGCCCAACGGCTACGGGACGGCAGGTTCGCAGGCCGGAGGTTAGGACGGAAGAGGCGTGATGAATCCCGCGCTGCCGGGCGTTTGCAGGCTGTTCTGCCTAGCCGGACTTGGCGAAACCGGAGGACTGGGATAAGGAGAGACATGCCGCCTGCGCGAAAGAAGGCTGCCCGAAAGCCCCGGACATCAAAGAATCCCGGGGACGGAAGGATCTACGCCTATACGGGAAGCGAAGAGGGCCGGGTCCGCGATGCGGCCCGCGCAAAGGTCAAGGAGCTATCCGGCGGCAACATCGACAGCTTGGACACGGAAACCATCGACGGAATTGCCGAGAACACGGAAGGGGCGGCGCAGATTGTCGGGCGG
>DATKCT010000022.1:0-25870 GCA_035513055.1 Verrucomicrobiales bacterium | reverse complement strand
CTCGTTGAAGAATCCGTGGTCGATGGCGACGTCGAAGCACTTGCCGTCCGCGGCGAATAGGCGATTGAGGCGGGGGAACATGACCGCGGCAGAATATCGGGGGGACCAGGGATGTCACGGTGGTTTTTGCCGCCGGGCGCGGTGGCTGAGGCCGGATTCCCGCCGCTGTGTGGCCCGGCGAGAACCGTCCAGGGTTCAAAAACGTTCCACGCCCTTTCCTTGTCGCGACCGGCGCATAGGCAGGGACGGAGGGGGGCTTGGACGAGATAGCCTTGCCCCTGCCGGAAATAGCGGCTAGAAACGCGCCATGATGAGGCCTGAGCGCGAACTCGCAGAGGTTGGTGCGCATTTTCAGATCCACGGGCGCTTCCTCAGAGGCTTCTCGATCGGCACTGGACACATCAATGACACCTACGCCGCGGATTACGACTACGGCGGTCAAACGGTGCGCTTCGTGCATCAGACCATCAACCACCGGGTCTTTCCAGAACCACTCCGGCTCATGGAGAACGTGACCAGGGTCACCGGGCACATGGCGTCGAAACTGGCCGAGGCGGACGACCCCGACGCCCGGCGCAAGGCCTTAACGGTGGTGCCGGCCCGGGACGGGAATGGTTGCTGGAAAAACGGCGACGGCGTTTACTGGAGGACCTACGTTTACATTCACCGGGCCACGACCTTCGAGACGCTGGACAGCGAGGAGCGGGCCCGGGCTGTAGCTCGCGCCTTCGGGAGATTCCAGCGCATGCTCACCGACATTCCCGGCGGCCGTTTGCATGAGACGATCCCAGACTTTCACGATGCCGGGAAGCGCTGCGATGCGCTCGAAGCAGCCGTGGCGGCATCGAAAAACGGCCGGGTTTCCGAGGCCAAGGATGCCATCGACTTCGTCCGGAAACGGCGGGATGTAGCTGGAGTCATCCGCAAACTCCTGGATTCAGGAGGAATCCCGGAACGAGTCACCCACAACGACACCAAGCTGAACAACGTCCTCATTGACGACGCCACCGAAGAGGGCATCTGCGTCATCGATCTGGATACGGTGATGCCTGGATCCGTGCTTTACGACTTCGGGGACATGATCCGCACGGTCACCAATCCCGCCCTGGAAGACGAGCGGGATCTGAGCAAGGTCTGCATGCGGATGAACATGTTCCGCGCATTGCTCGAGGGTTACTGGTCGACGGCGGGCGGTTTCCTGAATGAAACGGAGCGCGAGCATCTGGCTTTCTCCGGCAAATTGTTGGCCCTGATCATCGGCGCGCGGTTTCTCACCGACTACTTGCAGGGCGATACCTATTTTAAGGTCCATCGCCGCGGACAGAATCTGGACCGGGCCCGTTCGCAGTTCCGTTTGGTGAAGTCCATCGAGGAACAGGAGGAGGAGATGCGAGGGGTCGTCGATGACGTGGTGCGGTCTTGCGAGCCGCTGTGCTGATCTGTGGCGACGTCACAGGTCCGAGGCCCTCCACGGTCGATTATCGGGTTTCTCGAGGCGCGCAGCGCCCGTGGCGGGTCAACGGCCAAGGAAAGCCTGCGCCGCCCGCCTCCGTTCCCCTTGGAAACGCGCCCTCCGGAGTCCCGCCGGTCCATTGGCGGCGATGCTGAGCCATGGCGGGTTGAGCCGGGCTTGCCATTGCCGGACTGGAGCCATAGTCTGGCAGAAACCGGCAGGCAACGATACTCAATGAGAAGCACCCCTTACCGCACTGGCGCTTTGGTCGAGGCAAGGCTCGCCGGCATTTTCCGGCAAGATGAGAACGGCTGGGTGAGTAGCGGGATTCCACGCCTGCGGGGTCGCTGTTTCCAAGCGGACCGGCCGCGCGTTTCTGGTTCGAATCGAAACCCTGTCTTGAATATGCTTTTCTCCACGGTTCATGCCCGGTTGCGCATGGCTTATGCCAGAGCGTTCCTGGGCATGGTCTTGGTTATTCCTACAGCGCTTCCCGCTCAGGTGGTCCTCAACGAAGTGTTGGCCAGCAGCAGCGACTACCTGACGCGGGAGGACGCTAACGGCGTTTTGCGTTTGGGTACGGGACCCCATTGGATGGATGCGGATTTTGACGACTCCGGATGGCGGGAAGCAGCCGATCCCGTGGGAGCCGGCGCGCCGGGGTTAGCCACGGATTTGGGTTCCGGACTGCGCGGGTCGACCCCGTCTCTCTATCTGCGGGTTCGTTTCCAGGCTTCCGCGGAGCAGGCGGCCAGCGAAGAACCGTTGCGGATGCAGGCTTGGTTCAATGATGGGTTCGTCGCCTATGTCAACGGCCAGGAAGTGGCTCGAGCCAATCTGGGCGCGCCCGGGGATTACATTCACCGGGAGGAGTTCGCTTTCAACCTCCGCAATGAGAGCAGCTCGGAATCCTTGGCTTCTCCGCAGGCGGCACGCGAGTATCTGCTGGAAGGAGAGAACGTGTTGGCCGTCCAGGTCCATAACTATGACATCTCGTCGACCATCTTTTTCAAGGGCCGATTGTTCATCGGTTTGGGCCTGTTCCAAGGAGGCTCCAGCATTCCTCTTGTTGTCGATGGGATGACTTGGCGTTTGTTCACGGGTTTGGCGGAGCCATCCGGGGGCATCTATGATCCGGAGCTGCTTGGCTCGCCCGGTTATAAGGGAGCCTTCTCCGATTGGATTGAATTGCGCAATCCCGGTCCCGCGGCGGTTGATCTGACCGGATGGTCGCTTTCGGATGATCCAGATGATCCGGAGGCCTTTGTCTTTCCTGCGGGGACGACCATCGTTGCAGACGGTTATCTTTTGGTGCTTGCGGACGGATGGGAGGGGGCAGCTCCGGAGGGGAAATACCTGCACGCGAGCTTCCGGTTGTCCGCGGATGGGGAATTCCTCGGGCTCTATCGTCCGGGAGGCGTTCCGGAAGATCTGTGGGCGCCAGGCTTCCCGCCGCAACGGCCTTTTGTTTCCTATGGAAGAGACCCGAATGGCTTGGGGTATTTTGTGGAACCTACGCCGGGCCGAGAGAATGCCGGAACCGCGGCAGCGGGCTTCGTCGAGCGGCCAAGATTCAGCCATGGTCCGGGTTTTTATGATGAGGGCTTTTCCCTGAGTATGGAGGCCGGTGGCGCCGGAACAAGCATCCGCTACACACTGGATGGAACAGAGCCCACCGGGACGCATGGGATTCTCTATGAGGCGCCTGTGAGGATCGAGCTGATCGACGCAGATACAGGGACGGTGGCGCGCGCCCGCGCTTTTCGCGAGGGATGGCTTCCGTCGCGTATTGAAACGGCGACGTATCTGGTGGGACAACACGAAGCCCTGCGCACCCTGCCTGCGGTGTCTCTGAGCGGGGATCCGGGAGGAGCCTTCTACAAACCCTACGGCGTTTTGGCCATTGATGGGGGTTCCTACGTCGACGGGCAGTGGAGGGGCGCAAAGATAACGGATTACAACATTCCGATGCAACGCGGGCGAGCCTACGAGCGTCCCGTATCCCTGGAAATCCTCGACCCGTTTGCTCCACAGACTGCGCTGCGCGTCGACGGGGGTCTGCGCTTTTCCGCGAGCAACTGGTCCCGCCCACGGATGACCTTTCGACAGCCGGAGCGCAGCCCTTGGCAGGTCAGTGCTACGGAGAAACCATCCCTGAACTTTTACTTGCGCGAGGAATACGGGGAAGAGGAGATCCGCCGCCAGCTCTTTCCCGATGTCGCCGCCGCCGTCTTCGACACGCTCCGGTTGCGCGCCGGGAAGAACGACATCTCCAACCCGTTTATCCGGGACGAATTGATGCGGCGGCTGGCGATCGACATGGGACAGGTCAGCGTGGCCGGCATCCAGAACACGCTCTACGTGAACGGAGAATTGAAGGGATATTACAATCTGACGCCCCGGTTGCGGGAATCGTTCTTCCAGCAGGTCTATGGGAGTTCGGCTCCTTGGGATGTGATGCTGCACGACGGGATTGCCGACGGCGACGACGCGGCCTACCGGTCCATGCTTGAAGCGCTGCGGAAAGATCTCTCCGTCCCGGAGAACTATGAAGAGGCCTTGCGATGGGTTGATCCGGTCAACGTAGCGGACTACCTGATCCTGAATATCTACGGCGCGACTTGGGATTGGCCGCACAACAATTTCGCCCTGGCGCGCGAGCGATCGCCGGAGGGCCGATGGCGCATGTATGTTTGGGATGCGGAAGGCGCCTTTGGTCACGGCGGAAGCAAGCCAGTGAACTACGATGTGATCACCAGCGATCTCCGAGGCGGCGCGGCCGACATTCCCCGGATCTATCAAGGGCTGGCGCAGAACGTCGATTTCCGTCAGCTCTTCGCCGACCGGATTCAGCGTCACTTCTTCAACGGAGGCGCCTTGATGGAGGAGAACTTGAGAAGACGCATGGAAGAGCTGCGCGATGAGATCAATCCGGTCATGCAATATGTGCTCCGGCAGACGATGAGCGAGGCGGATTTCAACCGTTGGTTCACGGAGCGGGAGCGCTATCTCTTTAGTCCGGGCAAGCAGTTTGAAAATGCCAGGCTGTGGACGTCGATGCAGGCTCCGGTGTTTGACCGGAACGGCGGATTGGTCTCCGAAGGCGCCGAGGTTACGATGAGGATCGGGAGTCTGTTCAATCCGCAGCCGGGAGCCATTTACTATACGGTGGACGGGAGTGATCCGCGCCTTCCAGGCGGCGAATTGTCAGGGGACGCGCTGAGTTATGCGGAGACCAGTCCTGTGATCATCTCTCAGACCACAGAAATCCGGGCGCGGCAGTATCATGCCACGATTTTTGGATCGCGAAACTGGTCTCCGCTGGCGGAGGCCGTTTTTCGTGTGGGCAGCGTTCCGGCCGGCAGGGATAATTTGGTCGTGAGCGAGATTCTTTACCGCCCAGGCGACACGGACAGCTCGGAGGCGGCGATGGGGTATTCCCGGTCTGATTTCGAGTTTGTCGAGTTGCGCAGTGTGGGTCCCGATCCTGTGGACCTGCTCGGAGTCGCATTCACGGCTGGAATTGATTTTGTCTTCCAACAGAGCCTGGCGCTCGAGCCGGGCGCTTATCTGGTGTTGGGAACAAACGAAGCGGCGTTGCGGGAGCGTTATGGCGGTCAATTTCAGTGGGGCGGGGCTTATGGCGGGAGACTGAGCAACGAAGGCGAAAGTCTGGAACTACGCGACGCTGCCGGAGATCTGATTGCCAGATTCGACTACTCACCGGCGGCTCCGTGGCCGGAAATTGCCGCTACGGAAGGGCATTCGCTGATCCTGGCAAACACAGATTCGACTCCGGCCTCTTACGACGTGGGGGCGTGGGCGGCCAGTGCGGAGCCCGGCGGCACACCGGGCCGGGGCGAAGATTCCCCCGAGGATAGCTTTGCCGTTTGGGCGGCCCATTATTTTGATGAGACCGAGGTGGACCCGGCTCAACGCGGGCCGGACGGAGACCCGGACAACGATGGAAGAATCAACGCGATCGAGTTTGCGCTGGGAATGCATCCTTTGCGACCCGATGACGCCGCATTGCCGAACCTGGAGCCGGTCGACGGTAACGGATCAAGGCGCGCCATCCGCCTTCGCAGGTTCGCCGGCCGGGCCGGCGTGGTCTTGACGGTCGAGTCCTCCGTCGACTTGCAGGACTGGGAGGAGTTTGCTTGGGAGGAATTGGAACATTTAGAATCGGGGGATGAGGACGAGAATGGTTATGTGGAGGAACTGCGAAGCTTGCCCGAAGGCGGAGGTCCGCAGCGGTATGTGCGGATCCGGGTGAAGATGGAGTGATCCCTGGCAGAGGCAGAATCACTCCTTGATTCAGGAAGGGGGGGAGCCGGAGGCCGCCCCTCCGAATAAAGATCATAACTTGACCCACAACCACGGGATTGGTGTAGCGGTTTTGCAGTGAGCGGGCTTCACGATGCCATTTGGCGATCGTCCCGGCTGTCTTGATGGAACCGGCTCGAGCGGCTTCCATGGGAAACCTATGGGCCTAAGAGATGACTTCAGGCCCTGGCGCCGATGTAGCCTTCGCTTTCGAGATGGAGAAGGATCTGTTGGCAGGCCTCCTCAGGGGTGCGCCGGGTCGTATCGATGTGGACGTCGGCGTCGAGAGGTTCCTCGTACGGATCGGATATCCCGGTGAACTCTTTGAGGATCCCGGCGCGGGCCTTGGCGTAGAGACCTTTGCGGTCGCGCTGCTCGCAGATCTCGACGGGAGTGGCGATATGCACCAAGATGAAGCCGCCGTTGGACTCGACGAGATGCCGCACCTCCTTGCGAATCTCATCGTAGGGCGCAATGGGTGCGCAGATGGCGATCCCTCCATTCTTGCTGATTTCGTTGGCGACAAAACCGATGCGCAGAATGTTGAGGTTGCGGTGATCGCGGGAGAAGCCAAGTTCGGAGGAAAGGTTTTTGCGGACGATGTCGCCATCGAGAAGGGTGACCGGCCGGTCGCCGGTTTCCAGCAGTTTGACTTGAAGGATTCGAGCGATGGTCGACTTGCCGGAGCCTGACAAGCCTGTGAAAAACACCGTGAAACCCTGACGGGTGCGCGGCGGATGGGTGCGGCGCAGTTCGTCGGAGACTTCCCGGAAAGTGAACCACTCCGGGATCTCTCGTCCGTCGGCAAGACGACGGCGCAGTTCCGTGCCCGAAAGGCTGAGAGTGCGTTCGCCGGGACGCGCTTCGGAGGTTTGGAGATAGCGGTCGCGGTCCTCGCTGTAGACGAGGTGTTGGAAGGGGATGACCTCGACGCCGGTCTCGGCAGCGTATTCCTGGGCGAGTTCCTGGGCGGCGTAGGGCGGATAGAAGTCGACTCCGTTTCTGTCTTGTCCCGGGCCGGCGTGATCGCGCCCCACGATGAGATGCGAACAGCCGTAGTTACGCCGGATGAGGGCGTGCCAAAGCGCTTCGCGGGGCCCGGCCATTCGCATGGACAGGGGAAGCAGGGAGAGCCGGACGGTGTGTTGAGGATAGTGGGGCAGAAGCGCTTGGTAACAACGGACCCGGGTATAGTGGTCGACGTCGCCGGACTTGGTCATGCCCACCACAGGATGGATAAGCAGGTTGGCTTGATGTTCCCGAATGGCCCGCATGGTTAACTCAAAGTGAGCCCGGTGCATGGGGTTGCGCGTCTGAAAGGCGATGACCTTGCGCCACCCAAGCTGATGGAAAGCGGCGCGGACGGCGGAAGGCGTTTCGCGGAGGGTGCGAGAGTCGTAATGAATAGGCAATTGCAGTCCTTCGACGCGGCCGCCGAGGTAGACGGGATGGGTGCGGCGCAAGAGGTGCTCGACGCCTTTGTGTTCGAGATTGGCGGAACCGTAGACGGATTCGGCCTCAATCAGGCGATCGGGTCGCCAGATGTTTTCGATGTGGAGGGCGGCGAGCATAACTCCTTCGGGGTCCCTGAGAGCGAGGGAGTCTCCTTCGGAGAGGGTTTCGGCAACGGCGTCCGTGACGTCCAGGACGACGGGAATAGGCCAGAGCTGGCCCTGCGGCAGACGCATGCCTTCGCAGACGGTGGTGTATTCGTCTTCCCTCAGGAATCCGGGCAGGGGCGAAAAGGCGCCGGAGAGAAGGAGTTCAAGATCGCACATCTGCCGGGGGGTCAGATCCCACGAAGGCCACCCGCGCGACTCGTCTTTGAGCGCGGCGGCGCGAGCGGCGCCGGCGAGAAGTTGGCGGAGAGTTCCTCCATGCGGGCTGATCAGATGGTCTTCCATGACGGATAATGGCGGGTGGATCGAGGCTGTGGAGCGCTGAACGAATCAGGAGGGCGTGAAGGAGGCAAGGAAAAACGGGACGGAGCGGCTCGGGGACAGCGCCTGCGCGCCGAACGGGACAACGCATGGGCGTCAAAGGTTTTCTTGCGTTTGGAGTCAACGGCCAAGGAAAGCCGGCGTCTCCCGCTTCCGCTCCCCCTTCAGAACGCGCCCTCCGAAGTCCCGTTGGCGCATAGGCAGCGGCTCGGGAGCAGATCCCTTGGATCAGCGCCGCCGCAGGCGCACTGCGAATGCGCCGTCAAACCCGTCGATGTGTGGAAGAACTGTTTGGCGCGCCTCTTCGAGAAAGTTAGGGTGGGAGGCGAGGAAGGCGGCGATGACTTCCTCGTTTTCTTCCGGTTCCAAGCTGCAGGTGCTGTAGACGAGGGCTCCGCCGGGACGCAGGACGGCGGCGGTGTTGGCCAGGAGCTGAAGCTGGAGGACGGCCATTTCCGCGAAGACACCGGGCTGGAGACGCCAGCGGAGGTCGGCGCGGCGGCGCAGCGCCCCGGTGTTGCTGCAGGGCGCATCGAGGAGGATGGAGTCGAACTCCGCGGGGAAGTCCGGGCGTGGAACCGACCAGTCGGCAAGTTGAGTTTGAGCGCAGGCGACGCGGAGGCGGGCGAGATTGGCTTGGAGTTGAGCGAGGCGGGCGGGGGAGTGATCGGTGGCGGTTAGGAATCCGCGATTTTCCATGAGGGCGGCGAGGTGAGAGGTTTTGCCGCCGGGGGCGGCGCAGGCGTCGAGAACGCATTGGCCGGGCAGCGGCGCGAGAAGCAGGCAGGCGACGGAGGCGGCGGGATCCTGGACAGTGCAGATGCCTTGGTCGAGCAAGGAACGCGGGAGGGAGTCGACGAGGAAGAAGCCGGAGCGCCCGGGAACCGGCTTCTGGTCAGGAAGCGCTTCGATAGCGGCTGCGCTTCCGGGGTGTAGGGGATTGCGGCGCAGGTAGACGGGGGCGGGTAGCTGATTCCAGCGGCAGAGTTTCTCGAGTTCTGCCGGTGAGAAGCGTGCGGCCCAACGATCGTAAAGAAAATCGGGAAGCGACCAGCGCAGGGCGGGAGGGAGACCGGGAAGGAGGGCGAGGAGGGTCTCGCGTTCAGCGGCGGCGCGCCGGAGGACGGCGTTGACCAGGCCTCGGCTGCGGGCGGGAGCGAGGGAAACGGTTTCGTGAACAGCGGCGTGAGGCGGGATGCGGGTGAAGAGGATTTGGTAGAGTCCAAGGCGCAGCACGCGACGGGTGGAGGGATCGAGCTTCGTGGGGCCGAGTTGGGCGATGAGGGCATCCAGCAGCCGCCGTTGGCGGAGGATGCCGAAAAGCAGAGAGAGAGCCAGGGCGCGCTCGCGGGGATCGGGCTGATGGCGCAGGCAGAGACGGTCGAGGATGTCGTCGGCGTGGGCTCCGGACTGTTCTCCGATCTGGAGAGCGCGCAGGCAGATTGGGCGGGCCCCGGTCATCAGGGCTCGACGGCGGAGGATTCTTGGTCGATGGAGAGGGGGAGGGAGAGCTGGGGGAAGTCCTTTAATGTTAGGGTCAAGAGGAGTCCGTATTCATCTTTACCGCGATGGTCGCGAATGACGGCGCCGATAGCGGCGGTCCACGAGGTGAGGTCGCGGTGAAGGCTGTACTGTTGGACTTCGAGGGTGTTGTCTTCGAGTTCGTAACGGTGGAGGAAGCCGAGACCCCAGGTTTCTCCGAGCCGGGCGTAAGCCCGGACACTGACGAGGTCGCTATCGCCGATAAGGGGATGATTGCTCAGGAAGCGGTGACCGACCGAGAACTCGAGATTGTGGGTGGGCATAAAGCGCAGGCGCGAGTTGAACTCGACGAAGTCTTCGTCCTGACCAAAAATGGGAACTTGGGAATCCATGGCCAGGCGAACCCAGGGCAGCGGTTTCCATTCGATTTCGTTGTAGAGATTCGAGAAGTCCCGGTCGAACTCGGGATCTTCGAGAAAGGTATCGAAGAATGTGTTGAGAGTGAGCCATTGGTAGGTTTGGCCGTCGCGCCGGGTTTGCAAGGAATTGCGGATTCCGAGCCGGAGGATATTCCAACTGGCGAGGTCGTCGATGGCGGTGAAGCGGACGGGGTTGAGTGGCCGGGCCAGGGTGGTGGGAAGGAGGCGGTCGATGCGCGGGACGCCGGGATCGAGTTCATCCGCTTCGACGAAGGAGTAATCGAAGTAGGGCTGGGCGACATGGCGAAGCTGATCGATGCCCCAGGCGGGAACCCTGACGTTGGAGAAGACGCGGGAGATTTTGAAGGATCCGCTGGCTCCGGCATGAAAGAGAGCGCGATCATCGGAGGCCGGGGCCGAAGGGTCGCCGGAGTCGATGTCGAAATAACGGGTGTAGCGGACTCCGGCGCGGGGCATGAGGCTGAGCCATCCCCCCAGAGTTTTTGGGTAGATGAATTGATGGGCGCTGTCGAAGCGTTTGAAGCTGTAGCCGCCGGCGTGCATGGCGAGATCGTCGAGGAACTGGTCGACAAGGGTTGAGTCGAGGTCATTGGGATCGACTCCGTAGAGGTCTTCAAAGCTGCCCTCGCCATCCTCGACGAAGGCGGTTTCTTGTTGGGTGAGCCGTTCGCGGTAGATACCGGCGGAGGTCTGTCCTTCGTAAAAAATGCCGCTGCGAAGGATGGGTTGCCGGGTGAAATCGAGGGCCAACTCGGGTTCGCGGCTGTCGGTCCGGAAGAAATCGTTCCAGCGGAAACGGCCGAGGAGGCTGGCGGTTCCCCACGGACGATGGTGAACGAGGTTGACGAGGTTGTCCGGGCGCGGATCGATCTGGTATTCCGCGGGGAAGAAATCTTCGTAGAGGAACTCATCGCTGAGTTTGTTGATATCGAAATCGAGGTAGAGATCGCTCGCGTCCGGTCCGGGCAGGTAGATGCGGTGTTGGAGATTGAGGCGGTAGCGATCTTCGTTAAGGGGGCGCCGGAAACGGGAGGATACGGCGATATCGGGGTCGAGATCGTAGGCGTAGTAGGCCTTGAACCGGCCATAGTTAGGATTCTCGCGGTGGCGTTGGGAGAGAAGCTCCAAACCGCCAGCGGCGCCCCGGCGCCAACGGAGGTCGAGCTGCGTTTTGAGAAGGGAATGTTCGCCGAGGAGGAATCCGTATTGGCCCAAAAGGGAGGCTCCCCAGTTGCTGCGGGTGCCGGGGCGCACGTACCAGCCCAATTCGTCATCGAGATACTGGGAAAGATAGGGCAGCCAAAAGACCGGGGTGTCTCCGGCGAAGAAAGTCACGTCGCGCATCTCCACCCTTTCCGATTTCGGATCGATGCGCATCGAGGATGCCTGGATGCGGTAGTTCGGATCGGAACTGTCGTGAGTGGTGAAGACGGATTCCGACCCGGAGAGCGTGTTGAGGCCGGTCAATTCGGGAATGGTGGTCGAGAAGCCGGTCGTTTCGTAGAGGAGCGGATCGAGCGAGCTTTTTAAGCTCGAGGCGGTGATGCGTTTGCTGTCGAGGTTGTAGGCGGCGGTATCGCCGTGGAAGACGAGGTCGCCGCGGTAAATCCGGACGCGCTCATGGAGAAAGATGTCGCGACTCTCCAAATCGATCTCGGCCCGTTCCGCATAGAGTTTGAGATCTTGATAGTTTATCTCGACGCCTCCCGTGGCGGTGATGACCTTTGTCTCCGGGCTCAAAGACACTCCGCCGGGAGCGGCGACGTGGAGTCCTTCATCGACGAGTTGGCTGTAGGTGTCGAAGGCGGAGGTGTCGAAGAGGTCGCCGGCGCCGGATGCTAACCCTTCACGACCCGCGGGCGGCGCGCCGGTGTCTTCGAATCCGGGAAAAACGAAGGGGTCGATCTCCGGCTCGGCGGGGGGAGGTTGGGCTGAGACGGCGGGCGCTTCGGTTTCTGGGGGAGGAGGCTGTGGAGAGGGCGCTTCGTCTTGGGCGAGCAGCGCCGCGGATGCCGCCGCCGCGAGGAGCAGAGGAAGGAGAAGCCGGGAATGACTGTGCCGGGCAGACATACGATACGCTTGCACCCGGTGTAGCAGGGAAAGCTCTGCTTGAACAGGCCTTTGGAGGAAACCCTTGCTAATGCGGTGAAGCTGCCAGCGAAAATGTTCCCCGCAGGCCGCCCCCCGTCGAGAGGTTGACGGCGCTGAACCTACCTGTGTCCGCCGCATCGAAGCCGACAGTGATCCGGAGGGGAACGACGGTGGCGCTCGACACGGTGAGAGCGGCGCGGTGGGAGCTTTCGGGGTGATAATCGAAACTGACGATGGCGCCCGGCGCCCTGTCATCGAGTCTGGCTGTGCCGCCGCCCGCAGCATCAAAGGCGTAAGTCACTCGTTGTCCGCCGGTGGTGGCGAGGGTCAGAACGAGGCTGTCGAGCGCCGCCGGTGGATAGATGGGCGCTGGGTAGACGATCTCAGCGCAACGGAAACAACCCAGGGAGTGATGCTGCGTGAGCGGCGTGACCTCGACGGGGGCCGGGCCCGGCCCCAACACTTGAAGGTCAAGCCGAAGAGCTGACCAGGACCGGAAATCCGAGGAAAAAAAGATGGTCTGAACGGCGTGTTCCCGGCGGGGAAAGTCGAGAGTGAAGGCGCCGTCCACGGCCACGGGATGAGGATGCAAGTTGGCCGCACGCGGAAGCAAGGCGCTGCGGGGATCGAAGGCGGCGGCAGCCTCGCCGATCCGTTGGATGCGCACGGAGTGGATCAACACGTCTTCGTGCGGCGTTCCGGCGGAGTTGGCAGGGACGCCTCCGATGGCCTGAACGCTCTCGATGCCTTCGACAATTTCTCCGAAGACCGAGTGCACATCGTCGAGCCAGGGGGTGGAGTCGAGGGTGATGAAAAACTGGCTTCCGTTGGTGTTGGGGCCCGAGTTGGCCATCGAGAGCACTCCGGCCCGGCTGTGGCGAAGGCTGGGAACGAATTCATCGCGAATGGTGTAGCCAGGCCCATCGGCTCCGGAGCCCCCGGGGGAACCGGCTTGCACGACGAAGCCGGGGACGACGCGGTGAAAGAGGAGACCGTCATAGAAGGGATCGCGGCGGACGCGTCCGTTGCGCGGGTCTACCCAGGCCACAGTTCCTTCGGCCAAACCGGTGAAGTTGGCGACCGTGAGCGGGGCCTGTTCGAAGGCGAGCCGGGCGCGGAAGGTTCCGTGGCTGGTTTCGAAGCGGGAGAACAGCCCTGACTCCTGCCCGCGAGAAGGAAGCGATCCGGCCAGGAGAAGCAGGGCGGCGCAAGCGCTGGGCCGGGTCAGGCGGTGGAGCATGTGGGAGACAGATTCCTCTGGGAGGACAAGCGGTCAAGGGAGGCGAGGCGGCGGGGTCAGTCGCCGGTTCCAGTTTCGCCCATGATGATCACGACCACGCTGCGAGTGTGGGGTGCGGACCGGTGTTCGAAGAGAAAAATACCCTGCCAGGTCCCGAGCAGGAGGCGGCCGTGTTGGATAGGAATGGTCTCCGAGCTTCGGGTGAGGGCCATGCGGATGTGGCTGGGCATATCGTCGGGTCCCTCGGTGGTGTGGACGAAAAACGGAGTGTCCTCCGGCACGAGATGCTCGAAGAAGGCGTGGAGGTCGCTGCGGGCGGAGGGATCCGCGTTTTCGAAAAGCACCAGACTGCAGCTTGTATGCTGGACGAAGACGGCGGCGGTACCGGTTTGAATCCCGCTTTGCAGCACTGCGCCGGCGACTTCCCGGCTGATTTCGCGAGTGCCTTTGCCGGAGGTTTGGATGCGGAAGGCCTGGGTGTGGACGTGGAAGGGCATGGAGTGGGGGGGCGGCGGGATTGGAGATTTGAAATGTGGGATTTGAAATCTGGGATTTGCGCATGACCGCGCATGACCCATAGTTCGGCCGCATGATTAGGCAAAGTTGGAGTTCCGATGGCCGGCTGGGACGTGGGATTTGGATCTGGGCGGCGATGAGCGCGGCAGGGTTGATTCCGGCCTGGGGTCAGGCCAGGCAGGATCGCGACCCGGCGGCGGCTGCGGCGGCGGAAATGGCGCAGGCCTACATGCGGGCCATGGCTTCCCAGGAATTCGAGAAAGCGGTGAAGCTGGTCGAGAAGGCTTCGTTGGAATCGATGCAAATCGACCAGGTGGAGTTTCTCAAGGCCGCTCCGACGATGAAACATGAGGAGGCGGCGCTGGCAAGATTGGGGATTCCGGACATCAGCGTCTTGGAGAAGATGACGCCGGAAGACGTGTTCGTGTTGCGCAGTAAGGCGCAGTTTGCGGAAAAGGCCGACAATGCGGAACTGGTGCAGCAGATTTCCTCGACCCTGAAGTTCCAGGTTTTGGCGGTGGTGAAAGAGACCTCTCAGCTCATCCATGTGCTGCTGCGAAGTTCGCACCAGAGGAAGGACAAGCGGGTGTCGGCGCTGGACTTGGTGTCCTTGGTGCAAGAGGGAAAGACCTGGAAGATCTCGTTGAACGCACAAGAACCACAAATCTCTGAAGTGACCGCACCGGGCGAATAAAGGGCGGCGGGCAGCGCGGCGAGGCGAGCGAATATCAGGAAGTGCGGGGAATTTCCGTGGGGTTTTGGAGGACTTGAAGACGCTTCCGCAAAGCGGGGCGCGTGACGCCGAGGAGCTTGGCGGCTTTGGCTTCGTCGTTTCCGGCGCTGCTCATGGCCCGCCGGGTCAGTTCCAGTTCTAACCAGGCGAGCGGCTCGAAATCGCTCTGGTCCCGCATTTGCTGGAAGAGGAAGCTGGCGATCTGATTGAGGGAGAGGGGCTCCGGGGCGGAAGGCGCGGCGGAGGGCGTGGGCGGAGCGGGCGCGGCGCGAGCGGCTTGGATGGGAATGTCCCGGGCGAGGAGCAGGTTGGTGTTGGCGAGGACAACGGCGCGTTGGATGCAGTTCTCAAGTTCGCGCACATTGCCGGGCCAATTGTGGTTTTGGAGCAGGGTGAGGGCTTCGGGAGCGAAGCGGTAGCGGTTCTGGGCGCTGCGTCCGGTGATCCGCTGGAGAAAGAAATTGGACAGGGCGGGGATGTCTTCGATGCGCTGGCGCAAGGGCGGAAGGTGGATCCGGACGACATTGAGGCGGTAAAAGAGATCTTCCCGGAAGCGGCCGGCTTCGACATCAGCCTCGAGATTGCGGTTCGTGGCGGTGAGGATGCGCGCTCCTGTGGTTAGGGTAGTGTTTCCTCCGACGCGGGAGAACTGGCCCTCTTGGAGGACGCGTAGGATCTTGCTTTGCACTTCGACGGGCATATCGCCGATTTCATCGAGGAAAAGGGTGCCTTCGGAGCACTGTTCGAAACGCCCGACCCGGCGTTGCACGGCGCCGGTGAAGGCGCCCTTTTCGTGTCCGAAAAGTTCGCTTTCCAGAAGGTTGGCCGGGATCGCGGCGCAATTGATAGCGACGAACTCGTTCGAGGTCCGGGAGCTGAAGCGGTGAATGGCGCGGGCCACCACTTCCTTTCCGGTGCCGCTTTCGCCGGTGATCATGACGGGGGCATTCGAGCGCGAAACCCGACCGATGAGTTTGAAGACATCCTGCATGGCCGGGGATTCTCCAATGATGGAATCCCGAAGGACTTCGGGAGAGGGCACTTTGGCTTCGGCGGCGGCTTCGCCGCGGGCCAGAGCGATGGCTTCGCGAGCGCGCAGGGCGGCCTCGGCAACGGCGCGCAGTTCGTAGGGGAGGCGCTCCTTGCGCAGGAACTCGAAGGCCCCGAACTTCATGGAATCGATGATGAAACTGGTGGTGGGGAAGCCGGTGGTGAGCACGACCATGGCGTTGGGGTCCTGCTGGCGGACGCGTTTGAGCAGTTCCACGCCGTTGAGCGGGGCGACATACACTTCGGAGAGGAGCAGAGCGGGTTCGAGTTCGAGATAGAGGGCAAAAGCGTCCTCCGCGGAGGTGGTGGTGACAACGCGGGTATGCTCGCTTTGCAGATGGCGCTGGACCCACCCGAGGAAGTCGGTATCCGGATCCACGGCGAGGATGGTCTGGATGGGGGGGGCGCTCACGGGATGCGGGCTAGAGTCCGCCGAAGCGGCGGGATCGCCGGGAATACTCGTCGACGGCGGAGTAGAGGTCGGGTTGCCGGAAGTCGGGCCAGTACTTGCCGGTGACGACCATTTCCGTGTAGCTGATTTGCCAGAGGAGGAAGTTGGAGACGCGCATTTCACCGGAGGTGCGGACCAGGAGATCGGGATCGGGATAATAACGGGTGTAAAGGTGTTTGCCGAAGACTTGGGGGTCGAGCATGGCGGGATCGAGGCGGCCTTCCTGGACGTGGCGGACGATGCTGCGGACGCCGTCGATGATTTCCTCACGGCCCCCATAACTCAGAGCGAGGACAAGGGTGAGACCGGAGTTTTGAGAGGTGGCCTCGATGGCGGTATGCAGGGCGGCTTGGCAATTTTGGGGGAGATCAGAGAGACGGCCGATGGCTTGAAGACGGATGTTCCGTTCGACCATCTCCGGTGTTTTCTGTTCGAGGAACTGTTGGAGGAGGTCCATGAGAGAACGCACCTCATTTGCGGGACGCTTCCAATTTTCGGAGGAGAACGCGTAGAGGGTGAGAAACTGGACGCCGAGTTCGCCACAGGCTTCGGCGCAGGCTTTGACCGATTCGGCGCCGGCCTTGTGACCCTCGGTGCGGGGCTGACCGCGTTCCCGGGCCCAACGTCCATTGCCGTCCATGATGACGGCGATGTGACGGGGGATACGCTCGGGTTTGGGGAGGGAACGCCAGGCCGGTTGTTCCGCTTCAGCGATTTTGGGCATTGCGGACGATGGTTTGGTGGCGGTCGGGGCCGACGCTGACCAAGGCCAGGGGAAGCCGGGTCAAGGCGGAGAGACGATCGAGATAGCTGCGGGCGTTGTCAGGGAGATCTTCCCAAGCCGCCGCGCCGGAGACTTCTTCGGGCCAACCGTGGACCTCTTCGTAGACGGGGCGGCAGGCGGCGAAGTCTTCGGGGTCGGAAGGGGGGAATTCGAGGAGGCGACCGTGAAGTTCGTAAGCCACGGCGATGCGCAGGGTGTTTAAGCCGTCGAGGCCGTCGAGATTGGTGATGGCGAGCGAATCGATGCCGTTGAGCATGCCGGCGTAACGGACAAGCACGGCGTCGAACCAACCGCAGCGGCGTTTGCGCCCGGTCGTGGCGCCGAATTCGCGGCCCATGGCGTGCAGGCGCTCAGAAAAGGCCGCGTCTTCGGTGAGGCACGGGCCCGCTCCGACGCGCGTGGTGTAAGCCTTGGCGACGCCGACGACGCGATCGATGCGGTTGGGGGGAATCCCCGATCCGGTGCAAGCACCGCCGGAGGTCGTGTTCGAGGAAGTGACGTAGGGGTAGGTTCCGTGGTCGATGTCGAGAAAGGTTCCTTGGGCGCCTTCAAAGAGGAGTTCTTTGCCCGATTCCATCGCCGCGTGGAGAAAGGCGACGGTCGAGGTGAGGTAGGGGGCCAGGCGTTCGCCGGCGGCGAGGGCGGTCTCACAGACCGCAGCGGGATCGGCGGGTTCGAGGCCCGCGGCGGTCAGGAGGGGATTCACTTGAGCGAGGCGGACCTCGACCCGTTCACGCAGGCGCCGAGGTTTGAGCAGGTCACACGTGCGAATGCCCCAGCGTTCGATTTTGTCGGCGTAGGTGGGGCCGATGCCGCGGCCCGTGGTGCCGATCTTGCATTCTCCCCGGGTATCTTCCCGCAAACGATCGAGATCCCGGTGGTAGGGGAGGACGACGTGGGCGGCGTCGGAGATGCGGAGGCGCTCCGGTTCTACGGCGATGCCTTCGGCCCGCAGGTCATCGATTTCCTCTAGGAGAGCAACGGGGTCAAGGACCACGCCATTGGCGATGACGCAGGTCTTGTCCGGCCAGAGGATGCCCGAGGGGATAAGGTGGAGGACGAAACGCTTTCCGCCGGTGATGACGGTGTGACCGGCGTTGTTTCCGCCCTGGGCCCGGATCACGATGTCGGCGTCCTGCGTGAGGTAGTCGACGATTTTACCCTTCCCTTCGTCGCCCCATTGGGCGCCAGCAATGATCGTGTTGGACATGGTCGTGGTGCACGCCGGCAAAACGGAAGGGCGGGTCCGTGCGGCACGGACCGCGAAAAGGAGAGCCGGACAGCACCGGGCGGCGAGTCTTCCTGCCTGGACCGGAGACCCTCAGGCCTTCATAATCAACGTGCAGAGAATCAGAGCGATCCAGGCGAGAATGGCGACAATGCCGATTCCGAGCAGACCCTGCTTGGTTTTCCCGCTCTCCTTTCGAGATCCGCTGAATGGGGACAGAGTGTGAAAGTTGGAAGGTCTGCTGCCGGGGGAAGAGGTGCCGTAAGCCATAGTGCGTCGTTCTTAAACCCGGTGAGCGGATTCTTCAATAAGATTGGCGAACTCGGAGAAGAAATAGCGGGCGTCGTGGGGACCCGGAGCGGCTTCAGGGTGGTATTGGATCGAGAGCATGGGGTAATCCCGGTGGCGGAGCCCTTCCACAGTGCCGTCGTTGAGGTTGATGTGGGTGACTTCGACCCCGCTGGGCAGGGAATCGGGGTCGACGGCGTAGCCATGGTTTTGGGAGGTGATGGCCACCTGGCCGGTCCGGAGGTCTTGGACCGGTTGGTTTCCTCCCCGGTGCCCAAAGCGCAGCTTGAAGGTGCGTCCTCCGAGGGCATGCCCCAAAATCTGGTGCCCCAGGCAGATGGCGAAGACCGGCTTGCGGCCGAGGAGCTTTCGAACCTCGGCGTGGATCGAGCCTAAGGCGGAAGGGTCGCCGGGCCCGTTGGAAAGGAAGATCCCGTCCGGATTCATGGCCAGGACATCGGCGGCCGACGTGCTCGCAGGCACGACGTCGACCGAAAGACCATTCTGCCGAAGCCGGCGCAAGATATTGCGTTTGATGCCGAAATCGTAGGCCACGACGTGGCGCCGGGCGGGGGACAGGGGCTCGAAGTGTTCACTGCAAGCGTTCAAGAGCTGGCCGGAGGTGGCCGGCAGAGGACGTTGGAGGGACCAGACCCCGCTAAGCTGGTCCTCGGGATCCCAGCGGTAGCGGGCGCCCGTGGTGACTTCCCGCACGAAGTCCATGCCGAGGGTGCCTTCGCTGGCGGCGGCGATGGCGGCGGCTTCCGCGTCGGAGAGCCCCGGATCGGTGGAGAGCACTGCGCGCATGGCCCCCTCGACACGGAGATGGCGGGTCAAGGCCCGCGTATCCACGCCCTGCAGTCCGATGACATTCCAGCGCTGGAGATAATCCTCGAGGCTCTCCTCAGACCGCCAGTTGCTTGGAAGCCGGCAGAGTTCTTCGATCACGAAGCCGCGGACGTGGGGTTGAGAACTCTCTTCATCGACGGCGTTGATCCCGTAATTGCCGATATGAGGGCAAGTCATGGCCACTATCTGACCGCAGTAGGAGGGATCGGTGAGAACCTCCTGATAGCCGGTCATCGAAGTGTTGAAACAGGCTTCCCCGGTCCGCGTGCCGGAGGAGCCAAAGCTCTCTCCGTGGAACACGCGTCCGTCTTCGAGAACGAGTTTAGCGGGAAGACGTGGCACGGCGCGTCGGAGGGCTTGATGCACCGGGTCGAGAGAGAAGCAACCGGTTTTTGTAGGCTTACCCGCATTTTACGCTGGCTGCTGCTGGAGCGCGGCGGCGGGCTCGCTACTCCTCGCCGCCAAACAGTGTGGGAAATGCGGAATCAGAATGGCAGAGATGCAGCTTTTTGGCGAGAATCGCGGACTAACCAATGTTTTCCATTGACGGAGCGGCGGGCGCCAAGCAGAATGCCCGCGTGCTCAGGAAGAAATTCCATCAAGGCAGGGAGTCGCAACGTCACCCTGAACAGGTAGAGGAGATAAACTTGGATCCTTCGGGATTCGGAGAAGTCCCTTCTGAAATTCCGTCTGCTCCGCGGGGCGTGATCCTTCCGCCGCAGCAATCCCCTCAGTCCACCCATACTCATTACGCTCCCGTGGACACGGCGGGGACGGCGACCTCCATGAGCAAGAATATTCTTTCCAGCGACGTATCCCTCAAGGGCACCATCCGGTTTTCCAATGAACTGGTTTTGGACGGCAAGGTGGATGGGGAGATCTTGTCTGAAGACGGGCATCTGACGATCGGCGAGAATGCCAAAGTCAAGGGCGAGGTGAAGACCAAGGGAGTGATCGTCCTGGGTAAGGTCGAGGGCAATATGATGGTCAAGGAGCGTTGTGATCTGCGCGCCAACGCCCAGATCATTGGAGACATCAAGGCGGGCACATTGGCGATTGAAGAAGGGGCAACCTTTGTCGGGCAATCTTCGGTGGGTGCAGCGGCGACGGCGAGCGGGGGAGGCCCGGGCCCAGGAGGAAAACCCTCCGCCGGCGGCGCGCCCCAGGCGCCCGGCGGGCAAGAGAGATCGTTGGCGCCCACCGGACCGGGACAGGGCGGCCAGGGGGGCGGCGGCCAGGGGGGCAGCGGACAGGGGGGTTCGAATGTTCCAGGGGCCGGAAACCAACCGCGCAAAGCAGGTGCTCCAGCCTGATCCTACTTGCCTGGTTCGGCATCTTCAGCGTGGAAAATGGGAGAATGGGAGAATGGGATCCGGGCGGATAATCGCAGCTCCGAACGATACCGCGGCTTACGTTTGAGCGACTGATCAGATTGGGGTCCGCCCGCCGGGTCGAAGTCGAGTGTCCCTACTGCAGCGCCCGGCAGGTCGAGCCTGCGGCGATCGTTTCCACCTACTGTCGCTCCTGCGGCAAACACATCCGCGTGGGCAGGGACCGGAAAACCCGCGTGGATCCGGAGAGCCGCAGATTAAAACAGTTCTCTCCGAGGGACGCTTGGGCTGCTGCGCCGGAGGGTCCGGGGCCGGCGGCGGACGCGAGGCCGGAGGGCGAACTTGGCCAGGCGCCGGGACGCGAGGAGACCGTTTCCCGTCTGGTGCCGCCTGCGCTGTCGCCGGCAGGCGTTCCAAAGCCGGATGGCGAGCCCGCTCCTCTCTTTGGGCGAGTCACCGAACGGAGCAATCGGAATGAGGATTCCGCGAACCTCGAGCGATTCCGCGCTTCGCGCTCCCGGATTCGAAATCCGCGCCGGTCCGAGAAAGTTCGCTGCTTTTCGTGTCTGACGACATTCGAGACGCTTCTCTCGGCCAAGACGGCGGATTGTCCGGACTGCGGCGCGCCGGTGAATCTGGGGGACTTCGAGATCAGCAAGCCGTGCCGGGAGAACATCAGCACTCACGGCCAGGTCACCATCAACCGCAGCGGGACGCTTCACTGCGACCGGGTCGAGGCCAGTTCGCTGAAGATTTTCGGTGAGTTTCTCGGCGAGATTGAGTGCCGCGAAGACGTCATTGTCAAGGGCATTGTCAGGGTGACGGGCGATCTGCGCTGCGTGCGTTTGGAGATCGGGAAAGACGCGCAGGTCGAAGTGAAAGGGGTCGTCGAGTGTCCCAGCGTGTCGGTGGATGGATCTCTGTTGGCGCGGGAACTGGTGACCAAGAGTCTGGTGATCGGATCCTTTGGTTCCGTGGAAGCTCCGGTCAAGACGCGGTCGCTCCGCACTGACGATGGGGGGATGCTCAACGGGGTGTTGGAGATTATTCGGGCCAAGGCGGTTGTGGGCGGCTGAGGGTAGGGGGAGAAGCCGGCTCAGAAGGGCAGGCGTCCCGACTGTCACATTTTATCTCCTCAAATGTCTTGAAATATCTCGTAATCCCTTTAGCATTAGTAATTTACGAATCAGATGCGTCGGCGAACCAGAGACCCTTAAAAGCGCAGGAAAGAGCAAAAAAGCGCAACTTGGAGCAGCAAAAGTGGATACAAACCGGATACAGGTTTTCCGGCTGCTGATCCTCTTGGACCCCCCCGGCCGCAAGTCATCCCCCAACGTGCTGGCTGGCAGCAGACACCCGCGTTTTCCAGGAACCTTGAAACGGTTGCCGGGAAAGCTGGTCCAACCGGCGGACGGGTATCGAAAGAATCCTGTGCCTGCCCGCCCCTCAACACCGAGCCACCGCCACACAAGGATTTGCCCCCTTTAGCAAATTCAGCGGCAGTAACCAACTTCGTGAGGTTCGCACTGCCTCGTGCTTGGCCCTGTGTCGACCCTCGACACTTTGACCTTGTGGGACTTCCGCCAACCCTCGCCTTTGGGCAGGCGAGAAGGCCATGGTTTGAGAAGGGAATTCCTGCTATGGCGAATGGCGAATGGAAAGGGGAGGACGAGGATTTTGGACCTTGCGAAAAGCGAATTGTGTGGGAAAGCAAATCTGGGGAGAGGAACTGTCCCAAGGTTCCATTCGCCACGCACCATTCGCCATCCGCCATTCGCCACAAGATTCCGGGCCGGCTAGGCGCCGGATGATCGTCGCTAGGCAACCCCCGTTTCCCTCGGGATCCTGGGTGTGCGGTGGAGAGTTGCCGCGTCGCCTGTTCGCGCCCCCCGAAACGCGCCAAGCGCCGGGCGATTGCTCTTGCTGGGCGGCAAGAAGCCTGCTGATATCACGTCAAATGAACCGCTATGACCCATCCGCTTGCATTCCTCCCCCAGAACCCCCACCAACCCTCGCCTCTGGGCTCGCGGGAAGGCCAGGCTGTGAGAAGCGAATTCCTAGCAGTCAGTTAACGCCGGTGCGCGCGCGCTCGGCGTTAACGGGTGGACCCACGTCATCTTGTCAAATCACGTTCCTGAGCTTGCGCGTCTAGTAGGCGAACTAGGCCTATCTCGGTATTTCTTGCGCATTTCATGCTCCGCGACGACAGGCTATGAGAAGCCGAATCCCCTCTCATACGCGTCGGCCATTACGGGATTGGATGACCTACGTGACGTGTGGATGATCGGTGACTCGTATGATCTAGATTTTGCTGGTCCACGACGGTTTGGGTGGAAAGCAATTCTTGTGCGGAAGAGCCATCCTGAGGCACACAGGTTTGCTTTGGACTTGTCAACGGTCCCCGAGATTATCGAGCCGAACCAGCCGGCGCAGCACAACGCGGGGAGCCGTCCGGTTTCGGACGCTTCACCCGCATCCGAAACCCCGTCCGCGCCCGCCCCGCGTGGCTGACCGGAGATCGTCTGGGAAAAAGATCGTGTGCTCCGCACCTAACACGAAAGTAGCCGCCATGCGGAGCAGCATCGGGCCGAGGCCGAGGCATTTTCACCGCAGAGTTTTCCGATCGCAGGGAATCCGGACCATTTCACAGCAGAGGCTCCGGAGCGCAGAGGGAGGGACCAATCATCCGGAGCGAGGGCGCTCTGGCTCAATCTGTGCCTCTTGTGGACCAATCATTCCGACCCCGGCCGCCCGGACCAGAAAACGCGCCGGCCATTCGACAGGCTCAGGCCCCCGGAGCAAAGCCGAGGGGGGACGTCGCGTTCACCCCCGGCGATCGGTCATCAGCGATGATTAACGTAGATCAGCGGTTCACCCACCATCCGTGTGAATCTGTGTTCATCTGTGGTTGAATCCCTCCGCCCACCGCCTGCCGCCCTTCGTTTCATCCGCCCCGAGCCTCGCATCGCCGAGTGGGAGATAACCTTCAGAATATAGGAATTAATGCCGGGGGCCACGCCCGTGCCCCCGGTTCCGCTTTCACGAGCGTGAATGCCTGATGGGAGAGGACGTCGCTGCCGCCTCCCACATAGTCTCGCTCCCCCACTTCGATTGCACCGGTCCCGGCATCGCATCCCAGCGGTGCCCTCATGCTTCCAATTTCTCCCGACTCATGATCCGACTCTTCACATCACTCGGTGGTCTCCTCGGCGTAATTGGGCTGTTCATGCTGTCCGAATCGCCGGCGCAGGCGGCCACCTTTTACGTATGCGATCGCGCAGGCGACGACACGCGGAGCGCAGCCGAAGCGCAGCGACTCGACACACCTTGGAAGACGATTCAGAGGGCGGCGGAAACAATGGTTTCAGGAGATGTGTGCCTGATCCGTGCCGGAACCTATCGCGAGACAGTGAGACCCAAGACGGGGCAGACGTTTCAGAACTATGCTGGCGAGGAAGTCGTGATCACGGGTTGCGATGTGGTGCCGTCCGGCGCTTGGTCCCGGCACGACGGGAACATCCACAAGGTGACGGTGCCGGGCACGGTGTACGACGTGTTCGTGGACGGTGCCTACATGGACAAGGCGCGCTGGCCTAATGCCGACGCGGACAGGATGCGGAAGGACGAGTGGGTGCCCACGGCCAACAGCGGGCGCGGCGACGCCGGCACGGTGACCTTCTTCGAAGGGTTGCCGGCCGATTTCGTTGGGGGGTTCTACACGGGACGCAACGGCCCCAACTCCTTCAACTTCAACCACGGGCGCATCATCGCGCAAAGCGGAAACGAGATATCCTGCACCAATTTGAATTTCCGGTGGAAAGACGGTTCCCCGGGGCACGTCGGCACCGGCACCGGAAACATCATCGATCACCTGAATTGCCTGACCACGGCGAAGGAATGGCACTGGGAGAACAACACGCTCTACCTCTACCCGCCGGACGGGGGGGCTCCGGGCGGCAGATTGGGGGAGGCACGGGTCAGGATATACGGGTTCGATTGCAGCGGCAGGGATGCCGTGGTGATCCGCGGCCTGAGATTTATCGGCGCATCCTTGCTGATGGACGGATCGAACGACTGCGTGGTCGACGATTGTTCCTTCAGTTACGTTTCCCCATGGGGCAGCCATTATTATCAGCTGGGGGCGACGGGAGGTCAGAACGGCATCAATCACTACACGGTGGGAGGCCCGATCGACGGTACGGCGGGGCTCTACTTCAAGGGAAATAACAACACCCTGAAGAACTCCGTGGTGATGTACGGCTGGGGGTCGCTGGTCACGTGGCTGGGGAGCAACGGCACCGTGATCAACAATCACATCGAAAGCGCAAACTGGATCACCCGGCAGCACACCGCGAACATCACCGTCTCGGGAGACAATCAAAAGATCCTCAACAACACGCTGCGCGAATCCACCGGGAAGATGATCGCGTTTGTCCTCTACGACGATTCGCCGGTGAAGGGCATCCGGATCAGCGGCAACGACTGCCGTCGCTACGGCTATGTGATGCTCGATTGCGGCACCTCGGCCATGTATACCAACGGGGTGGGCGATCTGGGCGGAGCCGAGATCTTTTACAATTTGATCGCGGAAAATATGACGCTGAATGATCGGATTTCGTGCGCCATTTATCTCGATGACGGCTCGCACAACGCGACGATTCATCACAACGTGACCCATGGAGGCGGGCACTGCCGGGCCGCCCTGTTCACCCACCGGGGTAACCGGGAGATTTACGTCTACAACAATACGTTCTGGGCCACCACCGGGGGAGGCTGGCGGTCAAGCGTGGACGCCCCCCACCAGCGCGACCAGGCAACGATGATCTTCCGCAACAACCACGCCTCGGGCCAGGCCTACACGGCCGGAAGTACGGACAGTCCCATCACGCAGGATCACAATCGGAGCGGGGTGCCAGCCTCCGAACTGGTGGACCCCGCTAACTACGATTTCCGGATCGCGGATGACGATTCGCCCTCGATCGATGCCGGAATCAACATCGCCGGGATCACCGACGGTTTCGCAGGCACCGCCCCGGACTTGGGAGCCTATGAGAAAGGTGGCCAGGACTGGAGACCCGGCGCCACGGTAAAGCCGCGACGGTGAGCCGCCGTCCGGCCCCCCATGGAAACGCCGATCCCAGCCACCCCCCGTGTAGATCCCGCCGCTCCACCTGCTTCCACGCTCCGGCGATCCCGATTCGGGGCGGACGGTGACCGGCTGGTTGTTCGTCGCGCCCGCCTTGTTCGGGTTTCTGACGTTTTTTTTGGCTCCGACTATCAGGGCCTTTTATATCGGGCTGACGGAGTGGACGCTGTTGAGTCCGGCTCAGTTCTTCGGACTCGACAACTATCGGCTGCTGCTTACCGACCGGGCGTTCCTCGACTCGATCGTGGTCACCGCCAAGTACGTGCTCTACAACGTCCCGACGCAACTGGTTCTGGCGATGATCCTGGCCCTCCTGCTCGACCGGTTTGGCCGCTCGGTGGCGCTGTCGTGCTCAAGAGGGCCGGGGCGGAGCCTTTGCAATAACCCTCGATGAGGTCGATCAACTCGGCGGGCAAACGGGAGAGATTGGCAAGAGTTTCGTGGACGACGACCGGCCTGGCAGGCGGAGCGCCAGCAGGCGGACGGCCCGGGGGCCGCTTGGCGGGAACGCGTTTGCCGCGG
>DATKCT010000021.1:0-33010 GCA_035513055.1 Verrucomicrobiales bacterium | reverse complement strand
GAGATCGGCGACGCTGTTGAAGACGAGCGGATCATAACCCTCCGTGTTCAGCTCGTAGAAGTCGGTCAATCCATCCCGGTCGGTGTCCTCAGAGTTGCCATCGGTTCCCGCGGCGAGTTCAACTCCATCGCTCAACCCATCTCCGTCGGTATCGGCCAGAGTCGGATCCGTGCCCTTACCCAACCATTCCTCGCCGTCCCAGACTCCGTCTCCGTCGGTATCCTGGACATTGGGATCGGTTCCCAACGCGAACTCATTGGCGTCGGTCAGGCGGTCCCTGTCTCCGTCCTTGGTGCCGTCGTGGCTCAGATCCCCAAAGTGCAGGAGTTCCCACCAATCCGGCATTCCGTCCCCATCGACGTCGTCCATCGATCCCGGAGCCGGAAGCGGGGATTGAATCCGCACGTTGTCTAAAAGCAGCGTCTCCGTCGCGCCGCCTGTCCGGGCCGAGAAGGCGAAGATATCTCCTGCCTGCGGCGTGAATCCAGGCGTCGGCACGTTCTCGAAGAGAAGATTTCCATCCACCAACACCGTGATCCTACCCCCTCCCTCGTTCGCGCACCACGCTATGGTCACCGCGTGCCACTCGCCATCGACTATCGGCACCGTGGGATTGAAGCCCCCCGGCACGTCCACTCCGTTCACCGCCACATTGTGCCCGTTCTCACCGGCGCCGGTGTTGTCCCAAGTATCGAATTCAACGGAGAGCCCCTCTCCATAGCCTTCCTCGGAGCCCGCAGGCGCAGCCGCCGTGATCGGACCGAGGTTGAATGAGAAGCCGTCCGCAGGCGGGTTGCCCCCTTCGCTGTCAAACAGATTGTAATCGAAGGTAGCCTGGAAAGCGTTGACTTGTCCATTGACCGGCGGAATCCGGTAATCGGAGATGGTGCCCCCAACTGCGTCATCGGTCAGCCGCAGGGCGTTGTCCAGAATGCCCGCCGTCCCGGGCATGTTGGTCGCGATTGAGGATCCGTCGCCCAAGTCCGTCACGCCGTCGGCGTGACCATCAAAATTCTGGTCGTAGCCGTTGATGCCCAGACCGGTCACAACGAGGTTGTCGAGCAGCAATGTTTCCGTCGCGCCGCCTGTCCGGGCCGAGAAGGCGAAGATATATTCTGGCTGCGGCGTGAATCCAGGGGTGGGCAAGTCCTCGAACAACGGCGTCCCGTCCACCCGCACGGTGATTGTCCCGCCACCCGCGGCCGGACGCCACTCGATGGAAACCGCATGCCAGGCTCCGTCAACGATGGGAACCGTCGCATTGAATCCGCCAGGCACATCCACATTATTGACCGCCACATTGTGCCCGTTCTCACCGGCGCCGGTGTTGTCCCAAGTATCGAATTCAACGGAGAGCCCCTCTCCATAGCCTTCCTCGGAGCCCGCAGGCGCCGCCCCCGTAATCGGGCCGTAGTTGAACGAGAAGCCATCAGCCGGCGGATTGCCGCCCTCGCTGTCGAATAAATTGTAATCAAAGGCGGCGTGGAACCCGCCCGTTGATCCGATCGGCGCCGGAATCCGGTAGTCCGATAGCGTGCTGCCAATCGCATCGTCAGTTAGGCGAAGAGCGCCCGCTTGAATTCCGGCCGCGCCGGCCACCGTCGTGGCAATCGAAGATCCATCGCCAAGATCCGTGATTCCATCGGCATATCCTTCGAAGTTCTGACTGTAGCTCGCCGGCGGAATGAAAAGCGTCCCGTCAGGATTCTTGGCCAGCCAGGGATAGCGCGTCGAAATGCGCAGCCACGTGGCTGAACCGTCGGCTCCGTCGGCCCGGTCGCCCGTCGGACCAACTGGCGTCAACGCCAAATCCACAATGTCCGATGGACTCAAAAGGGCGAAGTAGACTCCCGTATGTCCCACCGTGTCATTGCCCGCGAGAGCTGCCGCGTCCACTTGCTCGCCATTGATGTGGAGCGACCCCGTCGTGCCGGTTCCATTCGGATTGCTCTTGCGCACGTGCCAGATGATCGATACGGCCGTTGGACCGCTCAGCACTGAGCCCGGATCCCAGCGGCGGATGGCCCAATGCTCATCGCCATTGTTGTCCCCATTCGGATGCCCGCCTTCAGATCCGAGTTCGGTCCAGGGCGGATTCACTCCGCCAGGATTGTCCCAGAAGGTTCCAGTCCACCACTCCGCCGGGAATGGAATGAACTCCGCCGCTGGATCGTAGTCGTCTCCTCCGCCATCCACCGTGTAGTTGCGGTAGCCGTGAGTCCATCCGTCCTGCCCTTGCACTCCAGAGAATTGGGCGATGGAATTGGCGATCTCCGCCGTGAAGAGACTGTCGTTCGCATCGAGCGGATCCGTTCCCAAAGCCACTTCCTGTCCGTCGGCAAATCCATCGCCATCGGTATCGCGGTTGAGCGGATCCGTTCCCAAAATGGTTACCTCTTGGCCGTCGCTCAGGCCATCGCCATCCGTGTCGGCCACCAAGGGATTGGTCCCATAAATGTTGACTTCCGCGCCGTCGGTCAGGCCGTCCCCGTCTGTGTCCGGATTGTTGGGATCCGTTCCCCGAACACTTTCCTCTTGGTTGGTCAGACCGTCGCCGTCATCGTCCGCGTCTCCAGCCGGATCCAACTGGACAATGCGCATGGAGAAAAAGCTGCCGTCGCAGCCGTCGCCCCGGTCTCCGTCCGATCCTTCCGGCGTGAGAGCCAGATCGATGATATCGCCTGGGTTGATTTCGGACAATACGTCCTTGGACAAGCCCACGGCATCGTTGCCGACGGTGAGAGAATCAATCTGCACCCCATTGCGATGCAAGGAAACGGTCGTTCCAGAACCGCATCCCGTATTTTCCGCCCGCAGTGCGTATTGGATGAGCGCGTTGATGCTCACCGGGACCTCATTGGCAACCCAACGCCGAATGGCCCACTGCTCTCCGGGAGGTGTATTGTTGGGGCCGTTGGGATGCGCGGACTCCGGACCGAGAAAAGTCCACGGCACGTTCCCACCCGGAAAGTCCCAGGCGCTCCCATTCCACCAGTCCGCCGTGAAGGGAACAAAGTCCGCATCCGGATCGTAATCCACCGGGCTTACACCGTGCTCATAGGAGCGGTACCCGTAGAACCAGCCGTCTTGACCCTGAACACCTGAGAAATCGCTGATCGAGTTGGCCAACTCGCCAGATACCCGTTCCAGCGTCAATCCATTGAGGATCGGGTTGTTATCCGCGAAAGGCGCTCCTTGCAGGAAGTCGATCAAAAGCGAGGCTGAACTGGCCACAAAAGTGTAGGTCACCACAGCTCCCTGGGCCGTGTTGCCGATTCCACCCTGGTAGGTGGGAACGTGGAAGTCGTTGAACACCCTGATCCCGTCGATGAAGATATCCCAACCCCGGTCGCAGCAGCTCTCTGCGAAGAGCAACTGCAGCTTGTAAGTGTCGCCTTGCGTCAAGCCGGCAAGACTCATGTTCACCGGCCCGCCGTTCCATCGAATGGATTGCATCACGACTTCCAACGCGTTGTCGTTGGCGGAGTCGCCGTAATTCGGAGCATGCCAGGCGAGGATTTCGTTGGGCTGGTTGTAGGTGAAACCGGCTACCGAGTCATCCGTGAAAACAGCGTCGCGCACCACTCCTCCGCCTGGACCGCGCACGTTGATGGCATAAAGAAAGCTCCCATCGAAGTCCAAACCTTCGCCGGCATCTCCTCCCGTGAACCCGGAAGCCTGAATCGTGAATGGCGGCCGGCTGTTTGCATCCAGGGGATCCGAGCCTGCAGCCACTTCCACGCCATCGGCAAAGTTGTCGCCATCCGTGTCCGTCAGGAGGGGGTTCGTCCCGTGGATGTTGATTTCGTCGGCGTCCGATAATCCGTCAAAGTCGGTGTCGGCCAAAAGCGGATTGGTTCCGTGCGTGTTTACCTCTTCCCCGTCCGTTAAACCGTCGCCGTCGGTGTCGGGGTTGTTGGGATCGGTTCCGAGCGCAAGCTCTTCCCCATTGGTGAGACCGTCGCCGTCGGCGTCGGCCGGTCCATTTGGATCCGCTCCCGAGGTGAACTCCTGTCCGATGCTGACACCGTCGGCATTGGAGTCCCCATCAGGGAACTCGTCGAGATCCCCGAAATTGGCCATTTCCCAGTCATCTGGAAGCAAATCGCCATCGGTGTCCACCATGGCCTCGAGGGTGAGGCCGTTGAGGATGGGATTGTTGTCAGGGAACGGGGCGCCCTGGGTGAAATCAATGGCCACCGTATCGCCCTGCGCTTTGAAGGCGACGGTGAGAACGACGCCGTTGGAGGTGTTGTTGATGCCGCCTTGGTTCTGCTGGACGTTGAAGGCCTGCAAGAGACTGGCGCCGTCGAGGGAGATATTCCAGCCCCGGTTGCAGCAGCTCTCCGCGAAGAGGAGCTGCAGTTGGTAGGATTCCCCATCGGTGAGTCCGGCAAGCTCGAGGTGAACGGGACCCGCATTCCACCGGATGGACTGCATCACCAGTTCGATGGCGTTGTCATTGGCCGTATCGCCGTAGGCGGGGGCGTGCCAGTTGAGAATCTCGTTGGGAAGATTGTGAGTGAAGCCAGCCACAAGGTCGTCCGTGAAATCCGCATCGCGCACCACGCCTGCGGCGGGACCACGCACGTTGATAGCGTAAAGGAAATCTCCTTCCAGATCCAACCCTTCTCCGAGATCTCCACCGGTGAACCTGCGTGGCCCGGCCAGCGGGACCACCCCGCTTATAGGCAAGCGCCCATAGGAAAGTGAATCGGCATTGTAATTCTTGATGACGTCGAGGGCGCTCAGGGCTTTGTCGTAGATTTCGACTTTACCCACGCTCAAAGATCCAACTAAGCCCATATTGACCGCCACTCCGTCAGGCTCGCGCTGCGCCCCGACGAGAATGCCCATGCCGCCATGGGTATTGAGGGTGACCGGCGTTTCCGAGTTGATGAGAACGCCGTTCTGATAGACCCGCGTCGTGAGCCCGTCGTTGGTGTAGACGATGTGGGACCAAATCGCCGCTTCTTCCATGTCTTCCCAGCCAATGTCGGGGGCGCCCCAGTGACCCACGGCGCCAAAGGTGTTGTGAGATCCGTGATTGAAAGAAACATTGGTTCCGTCCGGACCGCCCCGGCGTCCCCAGGACACCACGGTTTCCTCTTCAGCAATGACCGGATTGTATACCCAGGCGATTGCTGTGCGGGAGCTGGAACCTTCGATCCCCGGCACGCTGGCTGGTCCCTCCAACCAGTCGCCGGCTCCATCCAAAGTGATGCCCCGGGCTCCGCCGATGTCCTCGACCTGAGGATCGCCCGCGGCGACGAATGTTCCACCCAAGGAACCGGCGTTTGTCCAATTGACGATCGCACCCAGGGGAAGTCCGGATGCATCGAGATCGACCAAGAGATTCGGGGCGCCGACAGGCTGACTCGCTCCTGAAAGCGGATCCGTTCCCGCCGCGATCTCCGCGCCGTCGCTGGCCCCGTCGTTGTCGGTATCGAAGTCGTTCGGGTTCGTCCCCGCCGCCAACTCTGCCGCATTGGTCAGTCCATCTCCGTCCGGGTCTCCCGTCCCAATCTGGTCAAGGTTGCCGAAATGCATCAATTCCCACAAATCCGGCAAGCCGTCCTCGTCGGTGTCGCCCACAGGGACGACCGTTTTTCCGAAGCCCACGGCTTCCGCATTGAATTCTTCAGCGATTTCCTCTTCGTCGAGCGCCCGGTTGAAAATCTTGATGGTGGCGATGGAGAGCGAACCCTGGACTGCGTCAGCCGTGGGCGCCCCGTTGGCTGCGCTCTGACTTCCGACGATGAACGGAAGTTCCGTGACTCCATCGTCTCCTAACGAATGCGTGTTGAGAGCGACAGGCGACTCCGTGTTCACCACCAACCCGTTGGTGTAAACTCTCGTGGTCATCGTGGCGCTGTCCCAAGTGTAGGAAATGCTCGACCACGTGGCCGTTTCCTCCGTATTGTTCCATCCGATGTCGGGGGCGCCCCAATGCCCCACGGCTCCGAAGGCGTCGTGAGCGCCGTGGTTGAAGGAGGTGTTGGTGCCGGCAGGTCCGCCCCTACGGCCCCAGGCCACCACGGTCTCCTCGTCCACAATGCCGGGGTTGTAGACCCAAGCCACCACGGTGCGGCTGTTGCCTCCCGTGATCGAAGCGGGTGCGATCGGGCCCACCAGCCAGTCGCCGGCGCCGTCCAACGTGACCGCGGTGATCCCGGCCACCTCTTCCACCTGCGGATCGCCCGCCGCGGTGAAGACGCCGCCCAGCTCGCCATCGTTGTCCCAACTGACGATAGCGCCCGCCGGCAGATCGCGGGCATCGAGATCCACCAGCAAAGTCTCATCGGCTTGGCCGAAAGCGCCGGGAGCCAACCCGGCCGCCATGGCAAACCACACCAAAAGAGCGCTCCCAATAGAGGAGGAGCCGCGAAACGACCGTCGCAATTTCATACGAGGAGGAGAAAGGGGATGAACTTAGAGGGTTTTGAATCCGTGCCGGCAGCAGCCGACACAGTCTCCGTGGGTATTCTTTTCAGTTTCCCTGAAACGCGTCAACACTGAAGAAGTAAAATTCTTTGAAGTTCCTGAAAAAAGTTTCGTTTCGCTTTCCCAGCCGGGGCCAATAATCGGCAATCATGGCGTCACTTCCCCCTGGTCCGCCTCCTTCGCTTCCCGCGAAACCCGAAATCCTCACGTCGACCGTCGGTTCCTACCCCATTCCGTCTTGGCTCAAAGGACAGCCCAGTTCCGAAGCCCTCCTCGACGCCGCTTGCGTTGTCTTCCACGCGCAGCGTCGAGCGGGAATCGATTTGCCCACCGACGGCGAACTCTCCCGTTTCGACGCCGATCACCCGGATACCAACGGGATGATCGACTATTTCACCAACCGTCTTGATGGGGTGAAAACCCGAGTCGGCCGGTCCATCGTCGAGAGCTTCCGGAAACAGCAGTCTTTGCGCTTTCGGGCCCGTCCCGCCGGCCTTGTCGCTGCTCCCCTCGGCGAGGGGGCGCTGGATCTCCCCGAGGATTGCCGCCGGGCCTCATCGGTCGCCGGCGGGCCTTTCAAGTTCACCGTGACCAGCCCTTATATGCTGGCGCGGACGCTGCTCGACCATCACTACAACAGCTTGGAGTCTCTCAGCTTGGCGCTCGCCGGCATCTTCGCCGATCAGGTTCGCGATCTCCCCTGCGCCTGTCTTCAAGTGGACGAAGCTCACCTTCCCGGCCATCCCGGGCACGGCCCCTTGGCCGCAGAATCTATCAACCGTGTTCTCGATGCTTTCACCGGCCCTACAGCGGTGCATCTTTGCTTCGGGAACTACGGTGGACAAACCATCCAATCCGGTTCTTGGACGGCCTTGCTGGACTTTTTCAACTCCTTGCGCGCTGGCCATCTCGTGATGGAACTTGCCCGCCGTCCCGCCTCCGACCTCGGCGCTCTTCGCGACGTCCGCCCCGAGATCGCCCTCGGCATTGGCGTGATCGATATCAAGAGCAATCGCATCGAAACCGAGGACGAAATCGCCCGGTCCATCGAGCGGGCGACCGCTGTTCTGGGTCCCGGCCGGGTCCGCTTTGTCCATCCCGATTGCGGATTCTGGATGTTGAACCGCTCCGTCGCCGACCGGAAAATGGCGGCGCTGAGCGCGGGCCGCGACCGGTTTCTCGGTCTGCAACACGACGCACTGTACGATACGACCACCGCATGATGACTTACCCTCCATCCGGCGCCCTCTCCGTTCGGGTCCGCGAATCCGGCTGCTTCATCCTCAACATGCGGACGCGGTTCCCCTTTCGTTTCGGCATCGTCAGCATGACCGCCCTCCCCCATCTGTTTCTCCGGCTGCGTTGCACGGCCGGAGACCGGACTGTGGAAGGTATCGCATCCGAAGGGCTCGCTCCCAAGTGGTTCACCAAGGATCCCGCGACCTCGATCCTCGACGATCTTCCGGAAATGGTGGGCGTGATCACCCATGCGGCTACACTTGCCTTGGCAGCCGGGGAGGGCGCCCCCAAGTCCTTCTTCCAGTTGTGGCGTGATCTCTACGACGCTCAGGCTGCGTGGGCCCGGGAAAAGAGCATCGCGCCGCTCTTGGCCAACCTTGGGGTCAGTCTGGTGGAACGGGCGGTTGTCGACGCTCTTTGTCGCAGCCTCAACCGGCCCTTCGCCGCGCTGCTCCGCGAAAACACATTCGGTATCGACCTCGCCGCAGTCCGGCCCGGCCTCGAAGGACTGCAAATTCGCGAAATTCTCCCCGAAACTCCCCTTCGCTCGATCATCGCCCGGCACACGGTCGGGCTGGGAGATGCCCTCACCGAAGCGGATCTCGCCCCCGGGGAAGCTGTCCGCGACGGACTGCCCCAGACCCTCGAGGAGGTCCTTTCCGCCTATGAGATCACCCATCTCAAGATCAAGCTCTTCGGGGATGTCGACCGCGACACCGATCGGCTCCGGCAAATTGCCGCCCTCCTCCAGCGCAAGGCGCCGGCGGGTTATGCGTTCACCCTCGACGGAAACGAGAACTTCAGGTCCATCGATCATTTCCTGAACGATTGGAACGTCTATCTCGAAGACCCCGCCCTCCGGGCCTTCCTCGGACATCTCTTGTTCGTCGAACAGCCGCTGCATCGCGACGCCGCCCTCGGCGCTGAAGCCGGCCTGGCTTTGGCTGCCTGGAAAGACCGTCCTCCCGTGATCATCGACGAATCCGACGCGGACTTGTCCAACCTTCCTCAGGCCCTCGCGCTCGGCTACGCTGGAACCAGCCACAAGAACTGCAAGGGAATCGTCAAGGGAATCGCCAACGCCGCCCTGCTCCGGCGCCGCAGTGTCTTGCATCCTGAATCCGCGGCTCTGCTAAGCGGCGAAGATCTCTCCAACGTCGGTCCCGTGGCCCTCCTACAAGATCTCGCCCTGCTGGCCACCTTGGGCATCCCCCACGCCGAACGCAACGGCCATCACTATTTCCGAGGGTTGACCATGTTCCCACAGGACGTCCAGGATCGCACGCTCGAAGCCCACTCCGATCTCTATCACCATCACGAGGCGGGATTCGCCACCGTCCGGGTCGCGCACGGCAAGGTCAGCGCGGCCAGCGCTGTGGAAGCTCCCTTCGGAACCGGGTTCCTCCTGGACCCCTCCCGCTTTACGCCTTTGGACCAGTGGAAACCTGAATCGGTTGGCGGATAGGGGACTAGTGCTATAACCGTCATGAAATGAAGGGTAAAGCTTCTTGAGTTTGATTCTGGCATCGGCGGTGGTGAATTGCCAGTCGATGAAGACGTGAGAACTGTTGCGCTCTTTGACCCACGCCTGAACTTCTTTTTGCAATTGTGCCATGGTCCCGATTCTGCGGTCTAGGCATTGCCGGCTCAATGCACTAAGCTCGCATTCTGCGATATCGAGCCAACTCGCGTGTTTAGGCGTGTACTGAAATTCGAAGCGTTGCTTCAGCCGATGAGCTTCCTCGGTATCGAATGCTTGGTAAAGTGAAGCAGGGGAGTGTGTGTTGAGGTTGTCTTGGACGAGGATGATTTTCTCGGCGCCGGAAAAATGGACGTCTGGAACTCGTCAGTTCCAGGGTCTTTTAAGAGCTAACAGAAATTAAGGTCTAACAGACATGTTAGACCTTAAAAAGAAACTTTTGAACCTAAAAAGGCCAAGCGTGAGGCGCTCTGTACCGGCCCGGACGCTATCAGTCGGCCCGAGAGCGCCCGGTTGACGCTACAGATTTGAAGTTGACTTTCCTACATGATTTGCGGTTACTTAAGATCACCGGCATTTTTCGATCAGGCCGGCCATTCTACTTGAATATGATACGGTGGATAGTTCTGGCGTCGAGTTTGATTCTAAACTTGACGCTCTTCATCGAATGTGTTCACCTGTCACGTAGGCCAAGTCAGCGCCTCGGACAATCCTCGATCACTCGCCTTGAAGCCCTTGACCAAGAGAACTTTGTAGACCCTCCTGCTAGATCGCCTACAATATTAGCCTCCGGGAGAAGCCAAGAAGGTTCGAGCAAATTGACGCATGTAGACGTTCCGTTGGAACTCTTCGCCAAGACATCTCAGATTCTGAGTGACGATCTTTCACTCAATAGCTGGGTCTGCGATTACTACGAGATCTCTCAGGTCGAGAAAGGGGGAATTGAATCCGCTATCAAGGAGGTATTCCAATCGCTAAAAGCGCTTGAGACGAAAGCTTGCAGGGTTGCGGTAGAAGGGAACGGTAATTCTTATTTGGAAATAGATTCTCTTAAAGCACATCAGACGCCCTTATTGGATCAACTGCGACACCGCTTTGGCGTCTTCAGTAGTCCCGAGAAATCCGAAGAACTGGCAAACATCATCTTCAACGAGCGTTTTTTTTCGGAATCGCGCTTTCTTCGGAGAATCGCGTTCGAGGATCAAAGTGATGATCCGGATTTACCTGTCTCTCATCACATAATTGTGGAATGGCTGCTCGAGAGTGGAGAGAAGGTCGGTGAGTTTAGTTACTTGGGCGGCGAGCCTTTTTTCCATGAAAGATATGGGCATCTAGCCGATTTTGACGCCCTCAGTGCTCAAATTGTTACGCGAAAATGAAATCTGCTCGATGGAATTTGGTCTTATGGTGCAGTTTACTCATAAACATGGTTATGGCGATCTATTTGTTCGCTGGGAGTGCAACTTTCCATCACGGGCATGATAAGAATCTAATCGTTGAAAATCCAAAGCCCCCTTCGCTCACCAGGATGCATCATGCTCAGCTTGCGAGTCAAAGTGGAGACCAGGATCCTAAGCCTAGCACTATCGCGACTGAAACCGCTGCTTCCAAGGTGCGCGTTCCATTAGAGTTTCTGCCTCACTACGTTCCTTATCGAATGGATTGGAACGGGGCGAATGCTTTTGGTCCAATCGCAATGCTAGGATACATTTCAGGGTTTGCAGCAAGTCTAGGGCTTTCTACGGATGAGGAGCGAGTTCTGACAACGGAGTATCAACAATTCGTTGACGAGTTTAAGGAATTGCAGAGAACACATGCTAAAGGCCCTTTCGTCGAGGAAGGACAAACTCGCTATGCTGTATCCGTCCCAAGAACCGAACTTCTGGCGATCCGCAATCGGCTCGAGTCGCGACTAACAAAGCACTTTAATGATGAGAAGACAGCCATGATTCGCGAGCTTGCATTGAAACCATTTGCAACGTTGGACCCGTCTGAGAGCTTCGTTATTGAGGCGCAATTGGCAAACGGTAGACTTCGCGTAGATTGGAAGGATGCAGCTACTGGCAGACTTATTACGATGAAGTACTACGGCATTGAAGACCGAGAGTCTCCTTATGATGAGGATCACTTGTTTTCTCTAAAAGAATAGGATGAACTAAGACTTTAGAGGATATTCCCCGATTGGCGTGGGATGATTTGGGAGGCTCGTGGGGTGACAGGCTTGACGGAAGGCAAGGGAAAGAAAGGCGGCAGGTAATGCGAGCGGGCGGGTTGTCTCGACCGGGGCTCTCGGGCGGGCTTCTTAGGCGACGTTCACCTTTCGCCCAAGCGCCGAGGTGGGAGACATCCTCGTGAGTCTGATTCACACCTGCGGGCTCAACGGTTTCAGCCCCTTCGACTACCTGATGGCCTTGACCGGGAATCCGCAGGCTGTGGAAGCCGATCCGGGCCGGTGGCTGCCTTGGAACTACCAGGAAACCCTGGCGGGCGCGATCCCGGACGCGATCAGCGCCTGACCCTGCGCAATGCCTGAGATTCGAGCAACCTGTCCCCCGCCCCCACCATTCAGTGGAGTAACTATCCGGACGTAGCCCTTTCGCTGCAGCAAGGCCTTCCCCCTACTTCGCCTGCGAACGATAATATCCTTCTTCGGCCCCGGTCCGGGCCGGATCGGTGTCTTCGTAGGTCGCGCTGTCCCCGCTCGCCGTCAGCGTGGCGATGACTTCCCAGCTCGCGGCAGTCATGTTCGGCGAGTAGAGCACATCATATTCACGCCCGTCCTTGGCCGACCAATTCAGCTCGACGCCGCCTTCCGTGCGCCGGGTCTCCAGGACGCGGAGATAATCCGACGCATCGTTTGGATCGGTTCCCGCAAGTTCCTCGCTGGCGTCGCTCTGACCATCCCCGTCGCTGTCGTCGCTTGGTTCCACGTCGCCTCCGCCCAGAACCTGGCCGGGGTTGGCAAACAAAAACGAAGCTTCTTCTGCGGTGAGCGCCTTGGCGTAGATCTGGATGTCGTCGAGGACGCCGGCAAAACCCAGCGTGCCGGCCATGGCTCCAAACTGCATCGCCTGGCGCCGGGAATCATCGAAGACGGTCGGACTGTCGTTGCGGCCCACTTCCGTTCCGTCGAGGAAGATAGCCGTGGAAACCCCCGCTTCGTAGGTCACGACCAAGTGGTAGGCGGTGTCCGCGTCGATGATGCTCGCCACTTGCACGTCGGGTTGTTCGACATTGCCTCCCACACCCCAAGCCAGGGTTCCGCCGGCCAGGATCAAAGCGAAAGGATTGGCTGGCGTTTGCGCGTCGGTTCCTTTCGAGAACAGCACGGAGTTGGCGTCATCTCCGGAATCCTGGCTCAACCACATCGAGACGGAGAAGCTGGCCAAAGCCGGCAGTCCGGTAACCTCCCCGTATGCCGAGGCCGTGCCGCCCGCGTCATCGAACTCCACCGCAGAGCCCGTCGCCAGGGCGGGCTGCCCCAGCGCGACCGTCCCTCCATTCTCCACGTACGTCCCGTGCAGCCCTCCTCCCGATGCGTCCAGCATCTGGGTTCCGCTCGCTTCATCCAACCGGAAGTGCGCCAAAAGCCGGTTCGCATTGGGAATCTTCGCCGACAGATCCACCGCCTTCACCGGTTCGTCCGGATCATTGCTGGCGATGTCGAGCGCGGCGATGAAGCCGCCATCCCGGTCCATGGGATCGAGTCGCACCTCGACAACCCCTTCCTCACGCGGAGCCAAGGTGATCGGAAAGGCGCTCAACACCTGATAATGCCCGGCGTCGGCGCCGGTCACCGTCGCGCCGCTGATCTCCAAATCCAGCGTGGACCCGGAGTTCCGCACGGCGATAGCCCTCGTCACGGGTCCAGGACTGACGTCCAGTTCTCCGAAGGGAGTCTGGCTGCTCACGGTCAGGTGCGGATCGCTCGGAATAAACGGCTCGAAGGGCGTCCCGTCCGGCTGCATGGCGTTCTCCGGAATCCGTGTATCGATCAGCAGCCAGTTGACGGAACCGTCGCAGCCATCGGCATTGCTCATATCCGGTCCCAAGGGACTGTTGATGAGATCGACCGCGTCGCCCGGTTCGACGTTGTAATAATACGTGCGGGTCACGCCCGTGCCGTCATTGGAGGCAATCGAGACTGCATCCAATCGCATGCCGCTGACGTGGATCCCGCCGGTAACGCCGTTGCCGCATCCGAGGTTCTCTTTCGCCGTATGCCAAGTGATGGCAACCGGCGTGATCTCTTCGACCTCGGCCACCCAGCGGCGGATGGACCAGTGCACTTCGCCGTTGTTATCCCCGTTCGGATGCGTCGAGGTGGAACTATGGGTCGTCCACGGAACATCGCCTCCCGGGAAATCCCAGGTGTTCCCCGTCCACCAGTCCTGGGGATACTCGGTGAAATCGGAGACCGGATCGTAGTCCGTCTGTGCTGGATCACTCGCGACTTCCAAGGGCACGTTGTAATACCCATAGCGGAAGTTGTTTTCGCCTTGGACACCGTTGATCGACCAATCCCGGCGGGAGTCGGCGATTTGGAAGACTCCAGGGTTGCTCGCCGGATCTGTCGGGTCGGTGCCTTCGGCCAATTCCACGCCATCAGGGTAGCCATCGTCATCTGTATCGGCCTTGACCGGATTCGTCGGTGGATCGCCGTTCACTTCTTCTCCGTCGCCCAAACCATCCCCATCGGTATCCACCAGGACTGGATTTGATCCGGTATTCGAAGCGTCCACGAACAGACCCGTATTGGTCTCGACACCATCCAAAAGGCCGTCGCCATCGCTGTCCTGGACCGTCGGGTCCGACCCCATGTCAAATTCCCCGCGATCGCTCAATCCGTCGCTGTCGTAATCGCCGGCGCCGCTGAGCTGGGTCAAATCACCGGGAAAGTAAATGTGCTCCCAACTGTCAGGCAGACCGTCGCCGTCCGAGTCGGGATCCAGACAGGAAATAAACAATGATCCGTCGGGTTGCAGAGGGACTGCCGGAATCCGGGTATTCATCGCGAGCCGGTTGGCCGACCCATCCGCCCCGTCGTTGTCGGTCCCATCCGTCCCCATAGGGGTCAGGACAATATCGATGATGTCCCCGGGATTAATATTGACAAAAACCGTCCGTTCCACTCCCGTCGTGTCGGCCCCCGCAATGGTGGCGAAATCGAGCGGCGCGCCGTTCAAATAAACGCCGCCGCTCACCCCGTTTCCAGCGGGATTGGTTTTGCGCATATGCCAGGTTAAGGCCAGGGGAGTGCAGTCTTCGACATCGGGAATCCAGCGCCGGATCGTCCAGTGGACATTCCCGTTGTTGTTCCCGTTGGGATGGGTCGTCTCCTGGCCCACTTCGGTCCAGGGCGGGTTCACCCCGCCCGGGTTATCCCACTGCGCTCCCGTCCACCAACTCGGATCCGTCGTCGGGAAGGGAATAAAACCGGCGTCCGCATTGTAGGTATCGCCGCCGCCATCCAACGTCTTGTTCCGGTAGCCATAAAACCAACTGTTCTCGCCCTGCACACCGCCCGCCGACCAGTCGTCGAAGGAATTGGCGATCTCGCTGACCGGCGGATTGTCGGCAGGATCCGCCGGGTCAAAGCCCCGGGCGACTTCCGAACCGTCTCCATAGCCATCGCCGTCCGTGTCGGCATCCAGCGGGTTGGTCATATAAACGGTCACTTCGTCCCCGTCCGAAAGCCCATCCCCATCCGTATCCGCCCGCTTCGGGTCCGTCCCCGTGTTCTCCGCGCTCACAAAGACGCCCGTATTGGTCTCCACGCCATCAAGCAGGCCATCCTTGTCAAAATCGGGGTCCGTCGGATCCAGACCTCTGGTGAACTCGTCCGGATCGCTCAGGCCGTCCGAATCGAAGTCTCCGTCTGCCGTCAGTTGCGTCAGATCCCCGGGAAAAAAGCTCATCTCCCAATCATCAGACATTCCATCCCCATCGCTGTCCTCTGCAGTGGACGCAAAAAACGGTGTGCCGTCCGGCTGCACAGGATTGTCCGGAAGGTCGTCGTCGGCAATGAACCGGCTCACCGAACCGTCGCATCCATCGTTGTTGGACCCGTCCGTGCCCAATGGCTGAAGGGCCAGATCGAGCACGTCTCCCGGCTGCAAGTTGATGTAATAGGTCCGGTCCACCCCCGTGGCGTCGTCGAATGCGATGGTCTCCGTGTCCAACTGTATCCCATTGACATGGAGAGAACCCGTCACTCCATTCCCGCAACCGGGGTTGCCCTTGTGGATATGCCAAGTGACTCCCACCGGCGTAATCGTCGCGATTTGCGGTTCCCAACGCCGGATCGTCCAGTGCACCTCCACGTTGTTGTCTCCGTTAGGATGCGTGGTCTCCGGTCCCAACTCGGTCCAAGGCACG
Source organism: Verrucomicrobiales bacterium (assembly GCA_035513055.1). Classification (GTDB taxonomy): domain Bacteria; phylum Verrucomicrobiota; class Verrucomicrobiia; order Verrucomicrobiales; family DEV007; genus DATKCT01. The sequence goes on along the minus strand of DATKCT010000021.1, from coordinate 17,469 downwards.
TCTCCGCCCGGGAAATTCCACTGTCCCCCGTCCCACCAGTCCTCAGGAAACTCGGTGAAATCGCCCGCCGGATCGTAATCAACCTGCGCCGGATCAGCGGCGTTCCGATAACCATGGCTCCAGCCGTCCTGACCTTGCACGCCGGAGAAGCCCGCCACCGAGTCGGCGATGATTTCGGCTTGCGCGGACGGAACAGCGAAGGTCGCAGCAAAACACAACGCGACCGGGAGGACCGGAAGAATACGGACTTTCATGGCGGAGGGGGTTGAATGGGGGAGTTCTCTCTGTATCCCTAGCCGTTCGTGGTGAAAATCGCAAGCCGCCAATGCGCGAGCCAGCACTTCTGACGCCCTTTTGTCGCGAAGCGCCGCTTAGAGAAGCGCTGGGGATGGGGATTGGCGATCCCCTCCGGCCGTTTTTCTGCGACAGGAGCGCGCGAAAAACGGGAAAGTGCGGTTTAGAATTCCAATTCGTCTGCGCAATCCGGCAGTCCTTCCCCCAGCGCGCGAGCGATCACCGGGACGTGATCTCGAACCAGTTCCTCGATCGAAGCCGCCGGCAACTCATACGTGATGAGGGAAAGGCCGTTCTCCATTGCCCAACTGCCCCAGGACCCCGGAGTAGGATATCCAATCTCCCGTACCAATGGCATTCCGGTCCGTTCCGCCAGCCACCGGCCCATAGTCGAGAGGCCCGGATCGTCAATACACGCCAGGGGAGCATGCAAAACGATCACCACCTGCGGCCGCAGCTCCGCCGACAACTCCAACAAGGCCCGGGTTTCCGGCTCGGACGCCGGCGCATCCCCAGAACTCAAGGCAATCTCGCTCGTTTCTCCCGTAAGCCAACAGTAAGTCACTGGATCCGGACGCCAGTTTTCCGCTGGGAAATTCCGGTTCAGATCCACTCCCCGCCCGTTTCCCCGGGTACCCCAAAACAATCCATCCGGATTCGCGGCCAAGATCACCGCCGCCCTTTCCGGCGCCCGTTGGAGGCTGCGCATCGCTCGGGACAAGACCACAGTGGTCTCCGGTTCCTCCCCATGGATCCCGGCGACCCAAAGGACATCGACGCTCCCCGATTCCGGCTTCCACACTTCCAGCGGAATCCCCCTCCACGACCGGCCATACACCTGAGGGCCCCTGTGATGAAGGCCCCGGTCGCGCATGGGGATCAGCTCCATGCTCGCACTGTTGGCCCCGTCTCAATCAGAATTCCAGCCCCGGATAGCCAGCCGGCTGCTGCGAGCGCACTTACTCTCGGTTCTCTCATTTTTCCCTTCCCGTTTTTCCCGATCCGCCGTTGACTATTCCCCATGCAGCGCCGCCGCTTTATTCTCACCGCGGGCGCGGGAACGCTCACCGCCGCCGCCACTTCGAGCCTCCGCGCCCAGGACGCGCCCTCTCAACGCCTCAGGGTTGGAGTCATGGGTCTGGGACGCGGCATGGCCCATGTCAACGGCTTCCAATCGGTTCCCGGCGTGGAAATCGCCTACCTTTGCGATGTCGACTCCCGGCGGCTCGAATCGGCAGCCAGCCAGGCGGCTAAGGGCCAGGAAACCCCCGTGCAAACCGTCACGGATTTCCGCCGCATCCTCGAAGACAAAGACGTCGATATTCTTTCCATCGCCGCGCCCAATTTCTGGCACGCACCGGCGACCATTCTGGCCTGCCAAGCAGGCAAACATGTCTACGTAGAGAAACCCGGGAGCCACAACGCCTTCGAAGCCCTGGCCATGGTCGAAACCGCCCGCCACCACAACCGCCGGGTTCAGATGGGCAATCAGCGCCGCAGCGCTCCGGCCATCCGCGAAGGCATCGAACAGGTCCGCTCCGGAGCCATCGGCTCGGTCCGCTTCGCCCGCTGCTGGTATGACGCGGCCCGCGGGTCCATCGGCAAAGGCCAGCCCGCTCCGGCGCCCAACTGGCTCGATTACGATCTCTGGCAGGGACCCGTCCCCGAGACCCCCTACCGCGACAACCTGGTCCACTACAACTGGCACTGGATGTGGACCTGGGGCGGAGGCGAACTCGCCAACAACGGCGTCCATGCCCTCGACGTGGCCCGCTGGGGTCTGGGCGTCGATTATCCCGCCGTTGTTTCCTGCGCCGGCGGGCGCTATCACTTCGACGATGATCAGGAAACCCCGGACACCAGTTATGCGGTCTTCGATTTCGGATCCTGCGGCGCGGCTTGGGACAGCAGCAGTTGTCTTCCCCGCCGTCACGAGCATCACCCTTTCGTCAGCTTCTACGGCGAAAACGGGATCCTCTCCATCGAAGCCGGCGGCTACCGCATTCACGATCCCGACGGCAAAGAACGGCAGAATGCCGTGACCGGCCTCGATGATCTGCCGCACTTCACCAATTTCGTCAATAGCATTCGCAAGGACGAACCTCTCCACGCCGAAATCGGCGACGCCCAAATCAGCGCCATGCTCTGTCACCTCGGCAATATGGCGTACCGCACCGCTTCCGTGGTCCGTTTCGATGGCGGTCAACGCCGCGTCATTGAGAACGACGCCGCCCAAGCATTGTGGAAACGCAGTTACCGCGAAGGCTGGGCTCCAACCATCTAAGCCGGTTTCCGTAAGCTCTCCATTATGCTCCGCTTGCTCATCCTGGCCTCGCCGCAACTGTTGCCTAATACAGACTGCCAAATCGCGATCCGCAGTTCACCGGAGGCCGAGCCTATCCTGCGCCCCTTCCGCACCACCGCGGAACCCTCACAGAGATTCGAATTTTTTCTCGAGGCGCCCCAGGACTGAAGCGGTTCCCGCCAGTGGGTCTCCACCTTCGAGATCCGCAACCGCCGTCCGGAGCCGCCGCAGACCATGTTCGCGCCGCAAGCGCCAGAGGAGCGTCGCGGTGACCGCGGCATACAGCACAAAACTGACCGCGCAAGCCGCTCGGAGATGGGGCAATTGACTTGCCGGCACAATCCCCTTCCCGGCGGGAGCGATGACGGCGTAGAACGGCAGGGCCAGTCCTGAGAGCGACGTGAGATAGATGCCGCCGGTCACCAGGGAAGACGAGGCCGTGCCCAACAGGATCGCCCCGAGACACGGCACAATCCAGGCGAATAATCCCGCTAACAAGAACCAGGTCCGCCCCCAAATCTCCAGCACCGCGTGCGCGCTGGCCGTCAACATGAGGAACACCAGCGCCAGAAAGGCATAACCCGATAAAGAAAACGATACCGCCGGCGCCCTTCCGGAGTGAAAAAGCTCCCAGACAAAAATCAGCCATGCCGCCATGCCCAAGAGAGCCATGAGCAGCGCATGACCCTGCGCCCCCGCTCCATCGGAACCCATCGGGGCCCTCCCCAATCCAAGCTTCCGCATCCGGCGCAAGCCTCGCAGATTCTCGTCCTGCGAAGGAGTAATGGCGAAAACCATGCCCAACACCAGCCCCAGCGAAACGAGACCGAAGAATCCAGCCAGACCCAATGCTTCCCCGGGCAGGGCCCGCCTGCCTCCGAATCCCGGTAATCGCTGTTCCAATTGAAGGGAAATGGACGGAAAAATCCGGCCGTCCTCGACCAACGGCAACGCGTTTCCAAGCAAAAGCGCCACAAACCAGGCCAGCACCAGCACGGCAAAGTGTTTTCCCAGGGGATGACTGACCGGATTCTTCCATTTCCGGAGCACCACCACGAGAAACACAAAGATCAACGACCCCTGCACCACGAGCGAGAAGGCCCATCGCGACACATCCTTTCCAAAAAACGGCACGCTGGGAATGAGCGTCCGAAGAAAGTCCACCGCCGGCCCCCGGATCGGATCGGGCAGCAGGTCCGGCCATTGTTCCAGCACCACCGGACGCACGGTCAGGTAGTCGAAAAAGACGTATCCAATGCGGGCCAGAAAGGGCAGCAGGAAATAGAGCAACAACACCATGATCACCGAGACCAACGCCGCGATCCAGCTCCGCCGGACCACGCTGCCCGCGACCAGACCGGTAAGGTGATAGAGAAGGACCGAGCTGAAGAAAACGCCGTAAACCTTGCTCAATGAGTCGAGCGGAACCTGTCCAGCCACCGCCCCAAACACGGTAAAGGGAACCGTCAACCCAAAGAGAACCCAGGCGCGCACCGGCAACCCGAGCAAGTATCCGAGAATCTTGCTCCCCGCCGGCATCGGAGTGAGGCGTTGATAGTCCATGATCCCTTCGTCGGCCTCACGAGTGATTCCCACCGCCACGCCCGCCGCTCCGCCCAGCATGAGCAATACCCCCTGAATGAGAAAAACTGGAATGAGGGTTAAACGCGCCGCGTCGGGCACACTCCAACCGACGCGCCGGGCCAAAATGTAGGCCAGCAGGAAGAAGAAAGCCGTGCCCACGATCGTCACCAGGGCCATGGGAATGAGGATGCCCAGCCGGAGCCGGGAGCGCGCATACCGGAGAAACACCGGATTGCTCCAAGGCAGCCAATAACGCATTCCCTGCATGATCAGTCCCTTCCCGGCGGCTGGCCTGCCGCCACCCGCAACATCACTTCCTCGATCGTCGACGCCCTCTCCTCGAAAGATCGCACCCGGCAACCCGCTTTCACCAGACCCCCCAACAGCTCCGCTTGTGCTTCTGTGCTTCCCGCAAAGAGCAGGCGAATCGCGTCCCCCTCCACGCACAACTCGGATACGCCCTTCGCTTCCCGAAGCAGGTCCGCGGCCCAGCCGAGGTCCGCCGCCCTGCCCAGAATCCGGATCACGATGAGTCTCTCCGTCCTCCCGAGACGTTCCACGACTCCGGACACCCGCCCCGAATCCACCAAGCGTCCCTGCGCCATGATCCCCACCGAGGTGCACATGTCCGCCAGCTCCGTCAGGATGTGCGAACTCACCACCACCGCCGCTCCCTCCCGCGCCAGAGCCCGGAGCACATCTTTGAGCGCCGCACGGGAAACGGGATCCATCCCGCTGGCCGGTTCGTCCAGCAACAGCACCCGCGGCCGGTGCAACAGAGTCTTAGCCAACACCAATCGCTGCTTCATTCCCCGCGAAAGATGCTTGCAGGCCGCCGATCGTTTGCCCTCGAGCTGGACCAACGCCAGACACTCGGCGATCCGGTTCCGGCGCTCCCCGGCGCCAAGACCGTGCGACGCGGCAAAAAGATCCAGGAACTCCCAGACCCGCAGGTCGGAGGCGACTGGCGCCAGGTCGGGCATATACCCCAAACAGGCCCGGGCCCGGTCCGGATGTTCCGACGCATCATGCCCGCACAGCCAGACGTCCCCGTAGGTAGGTTCCATCAGGGTCGCCAAGACTCGAAAACTGCTCGTCTTGCCCGCTCCGTTAGGACCGACCAACCCAAACACTTCTCCGCCTTCAATCTCCAGGTTGAGCCCGTTTACAGCCACGGTTTCGCCGTAATCCACCCGCAAATCCACCGTCCGCACCAACACATCCGCCGTTTGACTCATCTCGCCCTCCATCATCAACCGGACTTCCCACCACACGCCGCCGGTTCACCGGCTGGCGACCGGCCGTCAGTCCCCCTGCCCGGCGGCGTACAACCGGGCCCGGCGTGCCGCTGCAAATGAACGGATCGCCAGCCCCAGGAAGACGAACAACAGCAGCGCGGTGGTGGACTGGCTCCAGGCCGCCATAGGTCTTTCCACCTCGGTTCCGCTCAGAATTCTGACGAGATTGGGAAATCCCATTGCCGCCGTGGCCAGCCCCAACAGCAGGGCCAAAGCCGCCAAAAGATGCATCAGGTGTTTGCGCAGCCCCGCCGCCTTCAGGGAGATGCCGCCTCCCAACAGAAACACCACTCCAATATATGCAGGGATCAAAGCGGTCTTGGATCCCCCCGCGCTCATGGCATAGGGAACGATCCCCGTGACGATGAGCAGAATTCCGATGGTCAGCGCAGCTACAGGCATAGTGATGAATGGGTGGAATGGAAACGTCCGGCGCTCTCTCAGAACGCCGAGCCGATGAATCCGGTCAGATCTTTCTTCAGCTTCTCCAATTCCGCCGGATTCGTGTACATCATGTGGCCTCCTTGGTAGTATTCCACCCGAATGTTCGATCGCAATTCTTCATCCAAATCGAGATGGTTGAGCGAGTGCAGAATGGCGAAATGGGGTGTGGCCAAATCGTAATAACCGCAGGCCACCAGCACCTTGAGATGCGGGTTGTCGCGCATGGCGTCCCGCAGCCGGCCCGAGACGCTCACGTAACCCGCATCGCCGGGATAGTTCCAACGCAATCCTGTCAGAATTTCATACGGGAGATCGCTCTCAAAGCCCAATCCCCGGCGCAAATAGTCATTCACGGTCGAGGCGTAGGGGCCCAACACCACGCTGTAGGAAGGATCATACTCGGGCTGCACCGCGGCGCGGTCGCTCTCCCAGCCCAGCACGCGCCCGTCGAACCGGCCCACGGAACGGCCCGTCTCCGGCCCCAAAACTTCTCGCCGGTATCGTGAAGTCGAAATCCGCAGGTTGCTTCGTTCCACCAACCCGGCGTCCAATCCCGTGTAGCGCGCCACGAGACCGGCGATTCGCGAACGTTCCTCGCCTTCGAGGGCATTCCCTTGAAAGAGCGCGTTCGCATAAGGGCCCCGGGCGAACTCCTCCGAACGGCGCAGCGTTGCAGAGAAATCCGCCATCAATTCATCATCCAAGCGCCGGTGATGAAACGACGTCGCCGTCATCGTCGGCAAAAACAACACATAGGGAAGGTCGTTGTTCGGCGCCGCCCTCAGGGTCGAGAAATCCAGCAATCCCGACAGCAGCACCACGCCGTTGCAATACATCCCGTAGCGATCCTGCAAATGGCGGACCAGCCCGGCAGCGCGGACCGCGCCGTAGCTCTCTCCGATCAGAAACTTGGGAGAGGCCCAGCGGCGATTCCGAGTCACATAAAGCCGGACAAAACTGCCCACCGACTCGATGTCCTCCTCCAGCCCATGGAACTTCTCCGCCTCGCCGGGCTTGCTCGCCCGGCTGAATCCCGTGCTGACCGGGTCGATGAACACCAGGTCAGCCACGTCGAGGACCGAAAAGGCGTTGTCGGTCAAAGCAAAGGGCGGCTTTGGAAGCTCCGTGCCGTCCCCTGGAAACGGCACCCGGCGGGGACCCAAGGCCCCCATGTGCAGCCAAACCGACGACGATCCCGGACCGCCGTTGAAGGCGAACATCAAGGGCCGTTTCTCCGGTTCGCCCTCCGTGCCCACTCCCTCCCGTGTGTAGGCGACATAAAACACGGATGCCGTCGGGTTCCCCTCGTCGTCCTTGAGCGGGATGGTCCCCGTCGTCGACGTGTAGGAGATCGCGGCGCCGCCGATCTCGATCTCGTGGGTTTGGACCACGGGGACCTTTTCCTCCCCCAGTTTCGGTTTCGCCTCCGCTCCGCTCTCCTCGCCTTGCTCCGGTTTCTTCTCCTGAGCCACCGCCACACTGGAACAGGCCGCCCAACAGGCGGCCGCAAACAGGAATCCCAACCGCCTTCGCAACACGGCGCGAATGTAAAAACCCGCCCGCCCCTGTCAACTCTCCGATCCAACTGATTTCTCCCGTCCACACACCAACCACCGGCGCCGGCCACTGAGCACTCCGTCCGCTTTTCCGGCCCAGAGGGAATAGTATGGTATCTGAACACATGGACCTCGCCTGGGAAACAGCTCAAGGTCTACTCTGACCTCGGCCATGAACCTCCACAGCGTTCAGGCGCTTCCCGCTACGCTCACCGTTGCCTCCATCGAAACCGCCGTCGCTCAAAGTCTCTCCACAACGGCGTCTGCGTCCACCGTTTCCTTCCTCACCACCATGGCTTCCACCAAAGCAATCTTCGCCGCGGCGCTTGTCCTGGCCGCGCTCGTTCCCATCTCTCTGCCCTATTTTCGCGCCCAAGGAGAGCCCGGCGCCGTGATGTCTGCTCCCACCGTTGAACTCCCGGAACTCCATTTGCCCAGCGCCCAAGCCAGCGGACTCATCGCCGAATGGGAAGCCTTGATGGCCCGCTACGGACCGGCCGATGGTTCGCTGGCCCAGGTCTACGAAGCCATCAAGGACGTGCGGGACGAGTTCCGGTGGCGGGCCTTTCGCGGCGCCCTCATTACGGAGTGGATGACCCGCTCTCCTCACGAAGCCCTATCGTATTTCCTAACCCACGACCGCGGCCAGATCACAACCTGCTTGCGGGAATGGCTGCGCATCGATCCCGCCAGCGCCATCGCCGCCATGGAAGCCGGCGCCGCGGACCTGAAGGACTCGATCGCCGTCCTCTTGAGCGAGATCGTCGAAGCCAAGCCGGATGCGGCTCCCGCTCTGGCCCAGCACGTCGACAAAAAGACCGCCTGGACCCACTACGTCCGCGATGCATTCGCCAAGCTGGGCGCCGCAGATCCCGCCGGCGCACTCGCTGAAGCCGAGACCCTAGATGGACCACAGCGGACGGAAGCTCTGGCAGGCGTGGCTATGGGCTGGGCCAAGCTCGACGGAGAAGCCGCTTTGGACTGGGCGCGTGGCCTGGACGAGATCCTCGAGGGCAAAGATTGGATCCTCCGCAGTCTGCTGGCCGGTTGGGCCGAATCCAATCCCGCCGCGGCTCTCGATCACCTCGCCATCGCTCCCCCCGGCGGCAGTTCGCGTGAGTTCGCCAACGACACTGGCGGCCAAGTGCTTCGCGCGGCGGCCAAGGCGGATTACGAAACCACGCTCGCCTGGATCGCAGACAATGCCGGCAAGCTCGGTCACGAAGCCTTGGGAGGCCTCAGCGAGGAGCTGGGAGCGCGTCTGCGCGCCGATCCCGCGGCCACCCTGGATACCATCCGCGACCATCCCGCCAGCGCCGACCTCCTTCCCGCTCTGGGCAGCCAGTTGCTCAACGAAGGGTTCGCCCTAAAGGACGCTATCTGGGCCTGGCTCGACCGTCAGGATGACTCGCCCTTCGTTCGCGAAACCCGCCTTCGCCTGCTGCGATCCGCCGCGTGGAAGGAGCCGGAAACGGCGCTCCGCTGGCTGGAAGAATCTTCGGGCTCGCTGGACAGTGAAGATGTCTCTCAAGTCATCGTCAGCACGTTCAATGGCGGCTCCAATCTCCCCGCAGTGGAAGCCGTCCTGGATCGGGCGCCGGAGGGCCTTCGGGAAATGTTGTTGCTCCAGTCCTTCAGTTACCTGGGATCCCAGGATGCCGGCTCGCTGGAACCGTGGATCGAACGTCTGGATCAGTTGCCCGTGGAAAAACGGCCGGAGGCCAGCGCCGCCGTGGCCCGGCAGATGGCCAGTGTGGATCCCAATCGAGCCATCGCCTGGGCCGGTTCCTTGACCGACCCCGAACAGTCCATGCACGCTTTGTCTGGGGCGGTGTCATCCTGGGCGGGAATGGACAGCTATGAATGCTCGGAATGGATCGCCGAACTGCCCGCCGGATCATGGCGCGATCACGCCGCGCGAGCCCTGGCCGACAGCATCGTCCAAGCCGAACCGGATTCCGCCTGGCATTGGGCCAAGACCATTCAAGATCCCGAACTGCGCGCCCCCGCCCTGGAAAGGGCCTTTCATCTCATGGAGTCCCGCGATCCGCAGAGCGCCAACGCCTGGCTCCACGATCCGGCCCTGCCGGATTCGGATCGCGCGGCGCTGACACGTCCATAGAAGAGGCCAATGATCATGCGGAAATGGCAAAAACGCAGCCTCAGCGCAGCGCTCGGCGCTTCGCTCGGCCTGTTGTTCGGCTTCGGAATCGGCAGCCTGCTCGATCCGCGCCATGCCCCAGAAACGATGCCGCTTTCTCCGGCTGCCCCTCCGCCTTCCCAGCCCGGTCAACGGAAATCCAGCTTCTTAGAGGAACGTAATCGTGAGGAACAGGCTCTCGCCGAGGCCGCATCCCGGGCCAGCCGCACTCACAAGTGGCTCTGGCTCGCTACCCAGGCGGAATCGGCGCGGGCGGATGAGATGCCGCGTCTTGTCCGCCTTGCGGCTGGCGATTCCGAACTGATCAGAATGTTGGCCGCGCGCTGGACCGAACTCGATCCCGCTCATATGTTGACTACTTTGCTAGCAGATATCCGCAGTTCCAAGCAAACCATCCCGGAAGGCGGGAGGCTCATGCACGAATTGATTCAATCTTGGGGCGAATCCGACCCGCAGCTTCTCGCCAAGGCTCTTTCCGACGATAGCCTCTTCGCCGGTTACGAAGACTTCCGCCTCACTGGCGCGGGCATTATCATGGAGCAGGATCCGGGCCTCGGGTTGCGCTTGCTCACCGAATGGGGAATCCGAAACTCTACGCCCTCGATGAACAAAGTCGGCGAATGGGCGGCCGCAGACCCCGCCGCCGCCGCAGACCTGATCGGCCAAATGACCAATTCGCTTGCTCGCAGGTGGGCCATGGATGGCGTGGCCGAGGTCTGGGCCGCCGCCGATCCTCAAGAAGCTCTCGACTACGCCAATACCCTGGCTGGGAGCAGCCGCGAAGAACTGTCCGGCGCCGTGATGAAACATTGGGCAAAACAAGACCTCGCCCGAGCCATCGATTACGCTTCCAGCCAGAATGACCCAGCAGTCTTGTCTGGATTGAGTGCTCCTCTGGTCGCGGAATGGGCGAAAAGCGATCCCGCCGCTGCCCTTGCCTGGAGCCAGGAACACCTCCCGGCCCCCGCCCGCGTGCGCGCCGTCGGATCCCTCGTCAGCGCCGTGGCATCGGACGACTTGGGTACCGGCGCGGATCTGGTCGCCAGCCTGCCTCCTGGCGGAGCAAAGAATCAGGCCATCATCGCGTTGACCGACGCCTGGGTAAAGCAGCCTGCCCTCGACGTCAACGCCCTGGGGGCTTGGCTGGCCGGCTTGGACGACGATGCCGCTCGCATCCGGGCCCTGGATTCCGCCCAGTGGGGATGGATTCGCGAAAACCCTGACAGCGCCAAAGCTTTCGTCGCCAGCGATTACGGCGATCTGGCGGGAGACCACATGCTTCGCCAGCTCGCCACGCACGAGGTCCGTGCGGACCCCCAAGGCGCCCTCGATTGGGCTCAAAGTCTCGAGGGCGAACAAGCGCAACGGGCCCAAACTCTTGTCATGGAACAATGGTACTCCGCCCATCCCGACGCAGCCATCCAATGGGTCACGCGACAGGCGGAAGGCGACCTGCGCGATCAAGCTATCCAAGGCATCTCTCGCTCGGCGGCCTTTGCCGGTGAAGATCGCTTGCAGGCCTGGGCCGACGCGCTCGATCCCAGCGAGCGTCTCCTGGCTCGTCAAACCCTGGAAGCTATGCGCCTCGCCCCGCGGTATGCCGAGACCGTGGAAAAGGTCTTCGGCGAATAGCAGATCCGGCCAGGACGCGCCGGAGCCCGTCGAGGAATCCGAACTCGAGTTTTTTTAGAATTGCGGCCCTCTTTTCTCATTTCTGCGTTGCTCGCCGGTCGCTGAGCTGGCTCAACTCCCTTCTCACGCCTTGAACTGAAAAAAGATTGCTCGCGAGTTTTGTTCACCTATTTCGCAAACGCCACACTCGTTACCAGCTCCGGAAAATGCGGGACCAAAACAGCTCGTTGGAGATCAGGTCGCGGATCAATTCCTTCGACGGATCCGCGTCGCCCATCGCCGCTTCCGGAAGAAAGCCAATCTCCAACCGGCAGATTTCCGGCCGATTCTCTGCTGCTTCCACCGATCCCCCATGGTGATACAGCGCGAAATACGCCGCCAAGAGACCTGCCGCCAGATCTGTCGACGGTCCCAAACGCACCGTGGGACTCACCAGTGCCACCAAATGCTCTTGAAACGCCGGATGGCTCACTTCCACAGACAATCGCGGCTCGTCAGCGCCGCCGGTAATGTTCAGCCGGAGCTTCTCGCCTCCTCCGTCAAAGGGCTGCAGCGCCGCCAACAACGAGCGGAGCAAGACGCCGGCCAATTCCGGATCCACCGGCCAGGCCGCCTCGCCTCCCGCCCCCGCTCCTCCAGACCACTCCCCGCCCAAACCCCCAGCGAGATCTCCCAGCCTCGTCTGAGTCCCGCTCCCGCGGATATCAGGAATCCGTGCAAATTCCTGTTCCAAACAGCCCAACACGCGCTGCAGAATCCCGCAGTGATAATCGTGAAAGTGTCGCCAGTAGCCCGGGTCCCGCATCTCATCCAGTGAGAACTCTTCCGGCGCCTTGTCGACCACCACCAACTGCAAGAGACTCTCCATCGCCGCTCCCACCCGCCGCAATGCGTTCTTCCTAGCAAAACCCACCAGAGCCAGAGACATGATCCGGTCCGCCGCCAGCAAATTGTGCATCGAAGCGAGCTTCTCCTTCAGCAAGGCATTGCGCTCCCGGCGAATGACGAACAGCTCCATGGCTTGCTGCAGCAAGATCTCCAACTCCGGCAAATCCCAGGGTTTAGTGACGTAACGGTAGATCTCACCCAGATTCACCGAGTCCACCGCCGCATCGATATCGGCGTAGGCCGTCGACAACACCCGGATGGGCTCAGGATACTCCCGGCGCACCCGCTCTAAGAACTGCACCCCCTGCTGCCCAGGCATGCGTTGATCGCTCAAAATGACGGCGATCTCCTCCCGATGCGCGCGAATGAGTTCGAATCCTTCCTCCGCGTTCGCCGCCGTATAGACCGGGTAGAGCCGCTCGAAGAGCCTGCGGAAATATTTGAGCGACTTCTCTTCGTCATCCACCAGCAGGACGGCGAAGGGGTGATCGGGCGACGTCGGATTCATGTTCTGAAATGGTTGCATCAGCAGCATAGGCGTGGCGCGCCAGGATCAACTGGAACTCGGTATAAACACCCTCCTGGCTTTCGACGAGCATTTTCCCTCCGTGTTGACCGACGATGTTGTAGGAAACAGTCAATCCCATGCCCATCCCCTCTCCCACTCTCTTCGTCGTGAAGAACGGATCGAAAACCCGCTTCAAATTCTCCGCGGCAATACCCGTCCCGTTGTCCCGAAAGCGCAAAAAAACGCGATCCTCGAGCTGACCAGCGGAAATGCGAATGCAGGGATCCTCCCCCCCGAAATCGTGCTTGGCTTGTAGGGCCTGCATGGCGTTCTCGATCAAGTTCACCATGACCTGAACAAGCTGATTCAGGCTGCCCCAGGTCTCGAACCCGGCGCGAGGCCGCAGCGCGTTCTCCGTCCGGATCCCCCGGCCAGCGCAGTCGTGACGCGTCAATCGCAGGGCCGTCTCCACCGCAACACCCAAATCGACCAGTTCATAGTTTCCACGCTTATCATATGTAAATGTCTTCAAGTCGCTTACAATGCTTATTACACGATTCACGCCTTCTTCAAGGTCGGCCAGCGTCTCGGTGAATATCTCCCGTTCCTCCTCTCCCAAATTCTTCTCAAACTCCCGAAGCAAGTACAAAGCCGTCTTGGCATAGTTCATCGGGTTGTTGACCTCGTGGATCAGTCCCGCACTCATCCGCCCCAACGACGCCATTTTCTCGGCCTGAACCAAGCGGTCCTGAGACTCGCGCAACTCTTCCAGCGCCTGTTCCAACTCCATCGTCCGGCGGTTGAGTTCGTCTTGGTACTGCGAATTCAAGAGCAAGTTCCGCACCCGGGTCCCCAATTCAGCCGAGGAAAATGGCTTGCTCAGAAAATCGCTCGCGCCCGCCTGCAACGCTTGCAGCTTGCTCTCTTCGTCGGCCCGGGCGGTCAAGATGAGGACCGGGAGGTTGCGGGCAGCCGGATCCTGCCGAATCAACTGGCAGACCTCCAATCCAGTGCGCTCCGGCATCATCAGGTCCAGCACCACGACCCGGGGACGGAATTGACGAGCCAATTGCCAAGCCTCTTCGCCATCCGACGCCTCCAAGACCCGGTAGGATCCGAGATGCTGGCGAAGAAACCGCCGCATGTCAGGTTCGTCATCGGCGACGAGGACGAGCGGGCGACGGTCCACCTCGAGGGCCGGGCTGAGATCAAAATGGGCGTTGGGCTCGGACCGCCGAGCGTGAAACAAGGCCCGGCGGTGCAGTTCGGCGATGGGATCCCTATCGTCCAACTCGGACTCGACGGTGGAAGGCGCCGCGGGCGCCGGAAGCCGGACCCGGAAAATGGCGCCCTGGCCGGGCCGGCTTTCCACGGTAATGCTTCCGCTCTGAACTTCGACCAGGCTCTTGACCAAGGAAAGGCCGATGCCGGCCCCCTGAAACTTCCGGGTCTCCGAACTGTCCGCCTGCCAAAACCGGTCGAAGACAAACTCGACGTCCTCGGCCTTGATGCCCACGCCGCTGTCTTCAACCGCCATCTCCAGAAGACCGTCCCGCCAATCCGATCTCAGCGCGATCCGGCCACCCCGCGGCGTGAACTTTAGGGCATTCTGCACCAGGTTCAGCAGAATCTTGTCGAGCTTGTCGCGGTCCAGCATCACCCAGCACCGGTGCGGCTCCGTGTCGACTTGGAGCCGGACGTGTTTGCGCTGCGCCAGATGCTCGAAGCTGTTGGCGATGCCGCGCAGATAGGCCGCGGCGTCCAGTGGTTCCGGATTGATCCGGTCCTGCCCGGAGTCGACCCTCACCAAATCCAACAAATCGTTGATGAGTTTGAGCAGCCGGAGACCGTTGTCCTCCATCGTGGCGAACATGGCCTCGGCCTGCCCCCGCTCGAGGCGAGGCCATTCTTGGGTCAGCCGTTCCAAGGGGGCCAGGATCAGCGTGAGCGGTGTGCGCAGCTCGTGGCTGATGTTGGCGAAGAACCGGGTCTTTGCCCGGTCCGCTTCCTCCAGGCGCGCGTTCTTCTCAGCCAAAAGAAGACCCTGCTCTTCAAGCTGTTGCCTCAATTTGAACTCGCTCAACCTCAACCGGTTGTAGGCGAAGGTCCCAGCGGCCACGAACACGCCCGTGGTGAATAGGAAGTAGGCGTTGTTGAAGGCGGCTCCGCCTCCTTGATCGCGGCCCAGCAAGTTCTGATTGATCACGCATGCCGCCGCATAACCGGCGAACGTGGCGAGGATGACCCAGGCGCTGTCTCGAAAGGTCCACCGCAAAACCAGTCCCGCTCCTATCAAAACAAGATTTAATCCGGCGTAATAAGGGGAATGCGCGCCTTCCGTGGCGGCGATCATCCAAAGAATGCCCGCCAACGGAATGAAGGCCATGACCACTCCGATGGCCCGGTGATGCCGCATCCCCGGAACGGTCCACAGCAGAACGAAAGTCACCGCCAACAACAGACCGCAGGCGATCCGCAGGATCAGAAAGGGAATGACCTGTTCAGGATAGACAAAGACGTCGAGCGCCGAACCGAGCAACATGAAAACGGTCCCGACCACCGCAGCGATGCGGTAGTTGCGAACCCGCACCCGCCGCTCGTACTGTTCGAACGCGCTGAACACCTCCACGGCGCCTCCTTCCCGGCGGTCTGTCATCGCTCGCCTTTGCGAATCTCGAGGAACAAGTTCACTCCCGTGGAGTCCGGCCGCACCGACGCCGTTGCTCTCCGCTCCGGAGCGACCAATTCGAGAAGTTGCTTCTCATTCCGGTAAATCAGGTTCCATTCCACCACAAATTCCATCCAGCGCCGGGAAGGATTGTTGTCGCTGACGTTGGTCGCCACGATCAACCCGCCCGGGGTCAACTGCCGGTAAAACACCTCCAAGAGATGGGCACACACGCGTTCCGACAAATAGTCGAAAAGGCCCGCGCAGTAAATCACATCCCAGGCCGGTCCGGAGGGGTGCGCCGCTAAATGCACCGAATCCTTGAGAATCTGATGGACGGACCGCTCCACAACTTCAATCCGCGTGTCCCGCTCCCGCCGTTGCAGCAGCCGGTCCAGCCGGGTGCGCACAAATTCGACGGTTTCCCGGTTGAAATCGAGGAGGGTAAAGTCCGCGAAATCGGCTGCGGGCGAATGGTCCACGAAATGTTCGACTTCCTGAGCCGGACCGCAGCCCAGATTGTAAATGGCAGCCCGCCTGCCGCTGCTTTGCACCCGGATGACTTCCTGTTCGAGAATCCGTTCGAGATAGGCGATCCGGTTGCGATGGGCCTGCACCGGCGGCGCCTCCAGAAACACGTAGTTTAAGGCCTTGGCGAAGAGCGAGCTTCCTTCGTAGGGATCGCGCAACATCATGTTCACCATCTCGTAGTCGCCGGCGTAACCGAGAGGCTTCTCGTAGGAGCGGTAAACAAAGGGAGCGCAGAGGACCACCGGATGAATCTGACGCCGCACATAGGTCTTGTGGATCGATACCTGGTCCGGCGGCACTTCGGCCGCAACGGATTCGAAGTGCTGCAAGAGCGAAGCCGTCCTCTCGAGAATCCCCGACTCAATCTGGTCGAACACCTCGTGCTCCAGCTCTCTCCGGCTTCCCGAGGTCACCGAGCGCAACCCCAACTCCACTTGACTCAACCACTGCTGCAAACCGACAAACAGGGTTTGCAGGTCAGCCACCACCACCTTGAATCCATCCAATACCGTGTGAATCCGCTTCCATTCTTCGATAAAGGATTCGAACTGATCCCGGAGCTGATGCTGGCCGCGCCTCCGGTCGAGAAAGTCAATGTCGACCCAAGCCTCGTCCAGACTGGCCTCGCAGACCATGAGAATGCCCGTATTGACCAGGCTCGACACCACCGCGCGCCCTTGATACACCATCCGGTTTCCCAGAAAAATCTGAAAATCCCGAAGCACCTCCGATAACTGAATGATGGAATAGGGGCTGTAGATCTCGAAGACGACTGAATACCGCGTAAGGCGCAGCAAGCTTCCCTTGACCGCGGCGCCTTGACTGTTGCGGCAGGCAATGACGCTCTCTCGCAGGTCGGGAGCGGGCGCGACTTCCACAGCTCGCTTGAACTTGTCGGTTGTCTTCGTGAAGGTCACCTTATCAGATGGGAATAAGGCGAGAAACGCGGCAGACCACCGGCCGGACACGGCCAACGTCCCACACCGAGGTCACTCGCCGTAAGAGGCCGTGCGCTGTGCTCTCCGGGCGCCCTCGTTCCAATCGCTTCCGCTTTATGCCAATGCTCTCTTTGTCAACAATTTCCCACTCGCAACGGAGAAATCAATGCGCAATTCACCGCCCAACGTCGCACTCCGGGGCGCAGCGTTGAAGAAAAGGAAATTCAGCGCTCAGCCCCGCGCTTTCCTAATAATGTGTCAGACACAAAATTAAAAAGTGGACGAACGGGCGCGGGGGGGGTTCATGGTGGTGGCAGGAGAAAGCTGCGCCGCTTCCTGCTCGGTTCCCAGGGGCAGACCCATTGCTATCACGTCGTCTCCCGTTTCGCCGGCCCTCACATCGTCTTCGGCGAGAGCGAACGGGAGTTCTTCCGCACCCTGCTCTGGTGCTGCCTGGGCAACCACTTCCACCTCCTGCTACCTCTGAGCGCTTCTTTTGCACCGCTTGTCCTCTCTATCGCGCCGGACCCCTCCAGCTCCACCGCAATTCCTGAAATCCTGCCTATGAACTGAGCCCAATTGCCCGAGAGCCTCCCGCCCGCGCCGTGCAGCGGGCGCCGCTTGCACCCACACGCAAGGCGGCGCGCCCGCCCCTGGGGCCG
>DATKCT010000020.1:0-34411 GCA_035513055.1 Verrucomicrobiales bacterium | reverse complement strand
CATCCCGGACATCGGCGAGAAGCAGGTTATTGTTTTCGCGGACTGGGCCGGCCGTTCTCCGCAGGATGTGGATAACCAGGTCACGTATCCGCTCACGACCAGCCTCACAGGAACGCCGGGCGTGAAGTCCATCCGTTCCATGTCCGGCTTCGGCTTCGCGATGGTCTTCATCATCTTCAAGGATAACGTGGATTACTACTGGGCACGATCGCGTGTGCTGGAACGTATCAACGTCGCCCAGCAACGCCTCCCGGCAGGCGTCACGCCGGTGCTCGGCCCCGACGCCACCGCGCTCGGCCAGGTCTTCTGGTACACCGTCGAGGCGGAAGGATTCGATCTCGCGGAACTCCGCTCCATCCAGGACTGGTATCTCCGCTACCAACTCCGTCGAAGGCGTGAGCGCGGTCGCCAGCATCGGCGGTCACGTGAAGCAATATCAAATTGACGTTCACCCCGACAACATGCGCGCACACCAGGTCACGCTCAGCGTCAGTATCCGCGACGTGCAGGATGTCATCGAAATCGCCATTGGCGGGATGAACATAGGCACAGGTTCTGCCGGAAACTGCCAGGCAGCCTGCTGGTGAGCATTGAAGGCTGAACCGATTCGTTGCAAGCCTGGCAATACAGCGTCAACGACATCAACGGTCATGCAACGCCGCGCTCAAAAACCGTGATTCGACTCGTTGGGCTATTTTTTGGTGTCCGAGTGATGGTGTCCGCGATCGGCTTTAGCTGAAAGTTCGGTATTGCTGCACGAATTGCCGAAGCATACCAGACCTGCCGTGAAAAGAAACAAAAGCGCTGCCTTCTTGAATTCAACATGCATCATTTTCATCATCGGTAGTGGGGGTTTTGCAGTTCAGCCCGAAGCTGAGGAAAAGAGTCCGGCAAGTCAACTCAAAAAATGACCGCTGGCGCACCATCGGCCAGGGCATATTCATCGGGAGCGCGCGCTTCGATGGGAGGGTCCTCTTGGAGCGCGAGTGAGGCTGGAACCGGATTGAGGAGAACAGACGCCGAGACCTTCGGAGCCTGTGAAGCGGCGGAGGAAATGGCCGGCATCACCGGAGCTGCGGCGTCATCCGCAGGGAACCGGTCCGGACCGGCCGGGAATCTGTCGAGGAAAACTCCGCGTCACGGGTGCGGAGCGTGCTCGTGTGGGGCGTGGGGAATGAGAAGGAACGGCCCGGTCTGGAAACTTCCGGTCGAAGACGAGATCGAGATCGTGACCTTGGCCCGGAAATCCCCACCGGTCAGCCAAGAGGAGTCTGCTCCCGTGTCGCCGGGGAAGATGAAATAATTGGTGCCGCCGTCGCGCATATTGGCGTTGCCGTCCTCGTCTTCGTTCCTGCTGCTGTTCCTTATGGCAAGGGGGACGCTTTCCACTTTCGTTCCCTCGAAGCTAACGGTGACTTTGGCATCTGTCGGGAGATCGAACGGCTTGGTAATGGCGGAATCGTGGGCCAGCCACAGTTCGAGATCCCCTTTGTCGTCATGCAGTTTCAGTTCGAGATGGCCAGCAGTCGTGCCGCCGGCGGCTTTGAACTCCGCCAGCATGCCTTGGTGGGGACCGATGGCGTCCTTGACCTCCGCCATCCCAGCAGTCGCCGCTTTCGGGTATTGCGCTTTCAGGACCATGAGCACTCCGCTCAGGCTCGTCGCCGCCGAGCGCGCTGCTTTCGCGTCCCCGGAGCCGGTCGCCTCGTGAAGCAGTCCCAGCGCCCGCTGCGCGTTGGTGATCATCCCTTCGGCTCGCTTCAACTTGGCGGGCTCAAGATCCTGCGAGACAGGGCCGAGAGCGGCGATCAGTGTTTCCAGGTTGATCTGCTCCTTGTGCAGAATGGCGAAGTTCTCCGTTGCAGCCGCCTCTGCCACGATTCTGCCGTAGGCGTTGATGGAGGCCCAAAGGTCGTGCAACGAGCCGGGCGCTACGATTGTGGCATGGTGCTGTCCGCCTCCGTGGCCATGATCATGGTCGTGTCCCGCCGTATCTTCAGCGGCGGAAGCAAGCGCGGAGAGCAGGACACAGAAGGCGAGAGCGGTCAGGTGCTTGGTCATACTGGTTGTTTGGTTGGGGTCCGTTCGACTGTTCTGTTTCAGTTTGGAATTCATGCTTCCAGCGGGTCGCGGCCCCGCTGCAACCAACGCTTGCTGGCCTTGCGGCCGAAGAGGTAGAAGACGGCCGGCGTGACCGCCATGTCGAGCAGGGTGGAGCTGATGAGTCCGCCGACGATGACCACCGCCAACGGATGCAGGATTTCCTTTCCGGGATCACCGGCGGCGAGGACGAGGGGAATGAGGGCAAGCCCGGCAGTAAGCGCCGTCATGGTGACCGGAACTAGCCGTTCGAGGGATCCCCGGATGATCATGCTTCTACCGAATGTTTCTCCTTCGTGCTTCATGAGGTGGAGGTAGTGCGAGATCATCATGATTGTGTTCCGGGAGGCGATGCCTGCCAGGGTGATCATGCCGATGAGGCTTGCGACGCTGATGGCGCCCACGAGCAAGCGGTTGAGAAGGACGCCCCCGATCAGCGCGAGGGGAATGTTCAGCATCACCTGCAAGACCAGGGGAACGCTGCGGAAGTAAGCGAAGAGGAGGACGAAGATGACGACCAGGACGATGGCCGACAGAATTCCGATCAGGCGGGCGGCCTGCTGCTGGCTTTCGAATTGGCCTTCGAAGCGAAAGAAATACCCCTCCGGCAACTCGATGGATGCGCCGATGCGTGATTGGATCTCTTCGACCACGGCGCTGAGATCCCGCCCGCTGACGTTGCCCGAGACGACGATGCGCCGCATCACATTCTCCCGGCTGATTTCGTTGGGTCCCTTGCTCAACTGCACGTCGGCCAGGAGGGACAGCGGCACTTTCCGTTCTCCGGCGGTATCTACCAGGGTGTTGCGGATGGCGTCCACCGAATGGCGCTCATCCTCCTCGTAGCGGAGGAAGACATCGAAGGTCTGCTGGCCGTCGATGATCTGCGTCACCCGATGACCTCCGAGCGCGACCTCGAGAATGTTCGAGAGCTTGCCGACGTTCACGCCGTAAAGCCGAGCCTTGTCACGGTCGATCCGGACATGGACCTGCGGGATCAGAACGAGCCTCTCGACCTGAAGGTCGACCAGGCCATCGATGTCCTCGATCAACGACTCCACTTGTTTGGCGGACGCCCGCAGTTGGGGCAGTTCTGGACCGAAGATCTTGATGGCGATTTGGGCGCGGACGCCTGACAAGATGTGGTCGAGCCGGTGAGAGACCGGCTGGCCTACGCCGATCCCGATGCCCGGGATCTGGCCGAGGCGATCTCGCACATCGGTCAGGATCTCGGCACGGGTGCGATCGGAAGGCCGCAGTTCGATATCGATCTCGGCGGTCTCGACTCCCGCGGCGTGTTCGTCCATTTCGGCCCGTCCGGTGCGCCGGCCCGTGGAAACGATCTCCGGCACCTCCAGGAGCGTGCGTTCGGCGATCGAGCCGATCCGGTTGGACTCGGCCAGCGAGGTTCCGGGAGGGACGGCGACGAAGACCACGGCCGTCCCTTCGTTGAATTCGGGAAGCAGTTCGCGGCCCATCTCGAGGAAGTGAAAGAGGGAAACCACGATAAGCCCGAGGGCGAGAACGATGGGAGCCGCCGGGAACTTTAATGCCGGGGAAAGCACGAGCCGCAGGTCGATCCATTTCAGGGTCCGGACTAGCCAGCTTTCTCGTTTGGTCGCGAGCTGCGCGAGCCCGGGCAGCAGGTAGGAGCAAAGGACGGGAATCAAGGTGAGGGAAACCAGGAAGGACGCGGTCATCGCCACGATGGTGGCGACGCCGATCGGAGCGAAAAGCCGCCCCTCCACCCCGCTCAAGCTGAAAAGAGGAATGAATGCCAAGACGACGAGAAGCGTGGCCAAGAACATGGAATTGCGCACCTCAGTCGAGGCGTCGGCAATGACCCGCAGGGTGGGCCTCGGGCTAGCCGATTGGCGGTTCTCTCGGAGGCGCCGGAAGACGTTTTCCACGTCGACAATGGCGTCGTCCACCACCATGCCCACGGCGACCACCAGTCCGCCGAGAGTCATCGTATTGATCGAGATTCCGGCGAAATGGAAATAGAGGGTCGTGACCGCGAACGAGAACGGGATCGCGGTCAGGGTGATAAACGTGGTGCGGAAGTTCAGCAAGAACAGCACAAGCACAAGCACTACCATCAAGGTTCCGTCGCGGACCGCTTCGGCGACGTTGTGGACGGCTGTTTCGATGAACGTGGCCTGCTTGAAGAGGATGCGGAGGTCAATGTCGGCTGCGGCCAATGCCTGAAGGGAATCGAGGGTTTTTTCGATCCGTTGAGTCAAGTCGGTCGTGTCGACCCCCGGCTGCTTCTGGACTGTGAGAATGACCGCCCTCTCGCCGTCGACGCCCGCGTCGCCTCGCTTGACCCGGGCTCCGAAACGCACCTCGGAGACCTGATCGAGCATCACCGGTTCGCCGTTGCGCTCGGCGATCACTGTGTTGGCGAGATCCTCCAGCTTGGCGCTCCTGCCAATGTTGCGCACGAGCAGTTCCTGGTTCCGGAAGTCCAGGAAACCCCCCGGCGTGTTGGCCTGTGACATGGCGACCGCTTCTTCCACTTCGCTGATTGTGATGCCGTGGGAAGCCATCTTCTGAGGCGACAGGAGCACTTGGAACTGCTTCTGTTCGCCGCCCATGGCGATGACCTGCGACACCCCGCGCACCGAGAGGAGCTGGGGACGCACCTGCCATTCTGCGAAGGTTCGCAGAGCCATCGGTGAAGTCTTGCCGTCTTTGCTGGTGATCCCGATGAGGAGAATCTCGCCCATGATCGAACTGACGGGTCCGAGTTGGGGACTAATCCCCTCCGGCAGCCGTCCCTGCGCCAGACGGATCCTTTCCTCGACTATGCGGCGGGCATGGTGGATGTCCGTGCCCCAGTCGAACTCGATATAAAGGATCGACTGGCCGATGCCGCAACTGGCGCGAACGCGAAGTACTCCGGGCGCCCCGTTGAGGGAGCTTTCCAGCGGGATCGAGACGAGCGCCTCGACTTCTTCCGGCGCCAGACCTGCGGTTTCCGTCAGGACCGTTACCGTCGGGCGGTTGAGGTCGGGAAAGACGTCGATGGGCAGACGCGTGGCTTGAAAGGCCCCATAGGCGAAAATCAGCAACGAGACCGCCAGGACGAGGAGACGGTTTCGCAGAGAGAACTCGATGAGGTTCGTCAGGATCACACGGGCGGTTCAATTGGTTTTTTGACAGAAATCAGCAGAACATTGAGCCCGAGCGACATGATAAACCCCACCGTCAAGACGGCCGTGATTGGGGATCCGAAGAGCTGGCGCCAGAGGGATTGTGGGCCATCCTGTTGTCTAGAACCGGCGTGATTATGGGCGTGATCGCCTTCTTCCTTCCCATGGTCGCCGACTACCTCTGCATGGGCTACCGAGTCCTCGGTGCTTAGGTGTTGACCTTCTCGGCCATGGTCGTGGCCGTGGCCGCCTCCCGCAGGGATGGCGGACTTGTTCTCGACGAACTGGAGCTGGTAATTGCCGGAGACCACCACTGCTTCTCCGGGGAGCACGCCTTCGATCACTTCCACGAACCGGTCGTCCTCGGCGCCGAGCACGACTCGCCGCTGCTCGTATTCCAGCCCTTCCTCGTCGCTCTGCACGAAGACCGAGAGATTGCCCGGATCGCCGGTCACCCCGCGGTGTGGAATTCCGATGACCAAATCGAGCACTTCGGTAACGACCCGGCAGGTTCCGCGCATGTGGGGGCGCAGCTTCGAGGCGGGGTTGTCCAGCCTCACGTAGGTCTTCAGGGAACGGGTTGCCGGATCCAGCTTGCCGCTGATCAGTTCGATCTTTCCCTCGAACACCTCGCGAGGGAACGACTCGACGTAGACGCGCACGGGCTGCCCCAGGGCGACCCGGCTCAGTTGCCCTTCGAAGAGCGCGATTTCGGCGAAGAGTTCGGAAAGGTCGACAATTTCGGCGAGGCGCCCGTTCGGCTCCACGCTTTCACCTACGGCCGCGCCCCAGTGGGTGATGATTCCGGAGATTGGCGCCTCGTAAGTGACACTGGGCGGCGGATCGCCCGCCTGGAAACTCTCGATCTCCACCAGGGGAAACCCGGCCTGCACCGTTTCCCCGGCCGTCGCGGAGATGTGTTTCACCTTTCCGGGTATTCGGCTGGCGACCACAGCCATGCGGTTCGGGATGGGCACGATCTCGACGACGGCTTCGAGGGTCTGTTCGATCTCGATCAAGACGGCCTCGGCAACTTCGATGCCGAGGTTCTTTTTCCCCTGCTCGGTCACACGGATGGCGCCGCTGATGTCGTCGGACACGGAACCGGGCGCCTCGGCGTGGACATGGCTATCGTGGGCGGACGCACCGGGCTGCCACAGGGCGAAGACGGCGCCGCAATGGAGGATGAAAGAGAGTCTCATTGTTTGTTTGGTTGAAAATTCAGTCGCGGATGCGATCCCATGGCCGCCTGCAGACGCACCAATGCTAGGGCGTGGTCTCGGCGGCTTTCCAAGAGAGATTCGCGGAGTTGGGTCTGCTGCTGCTGGAGCTGAAGGACGGGCGTAAAGTCGATGAGGCCCTGAGCATAGGCTTCCCGGGTTTTCTGCTCTCGCTCCTCAATCAACGGGAGCGTCTCCTGGGAGAGGGAGCGCGCCAGAGCCTCTGCCTTGCGAACCGCTTCGATTCCGTTGGCAACTTCGGCGAGCGAGGCGGCTTGCGTTGCTCGGAGGATCTGATCTGCCTTGGCCGCCTCCGCTCGCGCCTCGGCAATCCGGCCCAGACTCCTGCGGCGGAGAGGAAGCGGTATTCGGAGTCCGATGCCGAAGAAGTGATCGCGCTCTGCTCCCAGCGGTTCATCGACGGAACGTTCGTTCTCGTAGCCGATAGCGACCTCCCAATCCTCCCAGCGTTCGGCGTCGACGAGGCGCTGCTGAATCTCGGCACGCTCGCGGCTCACCTTCGCGGCAGTGACGTCGGTTCGATCCAGAGAACCCGGAACGGTGAGGCGGACGCTTTCCTGGAGTTTGGCGATAGTCGAAACGACGCCCCCGGCGAGCCGGATTTCGGCGCCGGGTCTCATCCCTAACAAGGGTCGCAAGGCTGCGAAGGCCTCGCGAACCTCGAACTCCGCTTGCCGCGTCGCCTGGTGGGCGAGGAGCGCTTCCGTCCTTGCAGCAGCGACGTCGAGGTCCGAGCCCTGGGCATTTGCGAGGCGCTGCTCCGCCAGTTTCACATACCCCTCCATCCGGCCAACGAGGTCCTCCATCACGCTGACACGTTCCACGGTCGCCTGGCTACGGACAAACCGGCTCAGAACTTCGGCGACCAGGAGTCGCTCGGCATCCTCGAGTTCCGCGTGGGCCAGATCGACCTCGATCTGGCGCACTTGGCGGGTCCGCCGTAATCGGCCGGTGATAGGAAACCTTTGAGTCAAGCCGGCGAATACGCTGCCCTCCCTGTCGCCGGCTGTCGCCTGCGATCGGCGAGCGGAAAGTTCAATTTCCGGATTCGGCAGCCTCCCGGCGTCGATGGACCGCGCCTGGGCGGCCTGAATATCGAAGCGGATCGCCTGCAGTTGCGGATGGTGCGCCAGCGCGATCGAGACGACTGTGTCGGGAGTCAACTCGGTTCCTCGGAGAGTGTCGCCGAACGCGAGCAGGGCTATGAGTATCGAAGGTAACAGTTTCATGAGCACTTGGGATTCAGCCCCGAGAGGCAGAAAGGGAGGGGAGCGCCGCGGAGGAACTCACACGAAAACGGCCGGAATAAGCCGATTCGAAACCTAACGAAGAACTGAGCCCTGAAAGCGCGGGCTCAGTTGCTCAGGAATGCGCTGGGGGAGCGTTAGCCTGAATGCTGAATGCCAGAATTACAGGCCGTGGAACAGGCACATACCATGGATCCGGACCGGACTGCGACACGGCAACATCATCCGGACCTCGAATTCGTAGGAGTGATAGGAGAAACCGAAAATCAAAGTCAGCCTGCTGTTGGGGCGCCGGCTTGATTGCTAAAGCCGTCCCGGATGCCACTGCCACTGGGGTCGAGTGAGTATCCGGCAGGAGTAAAGAATGATCGTCCTCCGGGCCGACTGGCTGAGGACCGTGAGGACCGTGAGGACCGTGAGAACCGTGAGGACCGTGCTCGTGGTGATGGGAATCCGCGGCCGAATGGTGGTGGTGAGCAATGTCGAGGAAGCCCAACCAGGCATCATGATGCTGAGCAACTACCCATGCCGTCAGCGTGAGCGCGGCAAAGGGGCGGAGAAACCGCTGGCGGAAAAACACCACAACTGGTCCAATCGCACGGGGGACTCGGGGCGTCAAGAACGAACCCGGCAGATCCAATCCGCATTTTTCCGTGTGCCGAAAGCCGCGGAGTTCCGGGGGGCCGGCTGCCTGAAGGGCCTATTCTGAAACGCCGCGTCGCGGGAGTGCGGGGCAGGGGAAAAGCGTCGCTTCGCGACCTGGCCGGGGACGCGACTCTTCGGGCGGAACTGTTGAATACGTTGGCGTTGTTTGGGGACTCGATCACGGTCAGCATGGCGTTTTGGGCGCCCTTGACTCCCGGCTCAATGGAAGCGCCGGAGGAGTGGAAGCCAGCGCTCGAGCGCGTATGGAAGTATCAGCGGGAGGAGTGCTGGCGCCGATGGCGGGGTCCGGAGTTCGGCAATGAAGGGCGGATGACGATTCGTTGGGCGCACGAGAACGTGGATGCTTGGCTCGAGAAGCTCAATCCCGAGGCTGCAGTGATGATGTTCGGGACCAATGATCTCGGGGAGTTGGAGCACGAGGAGTATGAAGCGAAGACGCGCGACGTGATCCGGCGTTGTCTGGAGAACGGCACGGTATTGATGCTGACGACGATTCCTCCGCGGAGCGGCATGCAGGAGAAGGCATCCGGCTTTGCCGAGATCGCCCGCCGCGTCGCGCGGGATCTGCGCGTTCCCTTGATCGACTATCACGCTGAGATTTTGAAGCGCCGGCCTGAAGATTGGGACGGGTCGGCTCCGCAGTTCCGGGAGGCGGTCGAAGCTGGGGGCAGCGAGTACGAAGCGCCTGCGCCTTTATCAGCGGACGGAGTGCATCCCTCCAATCCGCGGGAGTATCAGGACTATTCGGAGAAGAGCTTGAACAACAACGGTTTCGCGCTGCGCAACTATATGACCCTATTACGCTATGCCGAGGTGATTGAGCAGGTCTTAGAGCCTGCAGGCGCGGAGGCGAGCGACGCGGGCGAGTCCCCGGATCATTGACGTAGCGTGGGCCGAACTGGGCTCACTGCTCTGACCATGGCCGCATCGGCGGAGGCGGGGGAGGTTGTTGCCAGCGCCACAGCGGTTGGTAGGCGACGTTCAGGTAGGGTGTCTCGAGCCGCCGTCCACTTTCTTTCACGGACCGCAGCAATGCATCGAGAGCGCCGCTGGTCAGCAGCGTCCGCTCCGGATTCCAGCTCGGCTCGCCGGTGAGCATCATTCGTTCGACGCCATGCAAGAGCCAAGCGAAATGCATGGCCGGCCGGCCTTCCTGGGTCCAAAAAAGCGTCGATTCGATCTGTTCCCCGCCGGCTCCATCCGCATAGCGCCAAGCCGCGGCCCATTCTCCCGCCGCCCCATTCAACTCGAGCAAATGGGCGCGCAGTCCGTCGGCATATTCGAGGACAAACAAGCGCGGGTCCTTTACCAGGTCCGGGAGACGTTCCTGCGGCGGCGGATCGGTCAAGCGCTTCCATGCCGCGGCGAACAGCTCCTGATCGAAGCGCCCTTCGTCGAGAGCGCGCCAGACTGTGTCGCCCGACAGGCTCTGCACCGCGACGATTCCCGTTTCTCCCCCACGCCTTTGCTCCGCCAAGGCCTGCACGAACTCGAGCGCATGGAATCCATAGGCGTCCGTGGTGTGAAAGGTGATCGCCAGGATCTCCGCCAGCGGCGCGTCTCGGCGCACGTCAGCGGGCGGACGCCGCCAGGTTGTCGGCAGGGAGGACCCGGCCATTAGCGGCGCCCCCAGTTCCGCTGCGCTGTCGTAGAGGAAGCGGGCATCTTCCCAGTTGTCGGCCAGGTGTTTGTCGACAAAGACCGGCGCCACGCGCTTGCTGGTCAGAAACACGCTGCGGATCTCCTCCCAAAAGCGGCGCTTGGGATAGATGCGGTTCCCAGTTTCCGAGTATGGGTAGTCCCCGTGCTCGGCGATGAGCAGGATCCCGTCGACCGCCAGCTCTCCTGTCCCCAACGTTAGGGTCTCGGTGATCGTCGGGAAGAGGGAAAATGCGTGTTCGGCGGCGAGCGCGCGGCTTGTGTCCGTGGCAGGCGCCTGGTCGGTGTAGAGGGAAACGAGTTCGAGCCGCGGTTCCCGTCCCTTTCCGTCGAGGGTTTCGGTCTGCAGCAGCCGGCTGACGATCACGTCGGCATGAGAATTGTGGCGGTATTCCGTAACCACCGCGGCGACTCGGGGCCGCCCGTCGCGATGCAGGTAGTAAAGCAGGTCGAGGAACTCGTCCTTGGATAGAACTCCGGCGATTCCGGGAGGCATCGTTGATAGGGGCGGGTCTGTCCCCGGCGCCGCGTAGCCCTCTGCGATTTCCTTGGATGGTTCCAGAATCGCTTCCAGCAGGGCCCGGAGCGTCAACCGCGAGCTGATTCGGGTGAGGTCCGGTCCCACACTTCCGCCTTCCCCGGCGAAGCTGTGGCACTGCCCGCATCCGGTGCGGGTGAAGGCCTCGCGACCCCGCAGAAACTGCCGGCCTCTCGGGATCTCTGCGAGGTCCCCCTCGAAGTCCGCCACCTTCCAATCTCGCCAGGTGGTCTGGGCCGTAGGCAGGCCGGCGATCCACTCATGCAACAGCGCGACCGCCGCCGCGTCGATCCGCGCGGTGTTCAGCGGCGGCATTTGGCCGGAGCCGCTGCCCCGCTTCGAGATGCGGTGCAGCAAGACGGAACCCTCCGGCCTCCCGGGCGCGATGAGCATGGCGTTGGGAAGGCCAAAACTGTTGTGCTGGGGCCGCGCCTCGAAGAGCTGCATCCGTTCCCGGGGCGTTCCTATGCGGAGTTCCATGCGCGCGTTTCCGCCTCCGCTTTCCACATGACAGATGGAACAATTGACGTGCAGGTAGGACAAGGCCCGCGCCTCCACGGATCCGGCGGGGTCGTAGGGGTCGGCCATCGGTTCAGGCAACTCCGCCGGCACGCCGCGCGCCAATCCAATCCGCTCCAACTCCCGGAGCTGATCTCCACCGCTGGGACTCGGGCGGTTCAATTGTATTCCAGTGATCCCCAGCGCGTAGTGAGCGGCGCGGTTATGACACACGGTGCATTCGGTTCGGCTCGGGATGCGCCACGTGAGTTTCTCACCCAAAGCATCTTCGATTTCCAGGTCCAGTCCATCCCGCGGGACCAGATAGGCGTCGGATCCATCGGCCGTCCATCGGTAGGAATAGCCCGCCCACTCCCCTTGTTGCCGCAGCAAGACGCGGGTTTCCAAGGGGGTCTGCCCGGGGAATCCTAGCGTCTGCGCCAGCGCCGTCCCGTCGGGGAACTCCCAGGGTGTGGTGTGGGCATACTGCGCGCCGGAGCCAGGCGGCACAGCCATCCAGCGTCTCGCCATCGCCCCGTCGTTCCATGCGGGCGCGTTCACCGCGTAGGCAACCACGCCGTCGGTGGGCTCCGAATCGAAGCCTCGCAGCGCAGCGAACAGGCCTGTCCCGCTCAATTGCCCGGGAAAGGGCGCGGTCTCCGCCGGCGCCGTGTTCCGCGTCAGCCGGTAAAGGGCGTGCCCGATATGATCCGCCGCCAACACGTCCCCGGCGGCGGTTTCCCGGAAGCAAGCGATAGCCAGCGGCGTGTCGGCCAGTTCGCGCTGCCAGGTTATCCGTTCGCCGTCGTGCCGCGCCCCCCAAATCCGCCCTGTGGCGTAGTCGCCATAGAGATAGGCGCCTTCCAGTTCCGGCCATTTCTCTCCGCGATAGACCGCGCCGCCGGTCAGTG
Organism: Verrucomicrobiales bacterium; assembly: GCA_035513055.1. Classification (GTDB taxonomy): domain Bacteria; phylum Verrucomicrobiota; class Verrucomicrobiia; order Verrucomicrobiales; family DEV007; genus DATKCT01. The sequence continues at coordinate 22,396 of DATKCT010000020.1, read as the reverse complement.
AACGAAACTCAGAATGCGGATGCTCGATGGTCGGCGGGACATGCGGCGTCGGGCCAAGCTTGCGGTTTGGGTAGAAGGGATGACTCCCCTCAAAGACGCTCCATCCGTAGTTTTCCCCTGCGCGCGCCAGGTGGGCGGTCTCCCACAGGTCCTGGCCGTTGTTGCCTACCCAAACTTGGCCGGTGACCCGGTCGATGCCCATCCGCCAGGGATTGCGCAGGCCGTAAGCCCAAATCTCGCCTCGCGCGCCCGGCGTGGTCAAAAACGGATTGTCAGGCGGGATCCGGTAAGGCTGGTCCGCTGTTGCTCCGCGCACGTCGATCCGCAGGACGGAGCCCAACAGATCGTCGAGCGTCTGCCCCGACACCAAGGTGTCCGAGTCGGTGCTGCCGTCGCCCGTCGTCACGTAGAGCATTTCATCGGGACCAAAGGCCAAGTCGCCTCCGTCGTGCCCGCCCGAGGCCCAGCGCAAGATCGGCAACTCCGAAGCCAGTTCGAGATGCGGTTGCGGCTCGAGTAGCGCCGTGAAGCGCGAAACTTGGTTGCCCCGTGGCGCGCCCTCGATCGGGCCGTTGCGGAACAGGTAGACGAAGCGGTTGGCGGCGTAGCCGGGATCGAAGGTCATTCCATAGACCAGCCACCCGGGGAACTCGGCGTAAGCTTGGGCCTCCGTGCTGCGGAGATCTGCGGCCACGCGCAGCAAGCGGCCATGCTCCTCGATGACGATCAAGTGATTGCCGCCCGGCTCGCTAGCGATGTAGATCGGCGATCGCCAGGCGATCTCTGGGTAGACTTTTTCCACAGTGAAAGGCAACGGCGGATCCGGCGAACCGGTCAGCCGCGAGCCTGTCCAGCCCGGCCACCCGGCTGCTGCCGCTGAGCCGGCGCCCGGGATCAGGATCCACAGTCCGGCCAACGCGACACAGATACGCTTTGGAGAAAGACGCGAGGTCACACGGCAAGGAAGCATATCGGAGGGCGCCGGAAACATACCAAAACCGCAGCGGCGCCGCGACGGGAAATGCATCGGGGAAGGGAGTGTTGATTCAATGCAGTGTTGGTCTATTTTGCAACACCGCGTCCAGGCCAGCGACCACGTCACCGGAGCAAGACCCGCGCCACGCCGTAGACCGCGAAGCCCGGGGTGCGGAAACGCAGGCGTCCTTCCGCCGCAGTCCACTCCATTTCTTGAGGATCTGGATCCTCGGGCGTGATAAACTGGACTCCGGCAACCTCCGCGCCTGCCGGCAAGAGACAATCCGCCTCCAGCGGCCCGGCCGGGATCGGTTTTTCGCCGGCGATTCCGGTCCCCGGGGAGGGCGCGCCGTCCGGGCCGGGCGGCGGTTCTTCCCGGTTGTAGTTCACGAAATGGAAATCGATCTCGCCGCAGGCACCGAACGGACGGCTTGCCGACACCTGCAGGGTAGCGGGAGCGGCGAAGCGGCTGCGGTCGGCGGGCGGCGGGGTCCCCGAGCCCGGCGCCAGCAGCGCCAGACCGGGCGGCGCCCGGTCGAGCGCGTCATCGGGCAGCACGGCGAAAAGGACGTGATCGCCGAGCAAAGCCCGGCCCTCTTCCCGAAAGGCCTGGAGAGCCTCCAACTCTCCCCGGTGCACCGCATTGCGGGGATAGAGGAACACGGCCTCGGCGTGAGGCATGTTGCCTCGATAGAGTTCTTCGTAACGCCGCAAAAAGCCGTAATACCGCACGATCTCCCGCCGCGCTTCCGGATCGGTGAACCGCGTGTAAAAGCCCATGGGCGCGCCTCCGTTGGCCGCCAGCTCCGCGATCGCCGTGCGCACGCGAGTCGCTTCGTACTTGCCGAGTGTGAAGGGCTTGTCGCGAAACGCCCCTCGAATGTAGCGGGCCTGGAGGGTGGCATCGCCGAGAAACCCGTTCTTCAGGTCGGTGAAGTTCGCGGCTCCGCCAGTGCTGTACCACAGGTAGGTTTCGTCGCGGCCCCACAAAGAATCGGGCAGAAGACAACGCTCGTCGCCGCTGATCGCGGAGAAATCTCCGAGATGATTCCATTGCGCCAGGATGAGTCCCGGCTTCAACGAACGGCCGAATCGCACGAACACCTCGTCGAACACCTCCTTGTTGGAGACTTGCGAGAAGCGCAGCATCTCCAGCCGCAACGGCGTCGACTGCTCCGGGTCGTGCCAGGAGACGATTTCCGGGAACGTGTGTCCGGCCAGATCCTCCACTCCGAAACGCTCCCGCAGCTCGACTGAGGAAAACCGTTTCGTCAGGTAGTCGCGAAAGGCCCGCTGGCAATGCGGGCATACGCAATCGTGGCGGTAGAAATAATTAACGATGTAGCCGTCCACCCCGAGGGCGACGCCGCGCCGCACCCAAGCCGTGAGAACCTGTCGCCAGGCCGGGTTGCGCAGGCAAGCCCAGTATTCGTTCATGCCGCCGATCGCATAACTGCGGTTCACAATGGGACTGCCGTCGGCCTGTTTCTCGAGCAGGTCCACGGGATCTTCCACCGGCTTCGGTCCTAACAGGGATTCATCCCAGTCTTCCCGGTACCATTTGAAAAACCCGCGCGGGCCTTCCGGACTTTCCGGATCGCCGATGAGGAACTCTACGTTGAAGTGTCCCACCACTTTTGCCCCGCGCGCGTGCAGGGCCTCGTTGAGCCGGCCGAACCATTCCGCTCCTTCCGTCAATCCTCGAACCGGAAAATGGGCCGGATATCCGCCGAACTCGGGAGTGTGCGCGAGGCTGTAAAAATGCGCGCCGTAGAAGCCGGCCTGAACCAGCTCCGGCCGGGCCTCGGCGATGAAGTCCAGATAGACCGGATCTCCGTAGGCATCCCAGTGCGCCGTCATACGGGTGAAATCGAACTCGGGCTCCTCCGCGCCCAGAGAAGCGGTCCCGGCCGCCGCCAAATGGAGGATCGCGGTCAGGAGGAGGGTCTTGCGGATCATGCGGATGGTCTCCTGCGTCGCGCACCCTCGCCCGTCATCTTCCAGATGTCTTTGGGGAACGATCCTTTAGATTCAAAGCTCCTGAGGATCACTCTCTTCCACCCATTCCGCGGCTGCGCCGCCGATGCGGGATCCAGGATACATGATTGGCGGCTGCGCCGCCGATGCATCCTGCATCCCGCATCCCGCATCCCGCATCCTGCATCCCGCATCCTTCTATATTCGCTTCCATTCGCGGTTTCCTCTTCACACGGCTTACCCGTTCTTCACCGGCCGTTGACCACTGACCACCGGCCACTGACCACTTCTTCCTCCCCCATCCGTGTTCATCTGTGGTTCGAAATCCTCCTCTTCTCTCTTCTCTTCGCGTTCATTCGCGGTTCTTTCTTCCTCCGCTCCTCCATCGACGTTTATCTGCACAATCCGCGGTCCACTCTTCCCATCCTTGCTCATCCTCCACCCGCCTCTTTTCTCCCTCGAAGATTCTTGTCCCGCACCCTAAATTCATCAACGGGGGCTTTCGTTGATGAGTTTGAAGTGATAGACCGCACCTTCGCACTCGATACCTACCTGACGCGGCACGCCGGGCATGCCGCCCGTCGGCCGCTGATACAATAAAAAGCACCTAACTCCTGCCCGAAGGAGGACCGGGCGCTCGCGGGACTGCGGGGGAAAGGCCTGATGACAGTTCACCAATCGAGACACCGGAGACCGTCGATGAAGTCGAAATGGCGGTCGCGGGAGAGGACCGGAAGCGCGTGTTGGCGGGCTAGGGCGGCGGTCCACATGTCATTCTGTGGGATGGGGCGGCCTTTGCCTTTCAAGTGGTCGGCGATCCAGGCGTAGTGGGCGATGGTCTCGGGAACGGGGAACAGCACGGGGACGGTGGCGGCGAGCTGCTCCAACAGGGCCAAGCCGGGACCGGGCCGGGCCGACGCCAGCAGCCCGAAGTGGAACTTCGCAAAGCTGATGAAAGAGACCGCGAGATCCTGCGCGTGCTCGAGACGCCGGAGGATAGCCGGATTCTTGGCAGCCAGCGCGGACACCGCGTTGGTGTCCATGATCATGAGCGGCGGCCGCCTTGCTGAACGGCGAGATCGGCGGAATCGGCTGCAGCGACGCTTCGTTGCACGGCGTCAAGCGTATCGTCGGGCACCGTGGGAAGGGCGGCGAGGGCGGAACGCCATGACCCGCGCGGTGCGGAGAGGCATTGCTCAACTGCCGCGGTGATGAAACTCTTCAAGGACATTCCACGCTCGGCAGCGGTCGCTTTTGCGCGCCGGAACAGCGGGTCCGGGAGATCCACGGTCGTTTTCATCCTGCAAGATTCCCACTTTTCCGCTTTTCCGTCAAGCGATCTCGCTCCAGCATCCCCAGCCCCGCCACAGTGTCGAGTTCAAACTTGTGTGTTGCAGGCAACCCATCCACCGCAATCTCATCGTCCGTTTCCCCGGCTCCCTCCATGTTATCCGTATCATCAGAGGTCCTTCAACAGGGTCATGCCGCCCGCACCGCTCCCAGGAGCTTCCGCCGTCGCCTTCGGCTATATGGCGGACAAGCCGCGACGAAAAACCATGAGAAATGAGACGAGCAGCAGACTTTCCGGTCGACATCGTCCTCGAAAACGTACTTCCAGCCATCCCCACTCGGCATCACGTGGTAGACGGCGGCGGCAGCCTCGTAGCCCATGGGACTTGCCATGACAGAAACACTAGCAAACGCCAGAAACCGCCGTCAACTTTCGCTTTCCGCGACTGGCCCCTTGACCCTCGGGAGGCGGTTACTCCAGTTCAGTCAGCCTTCTGTAGAGACTTCGCCCCTTCCCCATCCGCGTACTCGGCGGTTAACTCTTCTTCCCTCTTCGCGTCCATTCGCGCTCATTGGCGGTTCCCGCTTCTACGTCGCGGCTCTCCGGTTGTCTATAGGCCACTGCCCACTCCCATCTCTCTCATTCTTCCTCTTCCATCCGTGTTCATCCGTGTCATTCGCGATACGGGACGCGGGATGCATGGTTGGCGGCTGCGCCGCCGATGCATCCTGCATCCCGCATCCTGCATCCTTCTATATTCGCGTCCATTCGCGTTCATTCGCGGTTACCTCTTCACGGCTCTCCCGTTCTTTGCCGGCCACTGGTCACTGAGCACCGGCCACTTCTTTCCCTCCCATCCGTGTTCATCCGTCCCCGGGGTTCAAATCGTGAACGCAGCCGGAGTCCACGCCGGCAGGACTTCCCCAGTCTGGAGTCCCGCGTTCACGCAAGCTAGCAAAACTCTCAGCTTTAACAACCTGTGCCTTGAGAAATCCGTCGGCAGCGTGAGTGAAGAGACCCTTGTTGAAGGAGGTTTCCTCTAACCCGATTGTGATGCCGATTGAGAGCGATCAGCTCATCGTTTCTTCTTCTTCTTCGAGTTCGCAAGCGCCTTGGACATTGACGAGCGAGTCTTCCGACTCAACTCGGGTTCTCGTAACCGTGGCGCGAGCTGGGCGTAAAGCTCGTGGAGCTTTTCGCGAAGCAGATCTTTAGGCGGCATCGCGGTTTGGTACTCAGCGATGAGGGTCGGAGAGGTGGTGCGCGCGAGGGCATACTCGACGACCTCGTATGTCGAACTCGCGTTCCTCCTGATGCTTTGCGCGGCCGAGGATCAACAAATGATGAGTCCATGGCAATTGTCGCACCGTCGGCGCGACTTTCTTGCTGGCGCGGTAAGTCTCGTAGAACTGCCGCATCCTAAACAGATTCGACCGCGTGTATCCTCGCATTCCTGGGTACTTGTGGGCAATTGCTGCTGCCAGCTCGTCCACGACGCCGTCGCCCCACTGCGCGGATTCAATCTTTTGGCTGATATACTCGCCGAGTCGCCAGTAGAGCGCGATCAGTTCCGTGTTTACGGCCTGATAGGCGCGCTGGCGAGCAGCCTCGATGAGCCCAAGGACTTCCTCGAACCTACCAGCCCCCGCGGGAGCGGTGAATCGTCGCACCGCTGGCGCGACTTTTTTCGGCGGCGCTTTAGCGGCCTTCTTGACACGGGTGCGCTTGGGGACCTTCTCGCTCATGAGACTCTCTCTGCTTCACTGGATTCGATCAGACACCTATTCTCCGAGCAACTCGTGTCCCGCGACATGACGTTGGGGAGAATACACGGTCCAATCAATGCCGCAACGCGGTCGATTCGCACGTGGGCGATCCGCCGTCTCGGCATGGCACGTTCGACTCTCCCGTCTGCACATACCTGTTGACCAAGAATCCCTTTCTTCGCGTGTATTCGCGTCCATTGGCGGTTCCCTCTTCACGGCTCTCTCGTTCTTTACCGGCCACTGACCACTTCTTCCCCTCCCATCCGTGTTCATCCGTGATTCAAAACTCCAAGCTCAACGATCCTCAACGGCCCGGCTGCGGCCCTTTGTTTTAACCGCAGATAACGCAGAGTACGCAGAGAGAAGAAGAGTCCTTCGTCGACCAGGGATCAACGACTACGGACCAGGGACTCCCACTCATTCGTGTTTTTCGTGTCATTCGTGGTGTCCCGTCCCGGATCTCAAATCACAAATCTGAATCTCAAATCGCCTTCCCCCATTCGCGTCCATTCGCGTTCATTCGCGGTTTCCTCTTCACGGCTCTCCCATTTTTTACCGGCCACTGACCACTGACCACCGGCCACTTCTTCCTCCACCATCCGTGTTCATCCGTGTCCATCCGTGGTTCAAAACTCCTCCTCGTCTCTGATCTATTCGCGTCCCTTCGCGTTCATTCGCGGTTTCCTCTTCCTCCGCTCCGCCATCTGCGTTCCGCGGTTCCCTCTTCCAATCCTCACTCATCCTCCACCTCTACCCCCTCGGTGTCCTCTGTTCCCTCTGTGGTTCTGTGGGTCCTTCACCAACACGCTAATCTAGCGCTTCCTGAAAAGGATTCACCACGCGGACGCCCCGGTACACGCGGCCGTTTTGGAAATCCTCCGACCAGAGTTCCTCGGCTCCGCTGGCAATGGCGGCGGCGAGGATGCTGGCGTCCCAGAAGGAAATCTGACACTGCGTCTGAAGCTCGAGGGCGTCGCGGAAGACCGATTCCCGATTCTCGACGACATCCCAAGCGAGATAATTCCGGACGACATCCGCCGACGTCGCGGGATCCAGACGCTTTTTCACCAGCGTGACGTGGGTTTCCTGTAAGACCTGAATGCTGATCTTCGGAGGTTTTTCGCTTGCCCAGCATTGCCTGACGATTTCCTTGGCGCGTTCATGTTTGCGTCCTGCGGTGTTGTCATACGCGTAAACGAGAACGTTCGCGTCGAGAAACAGCCGCTCAGCGTTCATGAAGCTCGTCGCGGGTGAAGCGGCCGGGCGCCAGGTCGAAGCCGGATTCGAGAACCGCGAGAGCCCTCCGGCGGGCGCTGCGAAGACCATCGCGTTTTCGCAGGTTCTCGACGATGAGCCGGGCCACCCACGCGGAGAGGGAAGTATCCTCGTCCACCGCCACCTTGCGGGCTTGCTTGAGCAAGGAATCATCCAGTTTAAGGGTGAGGTTCCGTTCCATCAGAGGCACCATCACCGGCCGCACAAATCTCGTCAAGCACAATTATCGTGTTCATCCGCGTCAATCCGTGGCTCCCGATTCCGCATCTCAAATCTCAAATCTTAAATTTGAGATCCTACCTCCTTCCCCCATTCGCGTCCCTTCGCGGTTTCCTCTTCACGGCTCTCCCGTCCTTTACTGACCACCGGCCACTGACCACTTCTTCCCCCTCCCATCCGTGTTCATCCGTGGTTCAAAACTCCAAGCTCAACGATCCTCAACGGCCCGGCTTCGGCCCTATGTTTTAACCGCAGATTTCACGGATTGACACGGATAAGAAGTTTCTCGGGAGGTCCCTATCATCGCACACCATGAACTGACCTCCTCGCCATTGATCAGCTGCATGCGGGTAACGAGGGGGAACGCGTCAAAGGAACCGTAGCGGATGCGAAACGGTTCCGCAAGGGAAGAGTGCGACATGATTATTGCGAGGCTTGGCGGTCGAGCTTGGCCCGGACGCTCTCGAGTTCGCGCGCCAGTTCTTCTTCGTCGGGCAGGGCCAGCCGGTATTCGCGGGCCAGCACCTTGCTGGGCAGGGTGTCGAGTGTGTAGCGCACCATGCTCTCCCCGACGCCGGAGCAAAGGGTGAGACCGACCGGAGGGTTCTCGCCGGGATGCATCCAGTGTTCCGCCGCGTAGCTAGAAGAGCGTGATCATCTGGCGGTCGAGTTGCCGCACGCTCCAGGCGCCGCGCAGGGCCTCCGTGTGGTAAAACTCTTGCGCCTCCGCGCTGCGGGCCTGCAACAACCGGACGTAGTGGGACCAGGACAGCGGCAACTGAAACCCGTCAATCAATGTCCACGCAGCGTGGTTGTCCCGGAGGTTTTGCTCGAGTTCCTTGAGCATAGGCTCTGTCAGTCGCTGCCGGTAGGGGCGGTTGTAGAGGATCTGGAGGGCGTCGATCTCGGTCTGATGTTCCGCAAGGTAGTCGTGAAAGGCCTGGACAAGGCCGGCTGCCTTGGCCTTGGCAGCGGGGTCATAGCCCTGGCTCAGAACTGTGTCTACCGTGACGTTGTCAATGGTCTGCTCGGCGTCCTGTTTTGCTTTGACCAAGGCGTCCCGCAGGGCAGGAACATCGAACGGGGCGCAATCTTCGTCCGTCAGTTTCTTCCGAGCGGCCTCAAGTTTCTCCGGCGCGACCTCATCGGGTGACGCTCCCGGTTTCCCAGCAGCCTCTTCCGCTATGGCATCGGGGTCGATTGCACGGAGCAGCGTTGCTGAGAGTTCGGACAACGATTTGCCGCCGGAGATGGAGGCGAAGCCGTGATCAACAGGCTTTGTCAAGATTTGCACACTGGTACCCCGATTCCTTGTCGCGTTGCTCACCTCTCTAATAAAGCTGCATGTTCAATAGCGCCAATTAGATACTCTATCCATTCGGGGAATTCCTCGCGAATCCATTCCGCTTCTTGGTCAATATTTTCTTCCAATTCCCTGAATAGCTTGAGAGCAACAGCCGGATCTTCATTCGATCGAATTCCTCTCAATGCGACTGTTCTGAGATAATCCGACCACTTTTTCGCCTCATCCCTCACAACGCTTGGCGTCAATGTACCTACAATTCTATAGCACAAATCTAGGCTGCCGTCTCCCTCAATCGCGCAGAGCGCCTCCAGGCACTGCGCTCTTCTCAGATACTCCAAATTCTCACTTAGGACTTGCTCCCTTAAAAAACCTTTAGATTCATCGCTTCGAAGAGCCGCTATCTCTTGCAAAAGCAATTCCTTCCCGATGCCCTCTGGAGCCTGCTCCCACCTTTGTTTTAGATCTCGGTATTTTTGATCCACATCCACCCAAGCAGCCGTCGCAGGAGGAAGAAAATCCGGCACGACCTTAAACAGATTATCCAAATCCGCTACTATTCCTTCTCTATCCAACTCCTCAAGAGAATCGTCGATCTGCTTCGCAACGCGCATTGGATCCTCCACATATTTCATACGGACCCTTACAAAAAACCCGTTTCTCTCAAATCCGATATGGATGAATTCTTTATTATAATACCTTACAATAAACGCGTTCTGCGTCTCTCCAATCGGCACTAAACCCTCTTCCGCAAGCGTCTTTTGAACACCTAACGCACTCGCGTTATTGAGCCCATCGATCGCCTGCTTCAGCCTCTTTTCAGTATCACATAGCGTCAGAGTAACCGCTATGGCCGGAATCCTCTCGACCCCACCTATCTCTTTGCTGTTCTCAGAACGGAAAGCCAGTCGAGTTTCGCCATCCTCATCCGATGCAAAATGCAAATTCAGATCGTTCTCCTGGACAACTTGAATCAAGAAAGAGGGAATCGCACCGGGCTCCGATCGACCAGTATCTTGGTCCACCGCACGCGCAGTGCCGAATACTAAAATTTGTACTACGAATATTGCATACATCGCTTTCATCGCATTATGTAATGGAAGACTTAAAACGACAAATCCACACCCTGGTACGAACTCCAGTGGGAATGTGGGTTCATTGCTGTGTGCGAGGTGGGACCGGGAGGGCGCCGGAGCGCTGGGGGCACCGGGGATTGTAGGGAAGCCAAAGCGGGTTTGCAAGTGAATGTGCTGCCCCCGCGTCAGCGTGGCTGGGCCGGGTAGGCGAAAAGTGGCGCCAAGGGGCGACAAAGGGTGTCAGCGTGGAAGCGTCCAACCGGCGACGTGGCGATGACGTGCGTTGAGGGGCTTGCAAGAAAGTGGCGAACCCACCTTTTCGCTCAGGAGCCGGTCTGGGGGTGCGGCCGCTCTCAAAAACTCAGTCCGGGGAACAGACGTGCTCCTGCGCTGCACAGCGAAGCCAGCGAGGCGTCAGCGTGGCTGGACCGGAGGAGGCGAAAACTGGCGAGGGCTTTGCGGAGTGCGAGGAAGCGAAATCCTATCAGAAACTCTTCACCAATTTGTCGCCACCTTTTACCTTTTGAGGGGTTTCGGTGCGTTTCGGTGCGTTTCTGTGCGGTTCACGCGTTTACGTTCCGGGAGATCAGAAAGGCCGCAACGGGCTGATTTCCTCGGAAATTCGAGGTTTTCTCAGTGGCGCGCCCTGCAGGACTCGAACCTGCGGCCTACGGATTAGAAGTCCGTTGCTCTATCCAACTGAGCTAAGGGCGCTCGAGAGCGCGAGCACCGGAAACGGTCTCAGGGGCTGAATACGGCCGGATCGGGGGTCGCGCAAGCGGAAGGGAGGCAAATGGTGAATGGTGAATGGAGCGACATTTTGAGTTCGAGAATCGCGAAGGAGCCCGCCTTGCCAAAGGAAGCGCGGGCTTCCAAGCTGTCCGCCGCGGAAGATGGAACCGGATCAGGGCACAAGCGAGGCGAGACAAGGCGGGCGCGGCGTCACCTTCTCGATCGCCCGGTCGATCGTGGTGCGGGGCGTGGCGGCGATCTATCTGATCGCGTTTCTGTCGTGGTGGGTGCAGTGCGAAGGACTGACCGGGGCGGAGGGTTTGGCGCCGTTGGGCAGTCTGATGGAGAGTGCCCACGAGCAGATCGAGCCTTCGAAGCGCTGGCAGTTTCCGACGGTCTATTGGCTGGGAACCTCCGACGCCTTCCAATACGGAGTCTGCGCCCTGGGCGTAGCCGTGGCCCTGGCTGTGCTCGCGGGCTTTCTGCCCGGACCAGGGTTGCTGGCGCTGTGGGCCCTCTACCTCAGCGTGGTCACCACGGGCCAAGCGTTCATGCGGTTCCAGTGGGACGGATTGCTCCTGGAATCGGGGTTGCTGGCTGCTGTGTGGGCCCCTTGGATGCAGTGGCGTCTGGCCCGGGATCCCCGGCGGGACCGCCCCGCCGCGGTGTCGGTGCAGTGGTTGATCCGAGGATTGCTTTTCCGCCTGAGGTTCTTCTCCGCGGCGGTGAAATGGGCCAGCGCAGATCCGCTCTGGCGCACGTTCCGGGCGCTGACCGTGCATTACGAAACTCAACCGCTTCCCACATGGACGGCGTATTGGGTGCATTGGCTGCCGGAACCTGCGCACGTGGCGAGCTGTGTGGCGATGTTCACGATCGAGTTAGGGGGGGCGTTCCTGGTCTTCGGACCGCGATTGGGGCGGACGGCGGCCTTTGTGGGCTTTCTCATACCCTTTGTGCTGTGGCGCGCTGCGCCCATCCTGCCTTCGTTCCCTTGCCTCGCGCTTGAACAGGGTCAACTCACGCAGGTTTGTGCCCCCGGCTGCGGGCCGCCTGAACAGTAAGGGGTTCGTAGCGCCGCGCGACGAAACGGTATGAGAAATGCGGATTAGATCGGTTCGCCGCGGCCTCCGGTGAGGTGCTGTTCGATGCAGTAGACCAGACTCTGAGTGCCGACTGGTTTCGAGAGATAGAGATAGCCGTCGTTGGTAACGCCGCCGGATTCGGAGCCTTCCAGAAGGGCGGTGATCATGATGATGGGCGGCTGTTCGAGGTCCGGTTCGGCGCGGATTTGTTTGACCAATTCGACGCCGTCGGTTCCGGGCATGACCACATCGAGGAGCACGAGATCGGGTTGATGACGGCCGATGTCGCCGATGACGGCGGCGGGGTCGGCTTGTGTGACGACTTCGTAACGTCTGGTCCTCTCCAAGTTGAGTTTCACGAGTTCCGTGAAGCTTTCCTCATCGTCCACAGCGAGGATGCGGGCTTTGCGCTCGCGCCGGGTCCCGCTCATGCGGCCGGTGTGCGGGCGCTGACATTTGCAGGAGATCCAACAGGAGAGGATGACGCGCGGCCGGATTCCTTCGATGACGGAACGGCGGAGAGCGGCGTGGAGGACCTCCTGGTCCCAGAGGTAGTCATCGCCTTGGAGGTCGACCTGACGCAGGAGAGCCCGGAGTTTCTCGATCTTGGGGTCGGAAGGGCCAGGAGAGGGCGGGTCGCTCACGGCTAGAAGAAACATAGCGGATGGAGGACAGACGGCGAAGGGGAAAGTCGAAGATGCGGAGAGGCGAGAGTGGTTTAGAGTTTTCGAGGTGACGCGATGCCGATGGGTCTGGAGGCCAAGCCGGGAGCGGCGGGCCGGAAGCGCGAGCGGATGGCTGTGTGCCGGGCTGGCCATTGCCTGGGCCGTGCCAATGGCGGAAACGGCTCGGGGGGCGGAGGCTGTGATTCTCCGGCTGGGAGTGGAGGGGCCGATCGGGCCGGCCACCGCGCAATACATCGCCCGCGGAGTCGAGGAAGCGGAAAAGAGAGAGGCGATTTGTCTCCTCATCGAGTTGGATACGCCCGGCGGTCTTCTGGACTCGACCAAGAGAATCGTGCAGACGCTGTTGGGGGCCGCGACGCCGACGGTGGTCTACGTGACTCCGGAAGGGGCCAGTGCGGCGAGCGCGGGCTGTTTCATTACCATGGCGGCGCATGTGGCGGCGATGACCCCGGCGACCAACATCGGAGCGGCCGCGCCGGTGACCATGGGAGGGAGTCCGGGGGGAGGCGCGCCGGAGATGGACGAGACGATGAAGGAGAAAATGGTCAGTTATACGGCGAGTTACATCGAGAGCATTGCGAGCAAGCGGAAGCGCAACGTGGAATGGGCGATCTCCGCAGTGCGCGAAAGCGCGTCGATCACGGCTGAGCGGGCATTGGAATTGGGAGTGATTGATCTGGTGGCGGAGGACCGGGAAGATCTTTTGCGATTGCTCGAAGGCCGGGAGGTGGACGGCAAGGCGCTTCGGGTGGCGGGAGCGGAAGTGCAGGAGTTGCCGATGCTCCTGCGGGAACGGCTCTTTCAGACTCTATGGCGGCCGGAAGTGATGTTCGTGCTGATGCTCGTGGCCATCTATGGCATCATTGGAGAGGTGAGCAATCCGGGGGCCTTGATCCCGGGAATCGCGGGCGTGATCGCCCTGGTTCTGGCGCTGTACATGTCGTCGGCGATTCCGGTGAACACCGCCGGGCTGGCCCTGATCGGGTTGGCGCTGGTGCTTTTCCTTGCAGAAATCTTTACGGCGTCCACCGGAATTCTTACGATAGGGGGAGTGATCTCGTTCATCATCGGATCGATCATGCTTTTCGATCACCCGGAATCCGCTTTTCGTCTGTCGCTGGCTTGGATTATTCCCGCGGCGGTGTGCACGGCCTTGTTCTTTGCTTTGGTGGCGGGGGCGGGATTGCGAGCGCAGCGCCAGGGCAAGAAGACGGGTCCGGAAAGCATGATCGGGAAACAGGCGCGGGTGGTGCGTCCGGTAGGGCCGGGACAGGGGAAAGTGGAATTTGGCGGCGAGATTTGGAATGCGGTGAGCGACGCCGTCATTGAACCGTCGACGCCCGTGGAGATCGTGGCGGTGGACGGCTTGTGTCTGAGAGTGAAACCACGAATCTTATGAAAGAGTTAGCGATGAGTCAGGGAGATGCCGCGGCCGCGGGTGTTTTGGCCTTTACCAATCTGCTGCCGTGGATTGCGGTTCCGGTTTTTCTGGTGCTGTTCGTGGTTCCGCAGGTGTTGCGGGTGTTGCGGGAATATGAGCGGGGCGTGGTTTTCCGGTTGGGGAAACTGATTACGGCCAAGGGGCCGGGACTCGTCATCTTGATCCCCGTCATCGACCGGATGGTCAAGGTCGATCTCCGGATCATCACGATTGACGTGCCGCAGCAGGAGGCGATGACCAGCGACAACGTGCCGGTGACGGTCGACGCGGTCGTGTATTTCAGAGTAGTGAACCCGCAGGACGCGATCGTGCAGGTGGAGAACTTCATGAAAGCCACGTCATTGATGGCGCAGACGACATTGCGCAGCGTGATTGGGCAGGCGGAGTTGGACGATTTGTTGTCTCGGCGGGAAAGGATCAATGTCGAGATTCAGGAGATCCTCGATCGGCAGACGGATCCCTGGGGGATCAAGGTCTCGGCGGTGGAGGTAAAGGATGTGATTCTGCCGGACTCGATGAAGCGGGCGATGGCGCGGCAGGCGGAGACGGAGCGGGACCGGCGGGCCAAAGTGATCAATGCGGAAGGCGAGTTTCAGGCTGCGGAACGGCTGGTGGAAGCGGCGGCGAAGATGCAAAAGCAACCCATTTCACTGCAGTTGCGTTATCTGCAGACGATCAACGAGATTTCTAGCGAGCACAACACGACGACGATTTTTCCGGTGCCGATCGATATTTTCGCGCCGTTTTTGAATCGGATCAATGCGGCGCCGCAGCCGGCTGTGCCGGCGGGAGGTGAAACGTCTGGGGATGGGAAAGAGAAGGAGGAGCCGCCCGCGATTTGAGGCGCGCGAGTGAGGGGGGATTCGTTGGCAGGGCAATGGTCAGTGATTAGTGGCTAGTGATCAGTGGTCAGTGGCCGTGTGGAGACGCCGGGCCCAGGGCTGGCGGACGAGGGTCTCCCCGGCTCTCGTGGAGGGACGCGCTCCTGCGCGTCCTGCCGGGGGGGTGGGCGGTAGACAGTGGTCAGTGGCTGGTGGTTAGTGGTTAGTGGTTAGTGGAGACGCCGGGCCAAGGGCTGAGCGGACGAGGCTCACCCAGGCGAATCATTCCCTATCGTGCTCGTGCTCGTAATCGTAATCGTAATCGTAATCGAAGGGCCGGGCGAAAAAGCGACTCAACGAACCGCTAGAGAGTGGGTTCTTCGATTACGATTACCGCTTCGCAGTGGGAAGTGGTCAGTGGTCACTGGAGACGCCGGGCCCAGGGCCTGGCGGACGAGGGTCTCCCCGGCTCTCGTGGAGGGATGCGCTCCTGCGCGTCCTGCCGGGGGGGCGTGGGCGGTGGTCAGTGGTCAGTGAAGACGCCGGGCCCAGGGGTGGCGGACGAGGGTCTCCCCGGCTCTCGTGGAGGGACGCGCTCCTGCGCGTCCTGCCGGGGGATTGAGGCCCTCTTCCCATGGCTAGGCGCTCGCGGAGGCCCGCCCGCAAAGCCTGGTGAGCGGGGACGCGGAAACCTCCGGGACGCTCCTCGGGAAACGCACGCGAGAGCGCGCAGCCTCAGGCGAGGATGGAATGAATGGGTTCGGCGCCCTCGACACCGACGAGCTTTTGATCGAGACCGCCGTAGAAGTAGGAGAGGTTGTTAGGATCAAGACCCATGAGGTGGAGGACGGTGGCGTGCAGGCTCTTGACGTGGTACCGATCCCGCACGGCGCGGCTGCCGAGTTCGTCGGTTTCCCCGACCGAGACGCCTCCGCGGATGCCGCCTCCGGCCATCCACATGGTGAAGCCGTAGGCGTTGTGGTCGCGGCCGGTGCCTTCGGAGTATTCGGCGGTGGGTTGACGGCCGAACTCGCCGCCCCAGACCACGAGGGTTTCCTCGAGGAGACCCCGCTGTTTGAGATCGCGCAGGAGCCCGGCGATCGGACGGTCGGTGTTGCCGGCATGGTAGTCGTGATTCTTTTTGAGATCTCCATGGGCGTCCCAATTGTCGTCGTTATGGGCTCCTCCGGAGTAGATCTGGACGAAACGGACGCCGCGTTCGACGAGGCGCCGGGCCAGGAGACATTTCCGGCCGAAATCTTCGGTGCGCGGCTGGTCGATGCCGTAGAGGCTTTTGACGTGACCGGGTTCGCCATCCAAGTCCACGGCTTCCGGAGCGGTCATCTGCATGCGGTAAGCGAGTTCGTAGGAAGCGATGCGAGCGGCGAGATCGCCATGGTGATCCCGGCCATGGGCGAGATGGTTTTCATTGAAATGGGAGAGGGTATCCAGGAGGGAACGCTGCTCAAGATCGCCCATACCGGCGTGGTGCCGGAGGTCGAGGATGGGTGTGCCGGCGGGGCGGAACAAGGTTCCCTGGTAACTGGCGGGCATATAGCCGGCGGTCCAGTTTTTGGCTCCGCTGATGGGCCCCCCGGTCTTGTCGAGCATGACGACATAACCGGGCAGGTTCTCGTTGAGCGTGCCGAGACCGTAATTGATCCAAGATCCGAGGGAGGGTTTGCCGCTGATGATGGAGCCGCAGTTCATCATGAGCATGGCCGATCCGTGGATGGGGGAATCGGCGGTCATGGAATGGATGAAGGCGATGTCGTCGACGCAGGTCGCCACGTTGGGAAACAATTCGGAGACCTGTTGTCCGCACTGGCCATAGGGACGGAAAGACCACTTTGGACCGACGATGCGGCCTTCGTTCTTGTGGCCGCCGCGCCCGAAGGTTTTGACCTCGATGGTCTTGCCATCGAGTCCATAGAGGACGGGTTTGTAGTCGAAAGTATCGACGTGGCTGGGTCCCCCGTACATGAAGAGGAAGATGACGCTCCGGGCGCGCTGGGAGAGCGGAGACGGGCGCGGCGCGAGAGGATTAAGATAGGATCCGCTTTCTCCCGAAGCCTGAAGAGAAGGCGGGAAGAAGCCGTCCCGGGCCAGCAAGCCGGTGAGGGCGACGGAGGTGAAACCGCCGCCGACATGACGGAGGAACTCCCGGCGGCGCACGCGGCGGCAGAACTGGCGGGCGGCGAGGCGTTGTTGGGCGGATGACTGGGACATAAGGCGGCGATGGCGGAGCCGTGGATAAAGAAAGGTTAGTCGAGATAGAGGAATTCGTTCAGATTGAGAACGAGGAGGCAGAAGCGGTCGAGCGCGTCGTCAGCTTTGAGTCCGTTCTCTGTTTGTAAACTTTCCAGGAACCGAAGGCCTTCGTCGATCTCCGGTCCGGTGGGCGGGCGAGAGAGCGCGAGCCAGAAGGCCCGGTCGATCTGATCGCGAGGGGAGGCCGTTTCGCTGCGGAGCCGGGCGGCGAGGGCGGCGGCTTGCTCGTTGACGAAGCTGCTGTTGAGGAGGGTGAGGGCCTGGGTAGGCAAGACCGTGCTGAAACGGACCGGGCAAGAGGAATCGGTGTCGGCGGCGTCGAAGACGGTCTGAAAAGGGTCGCGCAGGGAGCGCCGGGCGAAGATGTAGACGGAGCGACGCCTGGCTTCGTCGGGCGGGGAGGTTCCCCATTTCCCCATTCCGGTCGAGGAGGAAGCGAGGACTTCGGTGGGGAGTTTGGTGTAAATGGCGGGACCGAAGAGCTTGAGGTTGAGGCCGCCGCTGATGGCGAGCATGGAATCGCGCAGTTCCTCGGCGGTGAGGCGGCGGAGATGAAATCGCCACAGCAGGGTATTGTCAGGATCCAAGTCTTGGGCGTGGGGATTGGGTCCGGAGGACATTTGGTAGGCCCGGGAGAGGAGGATGGCGCGGTGCATGGCTTTCATGCTCCATCGCTTTTCGACGAAGGACGCCGCGAGCCAGTCCAACAACTCTGGGTGGGTGGGAAGATCGCCCTGCCGGCCGAAGTCGTTGGTGCCGCGCACGAGGCCGCGGCCGAAATGGTGTTGCCAAATGCGGTTGACCATGACCCGGGCGGTAAGCGGATTTTCCGGGCTGGCGATCCAATCGGCCAGAGCGCGGCGTTTCCCGGAAGAAGATCCGCGGCTGTCGATGACCGGTTCGGGAGGATCGAGCACGGAGGGGAAACCCGGCTGGACTTCTTCGCTGGCGAGAGCAGGATTTCCCCGCTTGAGAATGTGGGTAGGGCGTCGGCCCTGTTCCGCGACGCCCATGACCTTGCGCGTTTCCACTGGGGGCGGGGCATTGAGGCTTTCCTCCAACTGATCGTGAATCCGGAAGTAGCGGTTCACCTCGGGCTGGCCGAGGACCGCGGGGCCGCGGAGGGCGAAATAGGCGGAGTGCCCGGGAGCGCCGGACGCCGTCGAGAGGCCGGCGTCGATGAATTGGGATCCTTCCCCGGAGCGGCGGCTGTGAATCGCGAGAACATTGGCCCCTTCTCGCAAGAGGTTGACGGCCTCGGACCCGAGGGTGAAATCGGTGTAGCCTTCGGTCGCTTCGGAAATGGCGCACACCAGGGTCTCATTCAGGTAGACCTCGGTCTCACCGAGCTGATGGAGCGTGAGAACGAGGGTTGCGGGAGCGGAACGGACTTCGAAAACCTGACGAAGCCAAATTTCCGGGGAGGACCAGCCCGTGCGCGCGACGGCGCCTAGGGCTCCAGAGAGGCCGAAGCCGCCCGGATCGCGCTTCCAACGGCGTCGGGCGTCGTAGCGGAGAGAGGTCCAATTGCCGGAGGGTTTCGATGTCGTGTGAAGCCAGCGTTGCGAGGCTCGCGACGCGGCGGTTCCCACGAGAGGCATGCCGGGGGGCGTCGAGCCGTTGGTTAGGGAGATGCGGTCGAAGCCGGGACCGGACCAGCGCAGGTCGAGCAGGGGTTCGCCATCGCGGTTGAAGTAGTCAAGGCGCACAGGGACGAATCCGCTTTCGAGATGAAGAGACCCTTCCGTAAGGGCGCGGCGGGCTTCCGGGTGACCGGCGACAGGCCTGCCGTCCACCAAGAGGCGTGATCCACCGTGACTTTCCAAGGCAAAATGGTAGTCCCCTGTTGTGGGAATGTGCAGGATGCCCTCGAAGACAAGGCCCATGGCGCCGGGTCGCGAGGCCGGATACAGACCGAAGAAGGACGTATCGAGAGGACCCTCGGTTTCGGGCCGGAGGCGGTCAAAACCGGGGAGGCGGTCCCAGGTGTCGCGATAGAAGCGATAGCGCAGCTCGCGCACGCCGGAGAAGGAAGGCAGGGGAGATCCGGCTGGAGAAGATTGTGTGGCGGCCTCGCGGGACAGTTTCTCTTCGGCCTCGACCAACTGCCGGCGCAGAGCGTCTTCGGCGGCTCGCTTGGCTTGGGAGGCTGCCGCCCTGGCGACGTCTTCAGCCGAGGTGGTAACGGCGACGAGGTTGGCGTCTCCGGCTCCGTGCGGGGAGATGTCGATGAAAAAGGACAGCATCCGGTAGTAGTCGGCCGCCGGGATAGGATCGATTTTGTGATCGTGACAGCGGGCGCAGCCGATGGTGAGGCCGAGCATGACTTCGCCGGTGGTCGAGAGGATGCCGTCCAGGTAGTCGTAGCGGGACAGCTCGGGATCGGCGGGTTCGTCGTCCCACAATCCGAGCCTGTGAAAGCCGGTGGCGGCGACCGATTGATCATCGGCGTCATCGAGTTCGTCACCGGCAAGTTGTTCTCTGAGAAAGCGGTCGTAGGGTTTGTCTTCGTTGAAGGCGCGGATGACGTAATCGCGATAGCCCCAGGCCATGGCTTTGTCGGAATCCCGCTCGTAACCGTTGGAGTCGGCGTAGCGGACGAGGTCCAGCCAATGGCGCCCCCATTTCTCCCCGTAATGCGCGGAGGCCAGGAGGTCGTCGACGACACTGGCAAAAGCGCCGGGTGAGGGATCGTCGCGGAACCGCCGGACCTGCTCGGGCGTGGGAGGAAGGCCGATGAGATCATAGTAGGCGCGGCGCAACAGAACTTCCGGTGGCGCGGGAGGATTGGGGCGCAGTCCTCTTTCTTCGAGGCGCCGATAGAGGAAGGCGTCGATGGGATTCTCGGACCAGGAGGAATCGCCGGCTTGCGGGACGGGGGGTTTGATGACGGGTTGGAAGGACCAGAAGGCCTTAGATTGAGCGGTGACTTTGGTAGGATCCTCCTCGGATTCCGGATCGCCGGCGATCTCGAGGGCGGGATCATACGGAGCGCCCTGCTCGATCCAGCGCTGCAAAACGGCCCGTTCTTCGGGGGGCAGTTTGCCGGCGGGCGGCATTTCGTGATCCGGATCCGCATAACTGATCATGCGGAGTAGGAGGCTCTGCGCGGGGCTGGCCAGGTCGACTGCGGCGCCGAGGTCGCCGCCGCGCAGGAGTCCCTCGCGGGAAGTGATGCGGAATCCGGCCTTGAGACGCTCGCCGCCGCCGTGGCATTCGAAGCAGTGGACTTGCAGGAGGGGATGGACTTCCTGAGCAAAGAAAGCGCGATCCTCTTCGGTGGAGGGATTGGCCGCGGGAGCGGCGTCCAACACGGCGGGGACTGAGAGCAAGAAGAGGAACGGGACCGGAAGAAGGCCGACGAAGGCGGGCGGGTTTCGACGGTGATTCATCGGGCCTTGGAAATTACAGGATCGGTCATAGAATAACACGGAAGTTGGGGAAATCCATGGCCCTTCAGATCAAAAACATATCCGAAACGTGCGTGGTTCCGCCGTCTTGCCGGGAGCGATTCCTGGTTCTGACGGGACCGGCGGCGCGTCCTCTGATCGAGCGAGGCGTGTGTTTTGCCGGGGTCAGCGAGTTGCATCCGCCTTATGAGATCGTCCGGCGGCGTCCAGGGTTTCACTTGTTGATTTTCACCGTGGCGGGCCGGGGAGTGTATGAATTGGCGAGGGAAGAGGGTGAACTCACGGCGGGTGATTTGTGGCTGGCGCCCGCAGGGACGGCGCAGCGTTATCGGGCGGAGGGCGCCTGGAGCATCTTGTTTTTTCATCTGGATGCGAGTTTGCCGGGCGGGAGCGTGCCCCAGCGGCGCGCGCTGCGGCGTCCGGCGCGGGATTTGACCGCTTTGCGGTTGGCGGTGACCGGCTATTTGGCGGAGACGGTATCGCGATTGCCGGGGGCGGACCGTGCGGCGCTGGCGCAAGCGGAGCTGATTCGCGTCTACCTAGACCGGGAGGTGGCGGCGGAGCGCTTGGAAGAAGCGACGGGAGGGAGCGCGAAGCTGGAGCGATTGTGGGAGGAGGTGGCGTTGCAACCGGGATTGGCCTGGACGGTGGAAGGTTTGGCGGGGCGGTATGGACTATCGGCGGCGCAATTTCGAAGGGTGATGCTGGCCCGGTTGGGTTGCGCTCCCGCAGAGATGTTGCAGCGGCTGCGCCTGAGCCGGGCTCAAGAATTGTTGCGGCGGACGGATTATTCGTTGGAGGAGATTGCGGATCAGGTAGGCTACCGTTCGCCCTTCTCGTTGTCGCGTGCGTTCCGGCGTTTTTGCGGGTGCAGTCCGCGAGCCTACCGGAAACCGGGGTATGCCTAGAGAGTTATCCTTCGGGCTCCGCCGTTTCCGTCACCGGCCGGAGGGAGAAATGGATGTGAGGGAAACATTCGGGGACATGCGAGTCCCACACTCCGTGCGGACTCCCTGAAGTGAGCCGTCCTTCCACAAAAGGTTCCTCGACCCTGAAGGCGACGTAAAGAAAGTCATCGTCCCGGAGGACCGCAGCCCGGGTGTCGAACAAGACGGGTTCGCCGGTGATGAGATCCACGAAGCGCGGCGACTGCGGCGCCGCGGTCCAATCCCGCTCGTTCAGGCGACCGTCGATGGCGACCGGTCCTGTGGCGCGGTAGGCGGTGTAGTGGCTGACCTCGGCGTCTGAACAGGGGAGAACCTGTTCCACGCGATCGGCCTCTTGAGCGGCCAGAGCGAGGGGCGAGAGCACGAGGAGAAAAGTCCGCCAGCCGAGACCTGGCAGGGTTGGGAGCATGTTCCCTCCATAGCGCCCGGCTTTCCCGCGGGCAAGAAGTGAGTCTAGCCCGGGGCTAGCGCGGCTCGATCCCGCCGGCGCGCAGATCCCGCACGGACCGCAATTCGCCCCATTCCGCTCCCTTCATCTTTCGCGCCGCCGATTTTCGCCCGGCGCTGAACAATTCCCTCCGCGCCTGGAAAAGCTCCTCCAAATACGCTGCTTTCCCCAGCGCCACGCCCTCGGTGAAATACGGCACCCGGCAGCGCAGCGCCACCGCGAGCGGCAACTTCCCACCCGCTCTCAGCACCTCTTCGACCTCCGCGCGCGTAAAACCCCGGTTGGCCGCCTGCATGCCCTCCGGCGTCAGGCCTCCGGGCCGTTCTTCCCCCTCCACATAGAGCAACATCCGGTACTTCCTTCCCACCCTGCGCCAACTGCTCCCGGGCTTCCCGCCTTCCACAGGCTCGCCTGGCTCCCCCGGCTCTCCCGGCTCCCTGGGTTCCCCCGGCTCGCCCAGACACACGGCCAGGCCTTCGCGCGCCTCCGCGTCTCCCGCCACAGCTTCCCCATAGCTGCTCCAGCGATACTCCGCAGGATCGTCCACCAGGCCTGCCCGCACCGCGTTGAGGTCGATGTAGGCCGCCACGGCCGCCAATCCTCCGGGACCTTGCGCCGATTGTCCTGCTCCTTCCACCAGCACGCTTTTGAAGCGCTCCTCCCACACCGTGCC
>DATKCT010000019.1:0-17230 GCA_035513055.1 Verrucomicrobiales bacterium | reverse complement strand
GCCGCCGGCGTCGAAAGAGTTGTGAATATGAAAGGGGGGATTCACGCGTGGGTTCGCGCCGGGCTGCCTGTTGTAACCGAGTTCAGCGAAGTGACGGGGCCACACTCCGACGCCTCAACCGTCGACGTTGCGAATCAAAGTCAGGCAGTTTTCTGGCAAGCGAGATGCTCAACCAAGGTTGACGACGATGCCTGGAGTGTACGAAGTAACCGTAGTTGAATTCCCTACAATTTGGCGGATTTCGCGACGTGGTCGAAAGTCCGGCGACTTTGACTACGAATTACGACCAACCCCAACAGTTGCCCTCAGGCGAACCAGAATTAATGATCGACTTCATCATGCAACCGTGGCCGTGGTGGTTCTCAGGAATTCTGATCGGCTTGACTGTCCCGCTGTTGTTCTTATTGGCCAGCAAGGCATTCGGCATCTCCACGAGCTTCCAAGAGATCAAATCAAATCAAGGATACTCCGCCCCGCTGCGGCGCAAGCCGCGCGAGGGAGCGTCACACCAGTGCGCCAGGCAAAACAGGGGCGGCGTCCGGAACTTGAACTTCCCGACAACCGGTGCTCCGGAATGCTCTTCAGAAAACGGATGGAGCCCTGCTGCGCGCGCGGAGATCCCCGCTCTCAGTTACCCACCCGCCGCGCTCGAGTCCACAGGTTTTTTGAGGCTCAGCCACGAAAGAACAAAGAGCACGAGAAACACAGCATCCGCGATGCAAAAGGGCTTCCATATGCCCGGCAGGCCGGTCGTGAACCAGTACTTCGCGACCACGCCGCAATAGGAAACCTTGAGCAGTACGCCGTAGGGAATCAGATTCCGGTTCTTCGCAGGATCCACGGCGATTGCGACAAACATCAACGCAAACGTGATGAGCAGAGCCGCAGGAAACTGCACGTACCCCGGATGATTCGGCGGAACGACGTCGAACCACTCGAAAACGGGTCCCGGGGCGAAGAGAAAGACGAATCCCAGCACCGCGTCGTACACGGCAGCGAGCGCGAACAGCAAAGAAATGCCTCGCAACGATTTCATAGGCGGCTCATTCAATAGGTTCCACGGAAGCGCTCAACTGGACCATCATGTCAAGATCGACAGACCGTGACAAGCTGAGAAATGCGGGTAGAAACTCTGATGTGCGCCTTCCCAAGGCTCAAGATCGCGCGCGCCACCGTTGCGGGCAGCGTGTCAAGCCGCGAAGCCTCTCTAAAACCCCTCAACCAGGAAGTAAACTCGGGCTCAGTAGTATCAGATCAAATCAAGGGTTTTTTTCAGATATTCTTTGAGGCTTTGAGGCTCAGCGCAAACACGAGTCTCTCTCGCCGGAGCAGTGCGTGGATCTGCGCCCGGTATCCGCTAAAAATCCGCTCTACTTTTTTGGGCCTAGAAGCCGCGTGAAACGCGTGCATTCGCAGGCCTCTACCCCCGCCCGGGCCGACGGCCTGGTTTTCCGCAAATGGACATGGCGTGAGCCGCCACGCCAGCGTGGCCGCAGCCGGAAGCTGGAAAGGCGGGTGGCGAGGCTGGTTGCAATGGAAAACAGGTGATCCCGTCTAACCGTCGATTCGGAGCAAGAAGGCGCCGGTGGCAGTGATGCGGCTTGTCTTCACTGCACAGCAGACAACCCTCCGCGATTGCTTCCTTCGGTATGCTTTCCCCAATGCGCCGCTTGCGCAGGAGATCGATAAATCGGGATTCGTACGTTTTCCAGTCGCCCTTGCACTTCTTGTATTCGTCCAGCATTTCCTTCGTTGGGGCCAAGTCCGGAAGATGGACGTAACCCATCCCGCACACTTCCTTGAGGAAAAATGCCAGGTCATCGCGTTTGGCGAAGCCGGCGAGTTGCGAGACATTGTTGAGGCGCACATCCACGACTCGCTTTGCTCCCGATTTGCGGAGGGTGTCGAAGAATTGTTGAGCCGATTTCTTGGTAAATCCGATGGTAAACACTTTCATGGGGAATCCTCCTTGAGGATCAGAGCCGCCTGTTTCTCGTCCACATAAGCCACATGTTGCCCCTGACGCGCCAGAGCCTCGGCAAGGAGTTCCTCGCGGGACCGGAACAAGTCCTCTTTCGGCACGCCCGTCACGTCCAACAGCCGCTCCATTGCAGCCTCGTGCGTTTCGAGCCGTCCGTCAGCGTGGATATGTGCGACCTGCCGACCAAGAGCCGCTAGCGCTCTCGCGACGAGCAGCGTTCGGTGGCACTCCAGCGGCTCCTTTTCCGCGCACATGAGAGCGATCCGAAACCGGCCAGAATCCTGAAGGATTCGGTCCAGACCGCTTTGAAAGACGGACGTGCGTGCGAGCCGTGCGTATTGTACGCGCCCGCGCTCGTAACAGGAGCGGTCCTGCGTTCGCGCGCCCAGTTCCCGGCCAAGAAAGACGTATTGAATGCCCTTGGACTTGAGGAATTGTTCGAGAGGCTCGCGGTTGAACTGTGGGTTGAACCGGCTGAACGGCGACGAGCGCACGTCGGCTACGGCGTCCACTCCATGCTGCCTCAGCAGGCCAAGGAAAACCTCCGCGTCGTGAGTCGAGTGTCCGATGGTCAACAGGGCATGGTCTCTCTCGCTCATCTGGTTTTAGTCAGGATGAAATCCAGTTCCTCGTCCGTGAAGCCGTAGTGATTCGCCAGCACGCGGTCGATTTCGTCGAGGATGGGCTTCGACAAGCTCGATCTGAATTCTTGGAACTCACAGTCTTCGCGTTCACGCACGAACGAGTTCCTGTCGTAATCACGCATCAACTCATCGAAGACCCTTGGTATTCGATTGAGCAGTCGAAGGACTACCGGTGGAACGGCTATGGGGAAGGGGTGGTGGGCAAGGCATGGGCGCGGGAGGGATTGACTACAGAAAAGAATTTGCGCGGCCTTCCGCCGCGTGGAGGTCCCTTACGCGAGCATCTTCTCCACCACGTTCCCAAACACGTCCGTCAAGCGAAAATCCCGCCCTTGGAAGCGGTAGGTCAGGCGCTTGTGATCGAATCCGAGCAGGTGGAGCAGGGTGGCGTGCAGATCGTGGACGTGTACTCGGTCTTCGACCGCGTTGAACCCAAGTTCGTCCGACGCGCCCAAGGCGAGTCCCGGCCGGATCCCGCCCCCTGCAATCCACATCGAAAAGGCGTTTGGATGATGATCGCGGCCGTCGCTGCCTCCCTGCACCATCGGCGTCCTCCCAAATTCCCCGCCCCAAATCACCAGCGTGTCCTCCAACATGCCCCGCTGCTTCAAATCTTTGACCAAGGCCGCACTGGCCCGGTCGGTATCCCGGCAATTCTCCTTCAAGTCGTTGACCAGATTCCCGTGTTGATCCCAGGCTTCATGGAACAGTTCCACAAAGCGCACCCCGCGTTCGAGCAGACGCCGGGCCAGCAGACAGTTATTGGCGTAGGAAGGCTTGCCGGGCTCTGCGCCGTACATTCGCAGCACATGCTCTGGTTCACCTGACAGATCTATTAAGTCCGGAGCGCTCTCCTGCATCCGGTAGGCCATCTCGAAGGAATGGATCCGGGTAGCGATCTCCGGATCCCCAATCGCCTCCAATTGCAGGCGGTTAAGCCGCGTCAAGGTCTCCACCGAATCCTTTTGCGTGCTGCGGCTCACCCCGGGCGGGTCCGCCAGGTAAAGCACGGGGTCGCCGCTCCCGCGGAACTGAACGCCTTGATAGACGGCCGGAAGAAATCCGCTGCCCCAGTTTGAGTTTCCGCCGCTCGGTCCTTTTTTCCCCGAGTTCAGGACCACGAATCCGGGAAGATCGGAGGAGTCACTCCCCAACCCGTAGGTCGTCCACGATCCAAAGCTCGGCCGGCCGAACTGTTGGGAACCCGTGTTCATCAGGATCTGACCCGGGGCATGGTTGAATGCGTCCGTGACCATCGAGCGCACGATGGCAATGTCGTCCACCGTCTCCGCCAAATGCGGCAACAACTCGGAAATCTCCGCGCCACAGGAGCCGTGCCGCGCGAAGCGAAACTTTGGGCCGAGGAGGCGCGAACTTGGATTGATGAACGCGGCCCGGTAATCTTTGATCAGACCGGCCGGTGGAAGCTTTCCGTCGTAACGCGCCAATTCCGGTTTGTGATCCAGCAGCTCGAGATGACTCGGCGCCCCTGCCATGAACAAAAAAATCACCCGTTTGGCCCGGGCCGGATGATGGGTCCGCCCTTCCCCCTGGGTGCCTGCCGCCGCCGCGCCTGCTTCGCCGTTCAACAAGGACCACAGCGCGATCGAGCCCAGTCCCACGCCGCAATCTTGGAAGAACCAGCGCCGCGTGGTCGCGACCGGATCCGCTTTTCTCCAAAGGTGATCTTGGCAATTCATGACGTTATGATAGGTAAAGATGGGTCAGGGCAAGGTGATGGTCTCGTCCAAATTCAACAGCACGCGGGCCAACACGACCCAAGAGCCTTGCTCTCCGGGATCACACCCCGGCAAGATGCTCGTCCCGGCCAATTCCGCCGCCTGATCCGGTTCCTCCCGGAACCGCTCGCGTTGCCTCTGCAAGAGACCTTCCAATTCCGCCATCTCCTGCTCGCCGGGAAATCGTCCCGCGCAAGCCCGAAACGCCGCGGTGATTCTCTCCCGGTCATCGTCCCCTCCGCAGTCGAGCGCTTTCCGCGCCAGCTCCCGGGCGCAATCCAAGAACAACGGCTCGTTCATCGTGACCAAAGCCTGCAATGGCGTGTTGGAACGAACCCGCCGGACACAGGAAAAGTCGCCGTTGGGAACGTCGAATATCTGAAACACCGGATAAGGCACCGAACGATAGCGAAAGGTGTACAGGCCCCTGCGGTAACGATCGCCTCCCGTCGAAACCGGCCACACTTTCGGCCCATAACTGACCGGCGGCTGAAACAAGAAATCCGGAGCCGGCGGAAACACGCTCGGACCGCCGACCCTGCGGTCGAGCAGCCCCGAAGCCGCCAGAGCCACGTCTCGCACGATCTCCCCTTCGACCCGGAAACGCGGGCCCCGGGCCAGCAAGCGATTGTAAGGATCGCGCGCCAGCATGTCCTGCGCAGCCGCAGCCGATTGCCGGTAGGCCGCCGACATCAAGATCAACCGGTGCAGCCCTTTCAGGCTCCAGCCCGATTCCATAAACTCGACTGCCAGCCAATCCAACAGCTCCGGATGAGACGGAGCTTCGGCCTGCGACCCCAGATCCTCGCTGCTGCTCACCAAGCCGGCGCCGAAATGGTTCTGCCAGACCCGGTTGACCAACGCCCGCGCCGTCGTCGCTGACTCGCGGTCCACCAGCCAGTGCGCAAAGGCCAGCCGCGATCCATCGTTCTCCCCGGGAATAGGATGCATGAAGGCCGGGACTGCCGCGTCCACCCGCTCCGATGGCTTCAAGAAATCGCCGCGCTTGAGCACCTGCGTGACCCGCCCTTGCTCCCGCTCCTGCAACACTAGTTGGGTGGCGCCTTCCGGATAGTCATCCAAAAGGGCGCCGATGGCCGTGGCCTCCTCCCGCAGATCCGGAATCGCTCTGTACCACGCCCGGAACAATCCTAACCATTGCGCCTCGGACCGCTCTGCGGGCGGAACGGCCAACCACCCCAGCGTTCGCTCGGATACGGGCGGAGTTTCACTCTCCCGCTCCACCGCCGTCACCGCAAGCCGGAACCTTCCCAAATTGTGATTCTGATTGTCATCGCTGTTCCATCCGCCGTGGTTCTGCTGAAGGGAAAAAGTCAGCATTGTTCCCCCGGGGAATCCCACCGGTTCCTTGGCCCAAAAAACGGCCGTCGCGGGCTGGTTGCGACGCCCCGGTCCCGTGTCCGTCCCCCAGGCCGTCTCTCCTTTTCCATCCACGGCAAAACTCACCGGTCCGGTGAGCCGCTCTACTTTGCTCCGGTCATCGAAAATCTTGTCCAGCGGAGCCGGCGCCGGGTTCACGTCCGCCGCGGCCTCGCCCCAAACCACTTCAATCGCTTCTCCACCGGCCGCCGGCGCAGCCGATACCCGGAACTCCGTCAATGCTGCGGTTCCCTTGATCGACCGGCCCGGCCCGCCTCGCGGCAGATCCGGATCGCTCAGAAGTTCCAAACGAAACCCCGTGATCCGCTCGTGCGGGGTTGTCGCCGTCATGGTCACGGTGTGTTTGGTGGGAGCATAACCCTGCGCCAGGAACGACCCGTCCTCGCGCGGCAGATACTTCTGGCCTCCCGTCGAAATCTCCTCGACTTCCGGTTGCGCCACCTCCCATCCCGCGGACTCCCGCCGCACCGTTTCCTCCCACTCCGCCATCCGCTCCTTCCAATCCGGATGCCGGTGTTGCAATTCCGCCTCCGCTTCAGCGACCGCCCGGCGCGCCTCGGCGGCGCGCATCTGCTCATCCGGCGTATACACCGCCACGTTCGCCTCGTGGTCGTTGTTCAAAAACGCGAACATCCGGTAGTAATCCGTCTGTTTGATGGGATCAAACTTGTGATCGTGACACTGCGCACACTGGATGGTTAGGCCCAAGATGCTTTTCCCCACCGCGTCCATGCGGTCGAACATCGCCTCCATCCGGAACTGCTCCGGATCAATCCCGCCCTCCTCGTTGACCATCGAATTGCGCAGAAACCCCGTGGCCACGACTTGATCCTGCGTCGCGTCCGGCAACAGATCCCCCGCCAGTTGTTCGATGATGAACTCGTCATAAGGCAGATCGTCATTGATGGCCTTGACCACCCAGTCCCGGTAGAACCAAACCTCGCGCGTCTTGTCCTTCTCGAAGCCGTCCGAATCGGCGTACCGGGCTGCATCCAGCCAGTGACGGCCCCAGCGTTCCCCGTAATGTGGAGAAGCCAGAAGGCGATCCAGCGCCCGTCGCTCCGCCTCCGGAGCCTTGTCGGCTACAAAGCGATCCACTTCCTCCACCGCGGGCGGGAGTCCCGTCAAAGTCAAGCTCCACCGCCGCAACAGCGTGACCCGGTCCGCCTCCGGCGCCGGCATCAACCCCTCGTCTTCCAATCGAGCCATGGCGAAACCATCGACCGGTGTCCGCACCCAATCCGCATTCTGCACGGCGGGAAGCGAGGGCCGGAGCGGCGCCTGAAAAGCCCAATGATCCTCCGGCTTGACCGGGGCCCCGGGGGCGCTCTGCGGCAGCGAAAGTCCTGCCCACCAAGCAGCCGCAGCCACCGCCGCTCCAAGGCCGCGAAGCCCTTGAGCCGCGCCTTGCTGCGCTCTGAAAGGAATGCTCGTCACCTGCTTACTCTCGTTCCAACCCCCCCCACCGGGCAAGTAGATTGACCGGGGCGTCTGGACCGGCTCATCTCCCACCCATCGGCCCCAGAATCAACCTAAGAACCTGGCCCGCATCGTCCTGCAAATCGAGCCCCAAGCGAGCGGCCCGCACTGCGGCTACCCGTCCTTGCGCACTCCGAATCTCTGACCGTCGCTGTACCAGTCCGCGCACTCATACTTCTCGAGGTCGCGGTCGAATTCGATCACTGCTTGCCCAGTGCGGATACGCCGCCCGTCGAGGGCAAGCCAATCGCTGGGCGCGTCGTCTCCGAGCTGCAGTTCCGTCTCGGAAACGAAGCGAATCAAAAAGTTCCCCGTCGCCGCATCCTCTCGACGTTGAGTCATGGTCCATGTCGTTCCCACCAGCGCAGCTCGAAGCGCGCGCGCGGTCCTGATCTTTGAGGGATCGATAGGGTCGGCCTTGGGAAGACTCATGCTTTCCAACGCAGCCCGTATCTTGACGGCTCCGTCGAGATCCTTCGCGCGGATCGCACGCTCGAGCAGACTCTCAAGGGCGGACTTGTGCTTTTTCTCCAGGGGAGCGAGGGCCGCTCTCACGGCTTCATCATGAGCTTTCGCAAGATCTAGAGGTCAAGACTGCACGGACCGGGTTTCCTAACCCCGCCCCTTCCTCCGGCGTCCCGCGAAGCGAAATCGCCCTGCCTATGCGCCATCGGGACTTGGGAGGGCGCGTTTGAAGGGGAGCGGAGGCGGGCGCCGCCGCCCTAGGACAGCGCGGCGCCGCTTCTGCGCCGCATCCGGGGCTTCGAGCGGCTATTCATCGCCTCCGCCCGCGCCTGGAGAAAAGAGCGGCGATTCTCGCCGCAGTCCAAGAGCCATCAGGAACTGAGCCAAGCCTCCCAAGAGACTCCGGCCCGCCCCGTGCCACGGGCGCCCCTTGCACCACAGGCGAGGCGGCGCGCCAGCCCCTGGCCCGACTTTCGCAACTCAAGGTCATTTGAGGTCTCGGATGCCCGTGGTTGCGAGGATCAGATTAGAAAGTCTTCACTACACGGGCGGAGTCAGGAGGACAACTGGACGGTCCGGGCGGAGGTGATGCGGGGCGGAGACTGAGGCGGCAGGGTGAGGCCGAGTTGGGCGAGGAGCAGCTTCTGGGTGTTGTCGGGCATGGTGTAGCGCTGGAAGACGAGGGTGCGGCCATCGGTGGTGGGGAAATGGACATCGAGCATCTGGATAGCCGAGAGCTGTTCGATCAGTGAGCGGGGTGTGAGGCCGGGGGCTTTGAGGCGCAATGGGTGGCGCAGGGTGGCGTGCAGACAGAAGGCGAGAAAGGAGACCAGGATGTGGGCCTCGATGCGCTCCTGGCGTTGGTGGTGGATCGGGCGCACCGCCAGGTCGCCCTTCAGATTGCGGAAGGCTTCCTCGACCTGCACCAGCAGCATGTAGAGCTTCCAGACCCGGGCCGGGTCCTGGCCGGAGAGGTTGGAACGTAACAGGTAGCGTCCCTCCCGGCGCATGGTCTCGCGCAGCTTGTTCTTGCGCAACGCATAGGTGAGCACACCCTCTCGCGAGACGTGGATCTTCACCAGCCGCCAAGCTGCGGGAGATTGCTGGCGGGCGGCGCCCAGCTTGAGCAAGAGCACATCACGCGAGGGCGTCTTCTCCTTGAGGGCGGCAAGGCGCGCCCAGAGGCGTTTCAACTGGCGGCGACGGATGGCGCGTTCCTTGGCCACGCGATGGCGGGAACGAGCCAGCACGTAGATCTCCCCGCTCCGAGGCAGCAGCTTGACCTCCACGCCCTCGCGAGCTTCCGACCAGTCGAGGCCGGCCAACTCGCTTTCGAGTTTTCCCAAGCGTCCCTTCGGAGTCCCGACCAAGTAGTGCACAGGCGGATCGGCAGCGCGCATTTCCGCGAGCACCTCTTCGGTTGGAATGCCGCGATCCATGATCCAGATGCGCTCGGCCTTCCCGTGGAGGCCCTCGATTTTCTTCAGAAAATCCCGCAGGGTGGTCTTGTCGGCAGTGTTGCCCGCCATGACTTCGTAGGCCAGCGGGAAGCCTTCCGGAGTCACCACCAAGGCGATGACCACCTGCACGCAATCCGCACGCTTGTCGCGCGAGTAGCCGAACTTGCGCTTGTCCCCTTCGGGGAAGGGCGGATCGCTCTCGAAATAGGTGCTCGTCAAGTCGTAGAGCAGGATCTCGAAGCGGACGCCGAAGAGGTCTTCCCAACGGCGACGCAGGAATCCGAAGAGTGCCTCCTTGTGCTCCAGGAGCAGGTCATGGCAGCGATAAAGGGTATCCTTGGCGGCGAGACGAAAGTCCCCCTCCAGCAAGTCGGCGATGGCGGAGTGACCGAACCAGAACCGGTGCAGCCGCCACTCGCTGCCCGGCTCAAGCAGGCGATAACAGCAGAGCACTTGCAGGACATGCTCCCAGTCGGTGCCCTCGCGCGAACGGCCGAGCCGTTCTCGCCAGAACCCGTCCAGCCCCAGTTGTTTCCACAGTTCGGTGAACAACCAGCAGCCGCCCCACTGGCGCGGCCGGTGCAGCGTGAAGTCCTTGAGGAGGACCTGGATATCGTCCGGCGCGGCTTCAGGCAGCCGCCGCGCCGCGGCGAAGAGCTTGAGTTGCTCCAAACCGCCGCGGTCCTCGTCAAAGACCTCGATGGCCCGAATCCACTGCTTCTTCTGGCTGTCGTTGATCTCTCCGAGGTAGAGCACGGTCTGCTGCACCACGCGGCCTCCCCCGCACCGGCGGTTCTCCACCAGGGACCAGTAGCAGTGCGCTTTGCCGTCCTTCAGCCGTCTGGTGCTACGCAGGAACATCCTCGCCCGCGATTCTACCAGGAAATCGCGCCCCGTGAAGAGGGCAGGTCTTCACTACAGCCCAAATCCGAAGGTCACCCTTGATTCCACAAGGGTTTGCGGGCCGGAATCGGCTAAAAATTCCCATTTCTTTCCTCCAGTAGCGAAAGTCGGGCTGGGGCCGGAGTTCGAAGCCCTGCCCCTCTCAGGCAGAGTGGGAAGCCCAGTCTCCAGTCAGAAGAACAGCGCTGCGGCAAGATCGCGGCCGCTCAATATTTTGCTTGCGCCGACAGTTCGGAATTCTTAAGCTTTTTCAAACCTCCCCGACATCTGAATGGCCAAACGAAAGAAGCGAACCCCAAGGGCGAAGCGAACCCGGCGGCACAGAAACATCCACCGGCCTGGAGTGGGGCGCCGCGCAGGCGCGGCGGCAGGCAACGCGCCTGGTATAATGACCCTGTATTTAGGCTCCTTCGAGATCACCTATGAGCCGCTGAAGATGGAGGCCCTGCCGGCCGAAGTCCGAGACGGCTTGGAGGAGTTGTTCGAGTTGGTCCGGTCCGAGCCGGCGCGCGCCCTGGTCGAGTTGGAGCCGCTCTCCGCCCAGTTCCCGAAGGCGCTTTCTCTGGCAAACTGGCGGATCACCTGCATTTCCCGCTTGGGGCGCGGGAAGGAAGCGCGGAAGCTTGCGGAGAAACTCACCGTGGAAAACCCGGAGTACTTCTTCGGCCGACTGACGCTAGCCGAACAGTGTTTGAACGATATGGACTTGGATGAGGCCGGGCGCGCCTTGGGAGAAATTAAGCATCCTTGTGCGGTCTGCCCCGGCCGGAAGCTGTTTCACATCTCGGAGATCCTCGCGTATTTCCATTTATGCGCTCGGTATTATCTTCTGCGCGGCGAGTTTACGATTGCGGAGAGCTTCTTGGAGATTCTCCAAAGCATTGAACCGGAAGCTCCCGTGACGATGGCCCTGGCCCAGAACCTCGAGGCCTGCCGGGAGGCGACTTCCCACTTTCTGGCTGCGAGGGATGAAGTCATCCAAGAAACCGGGGTATACAGACCGGCCGCAGGCCGCAGCCAAAAAGGTGTGGCAAGTGCCGGTTAGGGATCAGGCGCGGTTCCCGGTCAGCGTCTTCTGCGCGCGGCAGCGGCGCAGCGTTTCGGTTGTTTGAGCCGAACTTAGGGCGGGTCTCCGGATGGATCTTCGTGGGCCATCCCGGCCGGCCCACGCCGATAGAGAGGGCTGGCCATGTATGATGGCTTTTGGCTCATGACGGCGATCGCGACAACCGAGTCTAGCCGTCGCTCGGAAGGCGCCCGACTCCTGCTTGAAGCGAGTCGCCTCCTTGCCCACGTGTCTTCAGGCCAGGATCTCCCGCGCCACTCGCCCGTGCACGTCGGTCAGCCGAAAATCCCGGCCCTGGAACCGATAGGTCAGCAGTTCATGGTCAAACCCCAACAAATGCAAAATGGTGGCGTGCAGATCATGCACGTGAACGCGGCCTTCGGTCACCCCGAACCCTAACTCATCGGTCGCGCCGTGGATCAGCCCGGGCTTTGTCCCGCCGCCCGCCATCCAAAGAGTGAAAGCATCGATATGGTGATCGCGTCCCACCGTGTCCCGCACTTCTCCCATGGGCGTCCGGCCGAACTCTCCGCCCCAAATCACCAACGTATCCTCGAGCATGCCCCGCTCCTTCAAATCCAGGACCAAGGCCGCGCTGGCCTGGTCCACGTCGCGACAGACGGTTTCGAAATCGCTATTCAGATTCTCTCCGGGGCCTCCGTGGCTATCCCAGTTGGTGTGATACAACTGCACGAACCGCACGCCGCGCTCGACAAGTCTCCGGGCCAAAAGGCAATTGGCAGCGAACGAAGCTTCGCCCGGTTTCACGCCATACGCTTCCAAGGTCCGTGCCGGCTCGACTCCGATATCCATCAACTCGGGAGCGCTGGTTTGCATTCGGAAAGCCATTTCATAGGCGTTGAGCCGGGTCAGGATTTCCGGATCGCCCGTCTCGGCCAGCCGTTCGCGGTTTAGCGCTCCCACGACGTCGTAAAACGCCCGCTCCCGGTCGCGGGTCAATCCCTCCGGACTGCGCAGGTGCAAAATCGGATCGCCCTTTCCCCGAAACGGCACTCCTTGAAACGACGTCGGCAGGAACCCGCTCGACCACAATGAACTGCCCGCCCGCGGGCCCCGCGGACCACTCTGCAATACGACAAATCCGGGCAAGTCGCTGGCCTCGCTGCCCAGCCCATACGTGGCCCAGGCTCCCATGGCCGGCCGGCCCGGAGCTTGGAAGCCCGTGTTCATGAATAGCTTGGCCGGTCCGTGGTTAAACACATCGGTGGTCATGCCCCGCAGCCAGCAAACCTCGTCCACAATCTTGCGGTGATGCGGAAACAGCTCGCTCAGGCTCATTCCGCAGCGTCCGTAACGCCCGAACTGCCGCTCCGACCCTAACAAAGTCTCGGTCCCCTTAAGAAAAGCGAAGCGCTTGCCTTGCATCAGGCTCTTCGGCGGAGGCTGACCATGATAAAACCGCAGCGCCGGCTTGTCCTCGAACAGCTCCAGTTGACTCGGACCACCGGCCATAAAGAGGTAAATGACGTTCTTCACCCTCGGCTCGTCCGGAGCGGAACGCGCCGCCATCGGCGCAGCCGGATCGATCCCGGGCTGGTAGCCAGCCCACCCGTCCGCCGCGAGCAACTGCTGCAGCGCTGCGGAGCCCACTCCGACGCCGCAGTTGCGGAAAAAATGCCGTCGCGTGAGGTCTCGCAGAACTTTCTCGCCGGTCCTCATTCCCTAGTGATGAAATTATCGGTATTGAACAATGCCCTCGCCACGCAAACCAGAGCCGCGACTCGCTCCGGAGGCAAGTCCATCGCCTGCAGATTCTCATCCAAAAGCGCCATTCCCGCTTCCGGTTCGAGGCGAAAACCCTCGGACTGCTCTTCCGCATAACGGATCAACAGCTCGGCTTCCCTCGAGGCGGGAGCCCGTCCCTGAGTCGCGATGAAACCAACCCGCACCTGTTCGGGAAGCGCGGCGCTCGATTCCGCCATCCGTGCGGCCAGAGCCTGAGCGCATTCCAGAAAAGCCGGATCGTTAGCCATGGTCAGCGCTTGCAGAGGCGTGTTCGATCGGGCTCGCCGCGTGCATACAGTCTGAAAATCCGGGGCGTCGAAGGTGGTGAACAAGGGATAAGGGGCGCTCCGGTAAAAGAACGTGTAGAGACCCCTCCGGTAACGATCCGGTCCGGAGTCGGCATTCCAGTTTTTGGCCCGCTGGGTAAAGGCGTAGACCCCGTCCGGCTGCGGCGGCCGCACGCTGGGACCGCCGATTTGAGGAGTAAGCAGTCCGCTGGACAAAAGGGCCGCGTCGCGCGCGATCTCACCCTCAATGCGCAAGCGCGCTTGGCGCGTCAGCAGGACATTGCGGGGATCGATCTCGTTCAGGTCCGGTCGTGCCAGCGACGACTGCCGGTAAGTCGCGCTGTTGACGATCAAGCGGTGCAAGGATTTCAAGGACCAGCCGCCGGCGATGAACTGCCGGCTCAGCCAGTCCAACATCTCTGGATGCGATGGGTAACTGCTCTGCGTTCCGAGATCCTCTTCGGTCTCGACCAATCCTCGCCCGAAGAAGCGCATCCAGACACGATTCACGGTCACTCGCGGGGTCAGGGGATTCTCCGGATCCACCAGCCAACGCGCCAGGTCGAGCCGGGTCGCCGGAGTTTCCGATTGCGGGAGGGCCGGAGGAATCGCCAGCGGAACCCCGGGCCGCAGCGGCCCCAGTTCGTGGTCTGGCCGGGTGAAATCGCCGCGCGTCAGCAGAAATGTCTCCCTGGGCTTTTCTGTCTCTTGCATGACCATCAAGGGCACGGACCCTCGCAGCGGGTTCGGTTTCCGGCCTGGCCGTCCGGGATCCTCCGGTTCCACCGCGGGTTCGTCCCTGGCCGCTCCCAAGAGATCGCCTTTCCGCACGCTCAGAGTGGCCCCCCGGTTGTTGCGATCTGTGCTGTTGTTGAAAAAGGCGAAGAACTCGTAGTACTCGCGCTGAGTGATGGGATCGAACTTGTGGGTATGACACTGCGCGCAACCCAAAGTCAGGCCTAACCAAACCGCGCCGGTGGTGTTGGTCCGGTCCACTACCGCCTCGACCCGGAACTGCTCCGGATCTGTCCCGCCCTCCTCGTTGATCAAGGTATTGCGGTGAAACGCCGTGGCCGCCAATTGACCCCGCGTGGGCCGAGGCAAAAGGTCTCCCGCCAATTGCTCAATGGTGAAACGGTCAAAGGGCATATCCTCGTTCAGCGCCCGGATGACCCAATCTCGATAAGGCCACATCTGCCGCTCGCCGTCGATGGCGTAACCGTCGGAATCGGCATAACGCGCCTGGTCCAGCCAATGGCGGCCCCAGCGTTCGCCGTAGTGCGGACTCCGCAACAGCTCCTCGACCAAACGCTCCCAGGCATCGGGCCGCTCATCGGACAGAAACCGTTCTCGCTGCTCGGGACCGGGCGGAAGGCCCGTCAAGTCCAGGCACAAGCGCCGCAAGAGCGTCTCGCGATCCGCCTCCGGCGACGGCTGGACCCTTTTTTCTTGGAGCTGCGATAAGATGAACAGGTCAATCCCATTGCGCGCCCAAGGCGCCTCCGATGGCGGCGGTTCCACCCTGCTCAACGGGGCAAAAGCCCAGTGGCCCGCATACGGCGCGCCGCCTTCGATCCAGCGCCGCAACACCGCCGTCTGCCCGGCACTGAGACGCGCTTTCTTCGATTCCGGGGGAGGCATGACCTCGCCGGGATCCGTCGAGGTGATCCGGCGAATCACCTCGCTGGCTCCGGGGTCTCCCGGAACCACGCCGGCATATCCGCCCAAATCCGCTGTAGCCCCTGCAAAAGTATCCAACCGCAGATCCGCTTTCCGCTCCGCACTGTCCGGACCGTGGCATTGGAAACAGTTGTTGGAGAGGATGGGACTGATCTCGCGATTGAAATCGATGCCGGAACCCATGGCGGCGGGCGGACGCAGCACTCCCCACATCGCCGGCATCGCCAGCGCCGCAGAAACGGTTCGCAGCAGGAATTCTCGGGAAATCGCCATGGGAATCCTCAATCTAAGACAGCTTTCTTGATCTCGCCAGCCGACTTCGCCTATGCTCCCGCGTCGTCCGGTGAACCGCACCCTTCCCCTGCCCCATAAGCGCTTGCAGTTGATGATCACCTGCCTTGGCGATGCCTTCTACGCAGACGTGGCCCAAGCCAGCGTCGAAGTCCTCGAGCATCTCGGCTGCGAGATTGAATTCCCGGAAGCCCAAACCTGTTGCGGCCAGCCCGCCTTCAACAGCGGCGATTGGGACGCCGCCCGGCGCGTCATTCGCCATACGGAAGCCGTCTTTCGGGGCGACCTTCCCATCGTCGTGCCTTCCGGGTCTTGCTCCGCCATGCTGCAGCACGGCAACCCCCTCTGCTTCGAGCGCCAGCCCGATCTCGCGCAGATTCTCGACCTCGGCCAGCGGTCCTGGGAGATCGTCGATTACATCGTCCACGGCCTCGGCATCCGCTGTTGGCCGGGGCGCCTCGAAGCCCGCGCCGCTTTTCACGCCTCCTGCCACTCCCGGGGCAGTCGCACCACCAAAGCGGCCGTCCGTTTGCTCTCGACCATCGCCGGCCTCGAACTCCTTCACCCCAACGAACCGGAACAATGCTGCGGGTTCGGCGGCAGTTTCGCGGTGACTTTTCCTCACATCTCCACCTCGATGGGCAACCTGAAGATCGAAAACTTGCTCGCTCTCGAACCGGATTTCGTCGTTTCTGCCGACATGAGCTGTCTCATGCACCAACAAGGCCTGGCTGAGAAACAGGGCCGGCCCCTGACCGTGCGTCACCTGGTCCAGGTGCTGCGCGACGCCTTGCGCAACGGCGGCTTCCTAGGACCGTCATGAACCCGCAACCCCTTGATCGCTTCGCCGCGCGGCTTCGGCCCGAAGTCCAGCAGTCCGTCCACCTCGGCTGCGCCGGAGCTACCCAAGCGCGCCTGAACGCGTTGACCCGCGATTTCGAGGACCCGGAACCGCTCCGCCAGCTTGCCGCGGAGATTCGTCAACACACTCTCGATCACCTCGACACCTACTTGGAAGCGGCCGAGTCGGCTATGCGCCGCCGCGGAATCGCGGTGCACTTCGCCGAGGACGGCGAAACCGCCCGCAAATCGATCCTCTCGCTGCTGCAAGAACACGGTGCGCAGCGCGTCTGCAAGTCCAAGAGCATGGCCAGCGAGGAAATCGACCTCAACTCCTACCTGGCTCGTGCGGGCGTCACCGTCGTCGAGACCGATCTCGGAGAGTTCATCATCCAACTGGATAACGATCACCCCAGTCACGTCGTCCGGCCCATCGCCCACCGCAACCGGGGCGACGTCGCCGCGACTTTCCAAAAGCATGGTCTCGGAGACTGGGACGACCGTCCCGAGATCATCACTCAGCGCGCGCGCGCCTACATGCGAAGTCAGTATCTCTCCTCTGATGCGGCGCTCACGGGCGGAAACTTCATCTCCGCCGAGTCCGGCCGTCTCGTCCTCGTCACCAATGAAGGCAACGCCCGCTTCAGTCTCGCCGGGTCCCGGCTTCACATCGCCCTGGTCGGCATCGAAAAGATCGTTCCGCGCGATCGCGATCTTTCCGTGCTGCTCGGGCTGCTGGCTCGCTCCGCCACCGGCCAGCATCTCAGCGTTTACACGGAGTTCGTCGCCGGCCCCAAGGCCCCCGGCCAACCCGATGGTCCCGCGGCCATGCACGTCATCCTCTTCGACAACCACCGCAGCACCGTCCTTGCCTCGTCCTGCCGCGAAATCCTCCGCTGCATCCGTTGTGGAGCCTGCATGAACGTCTGCCCCGTCTATCGTCAGGCCTCTGGGCACGCTTACCGGCACGTCTACCCAGGACCCCTCGGGGCTGTGCTCGGACCCTTGCTCCGCGACCCCGCCGCGTTTCCAGAAATGGCCGATCTGCCCAAGGCCTCGAGCCTTTGCGGAGCCTGCCAGGAAGTCTGCCCTGTCGATATTCCCATTCCGGAACTGCTCCTCCGTCTCCGGGATCGCGCTCACCGGGAAAAGGTCCCTTCCAGCGGCGGTTCCCTTCCCTTGCGTGAGTGGTCTCACTTGGCCAGCCATCCCCTGGCCTGGCGGGCCGCGCTCTTCGCAGGCGCCGCC
>DATKCT010000018.1:0-48751 GCA_035513055.1 Verrucomicrobiales bacterium | reverse complement strand
TTCACCCGGCTGTGCAACTCCTGGCCCGGCTGCGGCTTTTTCATTCCGCACTTCCTGCCAAAGCCGGCCTCAAAAATCTAGTCGTTTTTCACACTTTCTTTCCAGGGCTTGTTCATCTGCTCCGCAGATGAAACAGCCCTGGCGATTCGCGGCAAGTCCTGACTGGCTCACCACTCATCCAAGTCCAAGCCCCGCGCGCCCTCCGTGTCGGCGCCCGAGAAATTGGCTCCACCTGTCGAGGCGCCCCGAAAATCGGCATCCTCCAGATCGGCGTCCCGGAAATCCGCATTCCGGAGGTCTGCCCGGCGAAAATCGGCGTGCTTCAGTTTGGCGTCCTCAAAGTCGGCATTCCTGCATTTCGCCTTCTCGAAGGAGCAGCGGATCATGCGGGCGTCCTCAAAATCCGCTCCCCCGCAATCCGCGCTTTCGAAGTTCGCCGCTCGCAAATTGCTGCGTTGAAACGAGGTGTCCTCCATCTCGGCGTTCTCGAAGGTCGTTCGCTCAAAGGAACCGGAACGAAAAACCGCGTGTTTCATCCGCGCCCGCCGGAATTCGCATCGATCCAACCGCGCACCCCTCAGCGAGGTCCTCCGCAAGAATGCGTCGACAAACAGGGCGGACTCACCGGTCGCTTCGTCCAACACTGCGCCATCGAGAATGGCTCCGCTGAAATTGGCGAAGTCAACCTGGCAGGCGCGCAGATCTGCCCCCGTGAGATCGGCGCCCACAAAATCCGCTCCGATGAGATTGCTTCCGGACAGATTGATTCCCCGCAATTCCATGCCGGCGTAGGACCCACGAGCGAGGTCTTGCGACCGGTCCAGGGTCTGCCGCAGGCGAAACAGCGCTCGTCCCTCGCCTTCGTCGCCGGCATCAAGGATGACGCTGAATTCCGCCGGCGTTCCCAGACCGGGACTGCCGACAGTACGCCAGGGCGCCCAATCGGCTCCGCCGTTACGGCTTCTTTCGATGACACTTCCGGGGAGAATCCCAGCGGTCTCCCCGCGTCCCCATGGAACGATTCGTCCCCGCAATTCCAGTGGCTCGACCTGACCCGGGCCACGGCGAAGTTCACACCCCAAGAAAGCGAATTCCGCATTTGCAAGCCCGGCCCAGACTCCCTCGGCGAGAACGGCGAAGGCGGCCATACCGCTCAACCACCGGGCGGAATTCATCTCCATTAGACGGAACAAGGGTCGATCGTATTCATCTCGCCTCGACTCCAGCGCTGACGACTCTGCACCGTCATCCTCTACGGCGCCGGAACGCAGCCAGGATGTGGTGAGAAAGGAGGGCTAAAACCCAGAGTAAGTCTCAGGCGCGCGCGGCGGCGTAATTCTCACCCACTTTTTTCCAGTCCACGACATTCCAGAACGCGCCGACGTAATCCGGACGGCGATTCTGATAATGGAGGTAATAGGCGTGTTCCCAAACGTCTAATCCCAGAATTGGCCGGCTCCCGTCGCAGCCGGCAATCGCGCCCATGAGCGGGTTGTCCTGATTCGGCGTGGAAGTAACTCCGAGTGCGCCATCGGCCTTGACCACCAGCCAAGCCCAGCCTGATCCGAAACGGGTGAGTGCG
Source organism: Verrucomicrobiales bacterium (assembly GCA_035513055.1). Lineage (GTDB taxonomy): Bacteria > Verrucomicrobiota > Verrucomicrobiia > Verrucomicrobiales > DEV007 > DATKCT01. Next base: position 47,169 of record DATKCT010000018.1, on the reverse strand, counting down.
GCCTGGGTGAAGGCCTCGCGAAACCCATCGAAACCGCCAAAGGCGGCGCGCAAACCGCCAGCCAAATCGCCCTCTGGTTCTCCGCCTCCATCGGGACTCATCCACGTCCAAAACAACGAATGGTTTAAGTGACCGCCTCCGTTATTGCGCACCGTGGTGCGAATAGATTCGGGCGCGTTTTCTAAGTGCGACACCAGTTCCTCGATTTCCAATCCCGCGAGACCGGATTGTCCTTCCAGGGCCTTGTTCAGATTCGTGATGTAGGTCTGATGATGTTTGCCGTGGTGGATCTCCATCGTCCGGGCATCGATATGCGGCTCGAGAGCGTCGGGGGCGTAGGGCAAATCAGGAAGAGTATACGACATGGCGAGTAAAGGATGAGGCTGAGGATTCAGGGACGGCCGCCTAGCAGCGCCCGTCTTGCATCATCCTAGCGCGAAGGGCCCCAGGATCAAGCCCGGAACCATCCGGATTGAGGGCCGCCCTCCGGGGTTCTCGGTTCCAAGTGCCCCTCCAGGCGCCGCTTTGCGCCGCATTTTCCATAGCGCGAACTCTTGCCGATCCATGCCGAAGTGTCCGCTCTCCGGCAGGGAGGAGCGTGGGGAGAGGGACTATCCGCCTTTGCTGTGGCGCTCCGCGGGTTCAGGGAGAGCGGCGATTCTCGCTGCAGTCCGAGAGCCTCCGGCGTCCCTTGGCGTTGACTCCAGACACGTGGGCTGCTGGCTGTGAGTTGGGCCTGTGAGGCTCACGGGCGGACGGGCCATGTCTTTTTATTTGGCGCCGGGGCGGCGCAACGGCTAAAGGACCGCGCCCATCCCGAGCATGCCAAATCACCGCGCCACGCTGTTCTTATTCAGCATAACGATACTCCTGAGCGCAACGCTGCTGTTCCTGGCGCAGCTCGTCTTTGCGCGGATGGCGCTGCCGTTGCTCGGCGGCTCGCCGGCAGTGTGGAACACGGCGATGGTATTTTACCAGGCTGCGTTGCTAGCCGGTTATGCCTATGCCCATGCGGTGGGAACCCGCCTGCCGTTGCAAGCGCAGATTCCGCTGCAAGCTCTGGTCTTGCTGGCGCCCGTTCTGATGCTGCCCTTTGCTGTGCCGGAGGGGTGGACCCCGCCGGCGGAGAGCAACCCCATTCCGTGGCTGCTCGGGTTGCTTGCCGCCGGCGTTGGATTGCCGTTCTTCGCCGTGTCCACCATCAGTCCCCTGTTGCAGAAATGGTTCGCGGCGACAGGGCACCCGCGAGCCGGAGATCCCTACTTCCTCTACGCGGCCAGCAACGCGGGCAGTCTGCTCGGGTTGCTAGCGTATCCCTTTCTGATCGAACCCAACACAACGCTGGACTTCCAGACTCGCGCATGGAGAACCGGCTACCTTGCGCTGGCGGGGTTGGCGCTGGCGGCGGGTGTGGTCGCGTTGCGCGGGGTGAAGGGCGCAGTGTCTGCAAAGCGCGACGGACAAACCAGCGCGAATTCCCCCACGCCATCGGCGGCACAGCGGACTCGGTGGGTCGTCTTGGCCATGGTTCCGTCGAGCGTGATGCTCAGTGTCACGGCTTACATCTCGAGCGAGATCGCCGCGGCGCCGCTCCTTTGGGTGCTGCCGCTAGCGCTTTACCTGATCACGTTCATCCTCGTTTTCGCCCCGCGGACGATCATTCCGCGCCGCTTCGCCCAGCGCGCTCTGCCCATCGCGTTGTTGCCGGTGATCATGGCGATTGCCGCCGGATCCACGACGCCCATCGGGCTGTTGGTGGGGTTGCACTTGACCGGACTCTTCGTCGTGGCGCTGGTCTGCCACGGCGCGATGTCGGCCGCGCGCCCGGCGGCAGATCGCCTGACTGAATTCTACTTGTGGATCTCCTTTGGCGGCGCGCTGGGCGGCGTCTTCAATGCGCTGGTCGCCCCGCTGCTTTTCCATGACGTGCTGGAGTACCATTTTGGTCTGATTGCCGCGGCGTATCTGGGAGCAGCGGCGTCAACGTCAAAGCGGGCCAAGCGAGAGCGCTGGCTCGATTTTCTGTTGCCCTTGGGACTTGCCATTCTGGTGTTCGTATTGATCGCCAGTGTTCAGGGAAAGCCGGATGCCGATGCGCAGGCGCCCGCGCGAAGGCTGATGGTCTTCGGCTTGCCCTGCTTCCTGTGCTTTCTCATGTCGCGCCAGCGGACCCGCTTCAGCCTCGGCGCCGGGGTGATTCTCCTGTCAAGCACCTTCATCAGACCAGGAGAAGGATCTCTGCTGCACATCGAGCGCAGTTTCTTCGGCGTTCATCGCGTTCAACAGAATGCCGATGGGCGGTTCCACCTCCTGATGCACGGACGCACGATGCATGGGATGCAGAATCTCGATCCGGCACATCGCAAGACACCGCTTTCTTACTACCATCCCACCGGGCCGTTGGGGCAGGTGTTCGACGAATTCCGCGAGGAATTGACTGGACCAGTCGCGGGCGTGGGCCTGGGTGCGGGCGCTATCGCCGCATACGGCGGGCCGGGGCAGGAGATGACGTTTTACGAGATTGATCCTGTCGTGAAACGTCTCGCCAGCGATCAGCGTTATTTCAGTTATATTGCCGATTCGGCGGCCCGTGTGCATGTGGCGCTGGGCGACGCGCGGCTGTCGCTGCAATCCGCGCCAGAAGACCATTATCAGTTGATCGTGCTCGACGCTTACAGCTCGGATGCGATCCCCGTCCATCTTCTGACGCGTGAGGCGCTGCAACTCTATCTGCGCAAACTCCGCCGCGGGGGACTCCTCGCCTTCCACATCTCGAATCTGCATCTGAATCTGCGTCCCGTCGTGGCTACCCTCGGACGCGACGCCGGACTGGTGTGCCTCATTCAGGAAGACACCGATGTGAGCGAGGAAGAGGGCGCGGCCGGAAAATCGCCATCACAGTGGGCTGTGATGGCGCGCGCCGCCCCGGACCTCACTCCCCTGATGGCCACCGGCCGCTGGTCTCGGGAAAGCGGCGACCCGGCAGCCCGCGTGTGGACGGACGATTACTCGAGTATCGTCAGCGTGCTGAAATGGAGCCTGCGATGAACGCGAGTCACTGAGCCTTCCTGTAAACGATCCAAAAAAGCCAGATCAATTAGGATTCGCAACGCCTCGCGACAAAACGGTATGAGAAATGCGCCCTACCCCTCATTTCTCCTGCGTTCTCGCACCTTTTCACTTGCAAACTCGCCGCCCCGGGGAGCCTTTGCCCTGCCGCTGCCCGCTCATGTCTCCGGAGTTCACCGAGTTTCTCCAAAGCTTTTCCTTTGGCTTCCTCAGCATGGTTCTCGAGGGGCTTCCCTTCATTCTCGCCGGCACGATCGTCTCGGGTTTCATCGACGCCTACCTCCCGCAATCCTTTCTGGATCGCGTTCTTCCGAAGAACGCCGTGCGCGCCGTGCTCATAGGCGGTCTGCTCGGTCTGATCCTGCCCGTTTGCGAATGCGCCATCGTGCCGGTGATCCGGCGTCTCATTCAGCGGGGACTCCCTGTTTCCTGCGCCCTCGCCTACATGCTGGCCTCCCCAGTGGTCAACCCCTTGGTCGCCGCCAGCACCTGGATCGCCTTTCCCGATAAGGATCCCGACGCAACGATCGTCTTCTTCAATGAAGTGATGACCCTGTCCCGTCTGTCCCTCGGCTATCTCACCGCTATCTTGGTGGGTCTCGTAGCCATCCGCCTGCCCGCCAGCCGCATTCTTCGTGACCGCGTCCTCCGGTCCATCGGCCGGCCTCTTCCCCAGGGCGCCGCCATGCCATCTGCCGCGCCTGGCCAAGGCGAAAGCCGCGATCACCGGAGTACGGCGCTCCCTTCCGGACCCGACATCCGCCCCGTTCTCGCCATGCGCACCGCCATGAGCGATTGCCTGGACACCGCGATGTACTTCTTCATCGGTTGTGCCATCACCACCCTCTTCAACAATGAGGTTCCGCGCGAGTCGATCCTTCCGCTCGCTCAGAACGATTGGCTGGCGGTTCCAGGGCTCATGTTCTTCGCCTTTGTCTCCTCGCTCTGCAGCACGTCCGACGCCTTCGTCGCCGCCTCTCTCGCTACCTTCTCCGCAGCCTCCAAACTGGCGTTCCTCGTCTTCGGCCCCATGGTCGACATCAAACTCGTTTTCATGTATTCTGCCGTCTTCCGGATCCGCTTTGTCTGGCTGCTTGTGACGTCGCTCTTCCTGCTCGTCGGCGCACTCTGCCTGGTCTGGGGGCAGATCCCGTGGACATCCGCCTTCCCGAACTCGATCCCGTGACGCATTCGCAAACCCTCTTCCGCTGGTTGGGCATCTTGACCCTCTTCGTGTGGGGAACGATCTTCCTCTACTTCTACCTCTCCGGCCGCGTCGTGAATTACCTCGCCGACGGATTCCGCCCAGCCGCGCTCTTGGGCGGTCTGTTTCTCTACGTCCTGGCCACGTTCAATCTCCTCACCGTCCGTGCCGGCAAGCCTGCGGCCGCTTGCGGACATTCCCACGCAACCGCCGCCTGCGGCCATGATCACGCGAACGAAGCCGACCACGAACACACCCATTCCCACCATCACGGCTCGCTCGCTCGGGCGCGAGACATCGACGAACTTGTGGACACGCCGGAAACAGCCCACTCCGGTTGCGATCACGGACCGGAGGCCCATTCCCACGACCACCGGCACGAAGACCCCGGCGTCGCCGGTGTCCTGGTCAGTTTCTTTATCCTCCTCGCTCCCGTCCTCGCCGCTGCCAGTTTTACCCGCGATCAGTTCTTCGACAAAGCCATCATCAACCGCGGTCTCTATTCGGGAGTCGCCACTGCAGCCGGAGCGGAACGGTTTTGGCAGGACAAAACCCCCGCTGCCGGAGAAATCGGCAACTTCACGCTGGCAGATCTCGAGACTTTGGTCGACCGCAGCGCTGAAGGAAACTACCTCCTCGATCTCGTTTCCATCTTCTACGCCGCCGGGGATGTCGAGCTGCAGCGGGTGCTCACCGGGCTTCCGGTCGAGACGACCGGTCAAATTCTCCCAGAGAGGGCCAATAATGAGGATGGCAGAAGGCTCCGGCTTTTCCGCCTGTTCATGGAATGCTGCGCCAACGACATGCGCCCCCTGGGAATACCCATCGAGTTCAAGGATCCGGCGCCCCAACTGAGGGAGAAGTCCTGGGTCAAGGTGATCGGAAAACTGCGCTTCCCAACCGAAGACGGCGTCACCGTCTCCGTGCTTGAGGTCGACCAAATCGAGCCAACCGAAGAGCCGCGCGAACGCTTGCTCAACTGAATCGGCCGTGCCGCCGGTGGAGGATGCGATGATGCTATCCGAAGTCCCCACGGAATCCTCATCCCATTCCGCGTCCTGCGAGGGCGACTCCGAATCGCGATTTGGTCCGGACTTGATTTGCATCTCGCAGGGTCTGAGCCGCGCCCGCGCGGATGAAGAAGGCCTCGTGATGCTGGCCATGGGCAGCCCTTACTGGGTGTTTGCCGAGCCCGATGGTTACGCGGTCTGCGTCGCGGCGACCCACGCCGAAGCGGCGGGCCGGGAACTTGCCGTCTACAACGCCGAGGAATCTGTTCCCTATGCGACGCAGAGAGAGCTGTGGCGCTCCGTGCATCCAGCCGGAGCCTGGATCCCTTTCTCGATAGGCCTCCTTGTCGCCACGGTGTTTCTCTATCAGGCGACCATGGAACCCGCGTTGCTGAATCGCCTGACCATGGACACCCAGGCTGTCTTGGACGGGCGCGAATGGTGGCGGCCCCTGACGGCCCTCTTTCTGCACAGCAATCCCCTGCACCTGGCCGGCAATCTTGTCGCAGGCGCACTGTATGGTTTTCTCGTTGCCCGAAGCCTCGGCTACGTATTGGGATGGATTCTCATCCTGCTCAGCGGCTATTTGGGGAACGTGCTCAAAGCGATGCTCGTCTATCCCGATCCGCACCGTTCCCTCGGAGCATCCACGGCCGTCTTCGGAGCGCTTGGGATCTTGGCTGGCATGGCCCTTGTCGAATACGCGCGCAGCGGTCCGCAGCGTTCCCGGCGGTGGTGGATTGTCCCTTTGGGCGCCGCCTTGGCTCTGTTTGGATTGACGGGAATCGGCGACGCCCAGACGGACAGCCTCGCTCATTTCACGGGTTTGGCCTGCGGGGTCTTGCTGGGAGCGGCCGCATCCTGGCTGCGCTCAGCGAAGCCATCACCCTGAGCCGCCCGGCCCTTGCGTCCGGCTGCATTTCCTAACGGAACATGCCGGCCCAGACCGCTTCCCCGAGCGGTCGCAGGACCTGGAGAATGCCGCCCGCCACGGCGTGAGCTAGAATGGCGGCCTCCAAGCCACCCTTCCAGAATACCCGGCCCAATAGAATCCCGGCTGTCCCCGTGAGCAGCATTGTGCGCAGATAAACCAAAGGTGGAACTGTCGCCGCGTAGACTTCCTGATTGGACAAGTGCAGCCAGGCGAAGACAAAGGCGCCGCCCGCAGTGGCAAGCCAGAGCATGGCTTCCCGCGCTGGACCCGCATTCCGGATTCGTAATAGGGTCAGCAACACCACCGCAAGCAACGACTGAAGGAAGAGACGGCAGAAGACTTCCTCGGCCAACGCCGCCCGCAGAGTCGCCAATCCGCCTCGCCAAGCTGCAACACCGATGCGAGCGTGGACCTCCGGAGCCGGGGCTGTCACATTCAAGCCGTAGTAAAACATGGCCTCCAGCGCGAACAACACCGCCGCCACCCAAATTCCGGCCACGGCCGCGCGCCGCGCGACCTGGCCGAATGCCATTCCAGGTTTCGCGGCCCGGTCCAAGGCGCACTCGAGATAGGGCGCGCCCCACCCCACTCGACGGGCCAACCACAGACCCACGAAAGCCGGGATGAGCAGAATCATGCCGTGCCGAATCGTCAAGCGGCGCGCCAATACCCATCCCACGCCATCAGGCAAGACGGGAGCGTTGGGAGCTTTCTCGAAGAGCCCGAATAGGTAGGGAACCAAGAGCGGAGTGGTCAAGGAGGCGCTCAGCCACAAGACCAACGCTGTCTTCCAAGGAAAGGACCGGATTGCTCTGGTCAGCCAACTACTCGCCAACTTCCCGATCTTGTAGGGGACAAACGGCCCGGGTTTACTCAGGCGCGCCATTCGTCGGCCCTATAATCCTAAGCCTAACCAAGCGCGCGCCGGCCGCCTCGCCAAGACCGGCTTCCACGGCCTCAAACTCGGCATCCGCATGAGTGACCAGACCGGGACCCGCCGGGTTCCACGCGTTCACCACGGCTCCTGACACTTGAACTTCAAATAGCACTCCCGCTTCCACGGCTTCCCGGGAGCGCCGGTACACGAAGAAGGCCCCTCCCTCTCGCAGTTCCAAGCGACTCACTGCCAAGTCCCGCTCTCGCGGCTGTGTGCCCAAGGAGAATTCCTCGAAATTGACCCGGCCGTCTCCGTCCGCGTCCGCCTGGGGACCCGCCTCCTCCGCGTTCACATTCTCGAAAAAACGCTGCGCCCACTCCAGGTAAGCATCTTTCGGTTTCTCGACGGTCGAAAAGCTCAAAGCGGGCGACCACACCGTCGCCTGTTCCCCCTCCATGCGAACCCGGACAAAATAGGCCGACCCAGGCTGCAACCCTTCCAGGGTCAGGGGGATCCGCCCCGGCGCCGTTACCGAGGCCGGATCGAACTGCCCTTCCCAGCCCTCAGGCGACGCTCCGGCATCCTGACGTCCCCAAAACACGGTCAATCCCGCCGCGCTTCCTCCCACCGATCGCACTTCGATGGCCAATGCCGCTTCACGTTCCCCGGCTTCCTCCAGGCTGAATACGCCTAACTCAGGCGCGGGAATCACCTGTGGATTCACCTGCACCAAGACATCGTCCAATGTCCGCGCCGACGTCGTGTCCGCGACGAGGCGAAAGCGGTAAAGGCCGGCCATGGAAAACCGGACTTGGGTCTCGAGCAAGTGGGGCGTGAGGATCTCAGCGGAAACCGGTCCATCCACTTGCCGCCAGTTTGTGCCCAGAAAGGGTTCTATCCCGATCGGTTCCACCGCGCCGGACAAGATCGCCGTTGGGTCATCCACCTCCTGATCTGGTCCGGCATCCACCCGCGCCCCAATTTCCGGAAAGAGGAATGGCTCGCCTACCTGAACGATCACATCAGCAGTGGTCTCGATCGCTCCCCAAGACGCGATCAGCCGCAGACGGGTGAGTCCTTCCGGAGGATCCCGAAAAACGGCAGTCCCATTTCCGCTCCATTCCAGCTCCACGGCGGCTTGGGATTCGCTTTCCGCGACGATCCAGCGCATCTGGCGATTGCCCTCCCGCGACAGCGTCCCGGACGGCTTCCATTGACCCTCCAGCAGCAATGAGGTTCCCGGTTCCAAGCTTACAGCCCGAACCACTGGCGCCGCGATCGAAGCCAACCGGTCTCCAACAATGCCTTGCAACTCGGGTTGAATGAGAAAATCCGAACTGAACGCCCTCTGATTGAGTCCGTGGATGGCCAACACGTTGTGGCCCTCGCGAAGAAGGGGAAGGAGGGCCCCCAAATCCAAGACTTCCGCTTCAGTCCCGCTCGCCTCGACTGCAGCGGTGGCGAAGGACTGCCATCCTGGAGCCGGCGGCGCATTGCGGCGGGCCACCTCCCGCCCGTTCAGGTAGGCGACAAATCCATCGTCGAAGCGCATACGAAGAATCATTCCCGTCAACCGGGCGGGGAGCTGAACCTGAAACGGAAATCTCAGGTAAATGGAACTGCGTTGACTGTAGAGGACCTCCCGCACATCCACTCCAATCCATGGATCATAGGCTCCACGAAAATCATAGCCGGCTCCCGAGGCTCCAGCGGGCCAAGCCGCGTCGTCGAAATCCAATTCCTTCCAACGGTCGTCCAGCAGTCCATTCTCGGGGACGTGGTATCGCACGGTGTGTCCTAGCTCGATCCAAGATTCTGGTTCGCCATCGACATAAACGCGAATCCGCCCGGACCCGGTTTTCCCGGCGGCGTCCCGCGCCCAGTAAGTGATCTCCACCTCCCCGCTTGCGCCCGCCGCCAGCTCAAAGAAAAGCCTGCCGGTTGGAACCGCCGCGGTATCGTCCCCTACCCGGATCGGCCGCGTTTCCACCTCGAGACTACCCAGAGAAGGGTCGTCGAGCTGACTTCCAGTTAGGGCCAAGGCGAGCGGAAAGTATTCCCGCACAGCGCCCGCCCCGGGCGTTCCCACGCCCAGCGAGACTTGGCTGTCCGTCAACCAGCCCGACCCCACACCGTCGTCATTGGCCAGCGGATGCATTTCCAGCCTGCCCAACCCCGGAGAGAACACATACGCATCGGGCCGCAAGACCAAAGTTCCCTCTTCGTAAATGATCCTGTAATCGGCTCCCGCCGCGCTGAAAGCGTCCTCCCCTTCCGCATCCTCCGAAACGCGAAGCACGAGGAGCTGCGGGTCATCCAAGGAGACGTCCACCCGCGCCATGGCGGGCTGCCTCTGCACCGGACCGCTTCGTTCCGCGACGAACGAGTAGGATTGCCCTGGCGCCAGGCGAAGCAGGCGGGGATCCGATTGGGCCAACCCCACTTCCACAGCCACATCGCCCTTGTGCAACCATCCGCGTCCATTGTTTCCGACGCTTCCGCGCAGGGTGTAACTGAACCAGGCCGTTCCTGAGAAACCCTCCGCGGGCCGAAAAATCACCCCTTCCCCAGTCGGCTCCGCGGTCCCCGCTCCCGGGGGCAACACCGAGCTGGTTTCCTCGACAGACAAACCCGGATTGAAGATTCCGTTTCGCACCGAGCGCCGGTCGTTCTCGAGGGGATCGAAAACAATGGGCTCGGCGTCATTGGTCACGACGACATCGTTCACGGCGAAAGGGATCTCTTCCGGGTGGCGCAAACCCTCCCCATCCCTCAACCTTCCCGCGCTTCGGTCGTAGATGTCCTTGGCGGCGGTTTCTCCTTCGGTGACGTCGGTAAAGAAATCCTGGTTCGCATCGGAAACCGCCGTCGCGTTCATGATTCCTCCGCGACTGTGCTGGGAACCGAGGACGTGCCCCATTTCGTGGGCGCAAGTGGCCCATCCTGTCCCCGTTGCCAAGACACCGACGCCGCTGGCGCTCGCTACGGTTCCCACGAACGCTTTTCCCAGCGTCCCTGCTTCCAACCCCTTGCCCCATTTGAGGGCGACGTCCCAGCCGTAGGCAGATTGGCGCCGGTTCTCGGACAGCCACAGGCGAAAATCGTCCACTTCGTCCTCCGACGGCACATCGTTGTAGCCGGGTTCGCCGGGAATGACGATGAGTTCTTGCAGGAGAATGCGGAGCCCTAACTGTTGTTCGTAGACAGCGGCGACGTTGGCGACGGTGGCGAGGCGACGCGACACCAAGCTCTCCAGGTTTTCATCGTTGTCCGGCCCGCTCTCGCCTTGGTCGAGCACCATTAGGAGAAGCACATCCCTCAATGACAGCTCGTAGGCCTCACCCCGCCGGACCGGTTCCACGTAGCGATCCAACTCGCCTGTCGCCGGGTCTTCCCCGGCCCGGGCTAACCAAAGCGGTTCGAGGGCGCCCGCCTCCAAAGGCTCGCGCTGGATTGTTCCTCGCACCGTGGCCAGTCCTCCCTCCCCGCTGCAATCGCACGACCAGCCGCCGCCATCGCGGGATCTCGAAACCTCCCATTGTTCTCCACCATCGCCGGAAACAACTTCCAAAACCGAACCATCCCTTTCCAGAACGTGCACCGCAAGGCCCTGTCCAAAAACCGCCAGCGCCGCTTGAACGCGTTCTCTATCCGGAGAAACAGACCAGCCAGTCCAAATCCGGAGATTCCGATCGTCCCGCGACGCATCCGCAGCGCCGGCTTTTCTCGCGCTCAAAGAAAATCCCTCCCCCAGCAGCCGCCGTTCGCGAAGGAGCAAACTCCGCGTTTCCCCCTCCCTTCCGAATCGCAAGGTGAGCCCCATTGCGGCGGCAACCCGGAGTTCGTCCAGCCCGTCGAGCCTCGGTCCAGGCGCGGCAGGCCGGAAATCCTCCGGCAATCGGGGGGTCAACGCCCCAGAAAACGTAGCGTCCCCGGCACGATCCCAGCTTAGCATCGGGCGATCGTGGGGATCGGAGGACCGTTGCACCCATGCAAGCCCTCCCGCGAGAGCCCCGGCCAAGAGTATCCATGCGCAGCGAAGGCGCGTCTTGCGGCCGGAAACCATGGTCACAATACCAAATAAGAAGCATAGATCGAGGCGGGACCTGCGGCAACCTCGATCAAGCCCTGGGTTGCGCCTTGATTCCAGATCATTTACAAAGGCAAACGATCATGCGTTGTCCCGACTGTCGAATTCCTTTGCCTCCCCGCGCCGAATCCTGTCCGCAGTGCGGATTCAGCCTGGACGCGGACCGGCTGACGAAACGCTTCGGCGTCCCGCCCGCCTTACAACCCGGCATCAACGACTTGGCCCGAGTGTTCAGCCGTGGTCAGATTTCCCGCATCGATCGCCGGATCCTCGATTTCGAGCACGGCCTCCGTCAGATCCTGCTCAGCGTCGTCACACAACGAATTCCCCTGGAATCCCGGCTCGGAGCGTATGCTTTCTGGATTTTCAACGCGTCCTCCCCCAACCAGCCGCCGGGTGAAGCGGTCGAGCACAACCGCATCCATCGGATACTTTTCCTAGTGGATACATCCAACCACCGGGCCACTCTCACGCTGAGCTATGGCCTCGAACCCTTTGTCGGCCCCGAAACGCTTGACGCCGTGCTCCAAAGCGGCGCAACGGCGCTCGCTTCGGGCCGGTTCGCCGCCTTTCTCGGGGGTTGTATCGCCGCCCTCGAAGACGCTCTGCACGCTCTTGGACACAATCTCCCGGCCGTTTACGGCTTTCACCCCGCCTTGACGCCCGGAACATGAAGGCTCTCAGCTATCCGAGGCGCCAAGGGGAACAGCAACGCCTTGCAACCGGGGAAATGGGCTTGCCCATTCATCTGCCAGGCGTCGCTCCGATGCCGGAGCCGCAATGGGTCGCCCCCGGCCGCGATTCGCGTCCCTTAAGCAACGCCGCCGAGGTGTGGCGGGCCCGAAGCCGAACCAGCGAGGAGGAGATCACACGCTTGCAACACGTGCTATCTGATGCAGAGTGTTCGCAGGCCGAGCGCTTCCGCCGTTCAGTCGACCGGGCCTGCTTCGTCACCAGCCACGCCCTGCTTCGATTGCTGCTCTCTGTCAGACTTGATGTCGAACCACGCCTGGTCGTGTTCGCAACGTCGAAACACGGCAAACCGCACCTCACTCCAAGTCTCGCTGCCGATCCCATCTTCTTCAATATGACGCATTCACAAGGCGCGATCCTGATTGCGCTATCCGGCCGAGAAATCGGGATCGACGCCGAGTCCCCTAAAGACATTCCGGAAGTGCTGGACATCGCGGAGAGGTTCTTTTCCACGGAGGAAGCAAATGCATTGCGATACAGCCAGGAAGAAGTCCGCCGAACCCTGTTTTTCCGCTTCTGGACCATGAAGGAAGCGGTATTGAAACTCACCGGAAGTGGAATCGCCGGGGGGTTGGACAGTTTCTCGCTTCCCGCCGTCCATCATTCCGATCCTTTCGCAGCGCCAGTATCGTGGAACGTCGAGGGACGCGCGCGCTACCCGGAGTGGTCGGCGACGCGAGTCGTTTCTTTTTCGGCTTGGCCGGACGTGCCCGCCGCAGTGGCTTGGCAGCCTCCCCTCGAACGACTGCGCTTCTTCGAAGGCGACCCCCTCCTCATCAAGATTCTCCAGGATCCCACTGCTGCGGTATGAGTGTGTCCCGTCAATCCACCCCGCGCGAACCTGTGGCCATCGTCGGGATCGGCTGCCGGTTTCCGGGAGCCCGGCATTCCGCCGCGTTTTGGGATCTCCTCACAGCCGGCGAATGCCCCATCACCCGTTGGCCCCGGGAGCGCTGGGAAAGAATCCATCGCGATCTCCCTGGGGTCCCGCCGCCCTACGATCCCCAATACGTCCCCTGGGGCGGGTTCCTCGACGATATGGAAGCCTTCGATCCGGGCTTCTTCCAGATTTCCCAGCGAGAGGCGTCCCGCATGGATCCCCAGCAGCGCCTTTTGTTGGAGACGGCCTGGCACACGCTGGAAGACGCCGGAGCCCTCAAAGAACGGCAGTCTGGAAGCCGGACCGGCGTTTTTATCGGAATCGGAACCATTGGCTACGGGGTGCTGACGCACTGCCGGCCGGAGCAGGACATCCACTCGACGATGGGCATCACCAACTGCCTCGCCGCCAACCGGATTTCCTATCATCTCAACCTCAAAGGGCCCAGCATTGCTCTGGACACAGCCTGTTCCTCCTCGCTCGTCTCCGTCCATCTCGCCTGTCGCAGTCTCGCCGCCGGGGAATGCGATGCCGCTCTGGCGGGAGGTGTCAACGTTCTCTTCCTCCCCCGGGTCAACACGAATTTCGCGGATACCGGACTCGTCTCGCAGGACGGCCGCTGCCGCGCCTTCGATGCCGCCGCCGCCGGCTATGTGCGCAGTGAAGGAGCGGGCCTCGTCCTCCTCAAGCCCCTCTCCGCAGCCTTGCGCGATGGAGACCGCGTCTACGCCGTGATCCGCGGAGGCGCCGTCAATCAGGATGGCAGGAGCAACGGGTTGACCGCGCCCAACTCCCATGCCCAACGCGAAATCCTCGAAGCGGCCTGTGCCGACGCCGGAGTGCCGCCCGCTTGGATCGATGTGGTCGAAGCCCAAGGCACAGCGACCAAACTCGGAGACCCTATCGAACTCCATGCCCTCGCCGCAGTCTACGGCGCCCAACGCCGGGCCAATCATCCCCTGCTCGTCGGTTCGGTCAAAACGAACATCGGTCATCTTGAAAGCGCCGCTGGAATCGCAAGTCTGATCAAGGTCACGCTGGCTTTGTATCACCGTCAGGTTCCGGCACATCTCCATTTCTCTCATCCCAATCCCCATGTAAATTTCGCCCGGCTGGCGCTTCGTGTGCCCCTGACCTTAGCTCCCTGGCCAGAAACGGGACGGATCGCCTGCGCCGGCGTCAGCGCATTCGGGTACGGGGGAACCAACGCTCACCTTATCTTGGAAGAGGCCCCCAAAATGCCTCGTGGAGAAGGCTTGCGCGAGCGCCCCGTTTCCGTCCTCGCGCTCAGTGCCCGGACCCCCGAGGCGCTCTCTCGCCTCGCAGAAGTCTGCGCCGCGGATTTAGAAAGTCCGTCCGGCGTCTCGCTGGCCAATTACTGTTACACACTGAGTTCTGGCCGCGGCGCCTTTCGCCACCGGCTCGCCGTGGTCGCTTCTACTTGCGACTCGATGAGCCGGATGCTGCGAGAGATTTTGTCCTGCCCGGCTGAGCACCTGCTCGATCCCAGGCCGGCTGGAGCCTCCTTCAAAACCGCCTTTGTTTTTCCCGGAGAAGATAGTTGGGACTCGAGTCTCTGTGCGCCCCTTCTGGAATCCAGCCCCGTCTTCGGCAGAATGATGGAACGGTGCGAGCAGGCATTGGAGGATCGTCTTCCCGTCCAACTCCGGCAATGGATTGCCGGAGGAGCATCGGTCCCTTCCGAGTCTCGCCTGACCGCGAGCCAGTGCCGGCTTGTCGCCGAGCAACTCGCCCTCGCCGAGTTTTTCAGCTCTTGCGGCCTTCGCCCGTCCTGCGTCTTCGGCTTTGGAACCGGTGAGATCACCGCGGCGGCCTGCGCCGGTATGCTCCGCTGCGAAGATGCTATCCGCTTTACCGTAGAACGCGGGCGTCTCCTCGAGTCCACTCTTCATCCTCCAGACCGCTCGCTCGTGATTCACTCCGATGGAGCCGCACTCGCGCCCTTGCTGCAACCCTACCTCGAGGAAGCGGCCATCATGGCTTTCGACTCGCCGGATCAGATCCGCATCGCCGGCTCATCGGCGGCGACACGGGAACTCGAAACAATGCTCTCCTCGGTGGGGATTACGTATGCCGTGTCCTCCGAGGCTGCGCCGGCTCTCCGGCCGGAACGGGTTCGCTCCCTCCTCCCGCGGCTCGAAGAACTTGAAGCCCTACTTCCCCTCGACCGCCCGCGCATCCCGATGATCGCGTCGGTCACGGGCGACAGAATTCCCCACGAAGGTCTCGAACCTGGTTTCTGGAGCGGGCAACTCACCGCTCCCGCCCGGATCGACCGCGCTCTGATGAGCCTCATGTCCGAAGGAATCGAAACCATCGTCTCCTTTGGTTTCAGCCAAGCTGCCGGAGGCCCCGAACCTCTCGAGGCGACCAGCGTTCCCACTTTTCATCCTTTCCAATCCGCCGGACCGGGCGGGGCCTGGAAGGGAATTCTGGAATGTCTCGCCCAGCATCATCGCCGCGGCGCTCCCATCGACTGGTCGGCGGTCGACGCCGGCCAACACCGCCGCCGCGTCTTCGCCCCTGGATACCCATTTCAAAGGGAAACTTGCTGGCTTCCACCGCTTCCGAAAGACGACTCACACAACGCCGCCTTCCTGGAAACCGTGCGTCGCCTTCGTTCCGATTCGAGACTGACCGAATCCCAACTCGAGGTTCTCGAACGGCTGCCCGAACTGGTGGAAGCACCCTCGATCAGCGGAGAGCGCGCCAGTTCAGTCGCTCCATCGCCGTCTTCCGCGCCACAGGTTCAGGACGAGGCCAAGCCTTCCCTCCGACTCGACTCAACCGAACTCGAAGCCCTGCTGCTCGACGCCTGGAAGGTCGTGCTCCAAACGCCGGGACTCCAACCCTCCTCCGACTTTTTTGAATCGGGCGGCGATTCCCTTTTGACCACGAAGCTGCTGGAAACCTTGCGACAGAAGATCGGCGCGGAGGTGTCTGTGACCAGGCTCATGGCTCACCGCACCCCGGCTTCCCTCGCCGGTCATCTGGCCGAAACGGTGTTTGCTCAAGAGGATCAGCCGGCGCCGGCCCATGCCCAAAGCCTGCCCGCCAGCGTCGTGCCCATTTCGTTAGCCGGCTCGGGAACGCCGCTGTTCTGGGTCCACGCGATGGGCGGCGGCTCGGGCAGCGGCTTGGTGCGGTTCCACGGACTCTTCGACGATTTGTCCACACGCATGAACCAGGACCGGCCTTTCTTTGGACTGCGGACTTCGGGCGAGCCTTTCTTGACCGTGGATGAGATGGCCCGCGCCTTCGTCGCGGATCTCATTGAAGTTCAACCCCGCGGACCCTATCAACTCGGAGCCTATTGCAGCTCGGGGGTGGTCGCCTTCGAGATGGCCCGCATCTTGCACCATGAAGGACGGGCCGTAGGCGCGCTGTTGCTCATCGATCCCCCGTCTCCCGCCTTCGGAGCCGACAAACGCTTCCGCATTGCCGATTGGCCGGCCCGCGCCCGCAACTTCGTACGATGGACGATGGATTCACTGTTTTGCGATCCGCGCCGCCTTGTCGAGCGCTTGTCCCGGATCGGCCCGCGCCTTGCCCGCAAAACCCAGCGCGACAATCCGGCGGCGTCGCCGAACGCCGCCAGCTCCGGCATCCCCGAGTTGGGAGATGTATTGGACCTCTCCTCTTATCCGGAGCAGGCGCTGCGCTATGCCAAGACCCATTGGGAGGCCTATCAGGCCTATCGCCCATCGGCCTATCCAGGATTTATCCACCTCTTCATCCCCAAGGTTCAGGGGCTGCTCTGGTCCAACAGCATCCGCGCTTGGCGCCAACTGACTCGCGGGGGCGTCGTTATTCACGAAATCCCCGGAAACCACAATTCCATGCTTGTCGATCCCCACGCCGGAGCGCTCACTCGCGCCATCGCCTCCTGCCTGCCGGTTGAGGACAAGCCCGAACTTCACTCATGATCCCATCCTCCTTCGAGACTATCAATGACCTCCTGCTTACGCGGCGCGACCAGCAGCCCTCCGCATTGGCCTACCGCTTTCTCGGCAGCGGAGAGACCGAGACGGAGACCATCTCCTACGCCGATCTCGCCGAAGAAGCGCTTCGCGTCGCTGCTGCTCTCCACCGCGTGGGCTTGAAGCAAGGCGACCGCGCCCTCTTGCTCTTCCCGGCAGGGATTCGTTACATCGCCGCCTTCCTGGGCTCTCTTCTCGCCGGCGTCGCCGCGGTGCCCGCTTATCCACCGCGACCCAACCGGCGCGATCCCCGTCTCCTCGCCATCATTCGGGATGCCGGCGCGCGCGCCGTGCTCACCACCACCGCCCTCCAGGCGAATGTCCAGGAGCGTCTCGGCGAACTCGGGGCCGACAGCGCGCCCCTTTGTCTGGCCTCAGACAACATCGAGGACGCGCCGCTCGCCAATCCCGTCGCAGCCGGCTCCTCCGGCCTGGCCTTTCTCCAATACACCTCCGGCTCGACGGGCAGCCCTAAAGGCGTGATGGTCCGGCACGGCAACATCGTTGATAACCTCGCCTTCATCCGCGAGGCGTTCAGCCTCCATCCCGAGTCCCGTTGTCTATCCTGGCTCCCGCCCTTCCACGACATGGGTCTCATCGACGGAATCCTGGAACCCCTTTACCTGGGATCCACCGGCGTTCTCATGCCCCCTACGGCATTCCTGCAACGCCCAGCCCGATGGCTGCAAGCCATTTCTGACTACCGGATCGCCCACAGCGGCGGACCGGACTTCGGCTACCTGCTCTGCGCCGAAAAAGTCGACCCCGCCGCGATCGACGGCGCCGGTCTCTCGTGTTGGGAATCGGCTTACTCCGGAGCCGAACCGGTCCGCCCCTCGACTCTGGACCGCTTCTGCCAACGCTTCGCGTCGCTCGGATTCGCGCGCCGCGCATTCTATCCTTGCTATGGTCTCGCCGAAGCCACGCTCATGGTCTCCGGAGGCTCCGTCGATTCCGATCCCGTGCTGCGCTCATTCGACGCTTCGACCCTGACGACCGCACAGCGCGCGGAGCCCAGCCATGAAAGCGGCGCCCGCGCCATCCTCCTGCCCGGCGTCGGGCACGCTCGCCGCGATACGCGCATCGTCGTCGCCGACCCCGATACTTTGCTTCCCCGCCCCGAGAGAGTCATCGGCGAGATCTTGGTCCACGGCGGGGGCGTCGCTTCCGGATACTGGAATCAACCCGAGGAATCACTGGCGGTGTTCGGCGCCGCCGTCCCTGGTTACCCCGGCAAGACTTTTCTCCGCACAGGCGACCTCGGATTCCTCGATCAAGGAGAATTGTTCGTCACCGGGCGCAGCAAGGATCTCATCATCGTGCGCGGTGAGAATCACTACCCTCAGGATCTCGAACTCACGGTGGAGAACGCCCACTTCGCGGTGCGCAAGGGTTGTGTCGCCGCTTTCACAGTGGATGACGAACACGGAGAACAGCTCGTTCTGGTCGCCGAAGTCGAACGTACTGCGCTGCGCAACCTCGACGCCGTGGAAGTCGCCACCGTCATTCGCGAGGCCATTTCCCTCGAGTATGAACTCCTGGCCCGCTCGATTGTCCTGATCCGCACCGGGACCATCCCGCGCACCTCGAGTGGCAAGATCCGCCGCTCGGCTTGCCGGCAGGATTGGCTGGACGGAGCCCTTCAGGAAGCCGGACGTTCAGACCTGACCCAGACGGCGCCTCTGACGAACGGGGAGGACTCCGCGCTTCCCCATCCAGGCGGACCCTTTGAAGTTCGCCCCTGGCTTGTCAGCCGGCTGGCGCACCATCTCCACCTTTCCCCGGAACTCATCGATCACGCCACTCCCTTCGCCCAATACGGACTCGATTCTTCCGTGGCTCTCGGCATCACCGGCGAACTCCAGGACGAGTTGGGCGTCGAACTCCCTCCCACCCTCCTTTGGGATTATCCCACCATCGACGATGTAACGTTTCACGTGGATGCTGAACTGGGGCGCCTCACCCCCAGTTAGATAAGGGGTCGCACCCTTCCTTCGCCGTATGAAATCTCCCGCCGGCAGCACCCTCGATTTCAATCCCCTCGATCCCGGGTTTCATCGCGATCCCTATCCGTGGTACCACCGGCTCCGAGCCTGCGATCCCGTCCATCGCACCTGGAGTTTTCGCCCGGAATGGTTCCTGACCCGCTACGATGATGTGCGTTTCGTCACCACCGAACGCAGCGCTTTCGGGATCGAGAAGCTTCATGATCACGTCGCCGCCAAAAGCCGGCTCCTTCAGAAACGCGATCCGTCCCGCAACCTCGACTCGCTCTCAGGCGCCACCAGCAGTTGGCTGCTTTTCATCGATCCCCCTGATCACACCCGCATGCGCAGGCTGGTTAGCCAGGCCTTCACCCCGCGTGTCGTCGAGGATCTCCGTCCAGCCATTCAGGAAATCGTAGACTCCCTCATCGCCGCGTTCTCCCGCTCCGCGGAAGCCGACCTCATCGCCCGCTTGGCCGGACCCCTGCCCGTCATCGTCATCGCTCGTATGCTCGGCCTCCCGGAAGGCGATCACATCCAGCTTAAAGACTGGGCCGAGACCATGTTCCGCGTCGTCGATCAACTGCACACACTCGAAGCCTTCGAGGAAATGGAATCGGTCGCCCGGCAGTTCGCCGCGTATTTTCGCGAAGTCCTCGCACAGCGCCAAGGACAACCGCCCCGTCGCGATCTCATCGGCGCCTTACAGAGCGCTCGAGACGAAGGCGAACACCTCTCCGATGACGAGATCATTTCCTTCTGCATGCTCCTGTTCAGCGCCGGCGAGGAAACCACCCTCAATCTCATCGGCAACGGAGTTCATGCCATTCTCAGCAATCCCGGCCAACGCAACCGCCTACTCGAGAACTTGGACGACCCCGCCTTTGTCGAAAGCGCCGTTGAAGAACTCCTTCGTTTCGACAGCCCCGTGCAAATGATCTCCCGGGTGGCCGCCGGCGACATTCAGCTCGGAGGAAAGGAGCTGCGCCGCGGAGACCGCGTCGTCGCTTGCCTCGCCGCCGCCAACCGTGATCCCGATCGCTTTCCGGACCCGGATCGCCTCGATCTGGCCCGCCCTAACAATCGTCACCTCGCCTTCGGAGCGGGCATCCATCACTGCGTCGGAGCCCCGCTCGCGCGCGCCGAAGGTCAAATCGCCATCCAGACGCTTTTCCGCTCTTTTCCCGATATCCAACTCATCCCCGGCGACGTGGCTTTTCGGCCCAATCACGCCCTGCGCGGTCTTTCCCGTCTCGGCGTCCGCTTCCAAGCCAGCAACTCAAGAAGTGCGGGCTAACCCGAATCACTCTCGCGCCCTTCCTTGACGGGCCGGAGTCCACGCCAACATCACCCTTCCTCTCTCCTTTCCCCTCTCCCCGCCCCGAGCCGCGCTCATCCCGCCGCTCTGAACTGCTGTGCCCTTACGGAACTGTGGTCTCCACTCGCAACCGGAGAAATCCGCGCTCCGGGCCGGGCGCCAAAAGATCCCCCTCGTAGCGCACGCGGAGCAATCCTAGCGTATCGGCAAGAACCGTTGTGCCTTCCGTCGTCCAAGACCCGATCGACAGCCCCGGTGAGTACTCGACCACATAGCGCAGACCACCGGCTTCGTAGGCGGGCTTGTTCACAGTCATCACCAAAAAACCGTTCTCCACTGAAAGAAAGGGATTGTTCTGCTCCTCGCTGCGACCCGGATGGTATCCCAAAGCGAACTCCAAAAAATTGGACATCCCGTCGAAATCTGGATCCCGCTCCGGATCTCGCTCCGCAGCAGGCAATCCGAACTGCAGGATCCATTCGCCATAATCCGTCATAAGGATCTCGCACTGGCTCTGCGGTATCCACATCGCCGTCGTGCCCTGCCCCACGATCTCCTGCAACAGCATCTCGTTGCTTCCGCCGGACGTCACATCGAGACAATTGAACCTCACATCAAGAGTCACCAGCGCGGGTATCGCCTTCAATGTCGCCGGCAGCGTTCCCGTAAGACGGTTCTGCCGCAGGTCCAGAATCCCCAGTTGGTTCAGATTCCCCAAGCTCGCTGGAACCGGTCCGCTCAATCCGTTGCGATACAGCAAGAGCTGTCGCAACTCGACCAGATCGCCCAGGGTCGACGGGATCTCGCCCGAAAGGTTGTTCATATACACCTGCATGCGCTGAAGCTTGCTCAAAGATCCCAAGGAGGCCGGAATGGAACCCGTCAGATTATTGTTGAATAGCGTCAATTGCTGCAACTCCGTCAACTGACCGAGCGACGGCGGAATGGATCCGCCAATGCGATTGGCCGAAAGATTCAATCCTCTGAGTTGGCTCAATTGGCCCAAAGCCGAAGGAATTGATCCCGTGAATTGGTTATTGTGAAGAAAGAGGCTATGCAATGCCGCCAACTCGCCCAGTTCCGCCGGCAGGGGGCCGTTCAAAAGATTCCCATTGAGCGAAAGCGATGTGAGATTAGTCAAATTGCCGATCCACCCGGGAAGCGGGCCTTCAAAATCGTTCAAGCTGAGGTCCAAGACCACCAAACGCGTCAAGTTCCCAAGCCCATCCGGAAGGGCGCCCGTCAGCAGATTCTGCGAAAGCTGCAATTGCCCCAACTGCGCGAGATTGCCGATGGACTCCGGCAGCGAGCCCGACAACCGGTTGTTGTTCAATGTCAGCGTCTCCAGCAAGAGGAGATTCCCCATCGAGTCCGGTATCGGGCCCGAGAGCTGGTTTGTGCCCAAGCCTAAGGTCGTAAGATTGGTCAGGTTACCGATCGAATCCGGTATCGGGCCCGTCAAAAGATTGGAGTTCAAGGTCAGCTCCCGCAGTTGCGTCAACTGGCCAATCTCCTCCGGCATGGACCCCGTCAGCCCGCTACTCCGGAGAAACAAACGAAGAATAGAGCGGAGATTTCCTATCTCCGGGGGAATCGACGCTCCAATGGCGCGCCCCGTCCGGTCCAAAGACGTCACCACGCCCAGTCTGGCGACGCACCACATCTCCAGCTCGGTGTCGAACACCGATTGGAAGCCGCTGATTGTCACCCCCGGCCAGGGATAAGCATCCGGAGCCCAGCCCCAATCCGCCGGTTGACCCGCCGCTTCATACAAGGCCATCAATGCGCCAAACTCCTCGGCGCTGATCCGGTCCTCCATCCCCCATTCCGCAGGATCGGCAACCGGATTGTCGGCCGCCCACCCCGAGGTTCCAGCCAAGCCCAAGAGTCCCGCCGCCGCACTTCGCAGCAAGCGCAAGAGGCACATCACCTTTCGTTTGAAATTCTCACCCTGTCCCAGACAATTCACTCCTCCTCAATATCCTTTGATTCGAAATCGGTCAAGGGGTTGCACCGGGTTCGCTCTCCACGAACTTCAGAAGCCCAGCGACCTCCTCCGCATCGAGATCCTCGCACAAGCCAGGGGGCATGGCGGAAATGCCCAAGCTTCGAAGACTGCGCAACTCGGTACGTTCCACGCTACGTTCGAGGCCGCCTGGCAGGCGAAGCTCGATCCGCTCCTCTGTCTCGCGCGCCAGAATTCCCAGCAGCGTGTCGCCGGCCGTCGTCTCAACCTGGTAAGCCATATATTCCAGGGGCACTTCCCGGCTGGGATCGACCACGCTGAGAAGGATCTTCTCGCGTCCCGCGCGCCGCATGACCGCCAGATCCGGCCCAAAATTGGATCCCTCCTCTCCAGCGCGGTGACAGGCCGCACAACGCTCCCGGTAGATCCGTTTGCCAACCGCGGCGTCGCCATCGAGGGTCAATGCCGCCTCCAGACGCGTGAAGGCCGCCTCGCCGGCTTCCATCCCGCCCCCCGTCCAGAGTGTTGCCGCCAGCTCTCGCACTTCCTCGTCCGCGTGCTCCTCCAAAAACAGCCGGGCCCGCGCGGAGATGTCCGCTTTGGGTATACCGCCGGCGCGGACAGTTTCCAGAAGAAGCTGGGCTCGCTCCGGCCTCGCCATGAGCAAGTCCAGGGCCGCCGTCCGGAGCCCCGGCGACAATCCCGCCCAAGCGTCCGCTATTGCGCCGGCCGCTTCCTGCGCTGAGCGACGTTCCAAATAAGCCATGACCGCTCTTTGCAGACTCTCGCCGTGCACAGGCGTCAGCAGATTCTTTATCATTTCCGGATCCGTCCCTCCCAAAAACGCCAACACCGTCCAGATCTCCACCGCCGCCGGCTTCGCACTCATTGCGATCAACTGCTCTCTCCCGGCGCCGATCAACTGCTTTCGCTGCCCCTCCTCGAACGTATCGCGGGCATCCGCTCCGCTGCTCTCCAATGTGCGAACCCACTCTCCCAGACAAGCCCATGCGGGCGAACAGCCTTCGAGCGCCGCTTCCCCCAAAATCCGGGCCAGAACATTCCTTGAGACGACATCGTCGCCACCGGCGGCTTCGCCCGCAAGGATCCTTCCCACCGCCAAGAGAAAGGGATCCCAGGCTTCCCGCCCAAGGTTGAGCATGTCCTCCAGCACTCGATGCTCGACCCCGGCCGCGAGGGCTGAAAGCGCCGGCGGCATCCACTCTTGATCGCCGCCCGCATCCAAAAGCGCACGAACCAACTCCTCACGCCAGAGATCCCACTCTGGATCGAAAATCAAATCTTGTAGGGATAATGTCAGTGCAAGCTGGAAGCGCAAGCCGGGGTCCGGATGCGACGCCCATTCCTCCAGACGGTTTCGCCAGGCCTCCGGCAGGCCCGTGAGCGTTTCCGACCATTCCAAAGCCGGCAACACCGCCAGCGGATCTCCCGACGATGATGCCGCCAACAAATCCGCGTGGTTCAACTCACCCAGGTTCCCCAAGACCGCCAGCGCCTGACGTATTCCCAGAGAGGAAACTTCCCCGGCAGTGAAAGCCCTCCGCGCCATCTCCGCCGCCTCCCCACGCCCGGCTTCAAGCAAGAGCCGCGCCGCCGTCTCCCTCTCCCAGCTCTTCCCGCTTCCCAGACGCCGGACCAAGTCTTCGATTCCCAAACGGTCGAGCCGCTCGCTCTTGGCTGCCCTCAACCCCTCCGGCACGACCCGGTAAATCCTGCCCCGATCGTTCCCGCTGTTCAAGTCGAGATGCTTCTTAATCGATTCGGGCAACGACCAGGGATGCTCAATGATCTCGCGATACATATCCACTATATAGAGCGCCCCTTCCGGTCCGTTGACGCATTGCACCGGCCGGAACCAATTGTCTGTCGAAGCCAAAAACTCACTTTGCCCTTCGTCTCGGGCCCGGCGCGCTTCCGGAAGCGGCGAACCCGGAGTCGCGCGAATCACTTTGCGATGCACCAGGTTGCTGCCCACATCCCCGACAAAGACGTTGCCCCAGTACTCCGGAGGAAACAGGTCGCCACGGTAGACCTCGAGTCCCGACGCCGAAGTGAAATAACCAGAAACGCGTCCGCCTCCCTCGACCGGCCCATCCACCAGCCCAGCCACTCGCCACCGCGTGCGCATTACCCGCCACGGTTCGTCCGCGCTGATCCGGTAGACTTCCGCCGCCGGGCCGTCCGCCGCAATCCCGACTCGTGATGCGGGCAGCCGGCCGGCACGGCCGCGCCCGTATCGCGCCGCGGCCATGATCAACTCCAAGTGACGGCTGTTGTGACAGACATACTTCCGGCCCCAGTCGTCAAAAGCCAACCCGTGTTGACCCCCGCCCGACTCCCGCCGCGCGTCGACACCGCTTGGATCGAAGGAAAAATCATCGCCGCGCAGCAGGAGTTGGACCTTTCCTTCTTCACCCGGCCCTTGCAGCCGCGCCCCGTTCACCGAGGTCGCCCCATGCATCCGGCCCTCCGGTCCCCAACGAAGATTGTTCGGCAATCCCTGTACGTTCACTCGATCCTGGCCCTCCCCGAATCCAGTCCAGACCCGTTTCCTCTGATCTGCCTTGCCGTCGCCGTCGTTGTCTCGGAGGTAAATGAGATCCGGGGAATCGGCTACAAACACCCCGTCCCGCCAGCAAGCGATGGCGGTCGGCCAAGCCAAATCCTCAGCCCAAACCAGGCTCTCCTCATAAAAACCGTCCCCGTCCTCATCGCGAAGCCGCCGCACCCGGCCCAAGCGCTCTTCTTTCCTCTCTGAGTAGCCCCGCATCTCCACCACATACAGCGAGCCGCCGGCATCGAAACACAGGGCGACCGGATCCGTAACCAAAGGCTCAGCGGCCGCAAGTTCCACCCTGAAACCGTCCCGCACCTGGAACGCTTCGAGTGCCGCTTCGGGCTCCAGCGGAGCAACGCGAGGCAAATGCTCTGGGTCCGCTTCCGGCTCCGCCGCAGTCCGCACTTGCTGGACCGCGCCCAGGGACAGCAGGAAGCCCAAGGACGTCGCCATCCCCAACCCCCGCCATGCTCCCAACAATACCGGCATCGTCTACCTTCCCCCAGACTCAGGCCGCCGCAAACAATCGACCGCCGCCTCGACGTCCTCGCGGGTCACCGCTTCACTCACGAAAGCATCCCCCAACGCTCGAAGCAGCACGAATCGCACTTTTCCATCCTGAAACTTCTTGTCCCGCTCGAGGTAAAGCATCACTTCCCGCGTCGCGACGTCTTCGGGAAGGATCGTCGGAAGCGAGAACCGGCGCAACGCCGCCAACACCCGCCGCGCCGCAACCCGTCCCAAGCCCGCCTTATCCACCGACAGGCTCAGAGCGGCCCTGAGCCCTAAGCTGATGGCTTCACCATGCAGAAACCTGCCATATCCGCCCGCGGCCTCGATGGCGTGCCCGACCGTATGGCCGAAATTCAACAGCGCTCGCACTCCGGATATCTCCCTCTCATCGGCTGCCACCACCGCAGCCTTGATGCTGACGTTACGTTCGATCAATTCCGGAACCACTTCATCGCTGGCACCGCCGAGCTTCTCGACCAAGTCCAAAAGCGAGGCGTCCCGGATGGCCGCATGTTTGATGACTTCCGCGAAACCTTCGTTCCACTCCCGCGCTGGAAGCGTCCGCAGCAAATCGGTGTCGGCCAGCACGAGCCGGGGCTGGTGAAACACGCCGATGAGGTTCTTGCCTTCCGGAGCATTGACCCCGGTCTTTCCACCCACCGAACTGTCGACCTGAGCCACCACGGTGGTCGGCGCCTGGACCAGGGGAAGGCCGCGCTGGAAGATCCCCGCGACAAAGCCGCCCAGGTCCCCCGGCACTCCTCCTCCGAGCACCACCACAAAACTCCGCCGGTCCAGTCCTGCCCGAAGCATTCTCCGGCACAAATCGCCGGCGCATTCCATGGACTTCGAGCCTTCGCCTGCCGCCACGGCGAACAATTCTGCAAGGATACCCGCCGCTCGCAAACTCTCGAGGCAGCGCGCCCCGTAGAGTTCCGCCACGGTCGAGTCGGTGATGACGGCGCACCTTCCCTTCAACCCCTCGTGGCGCGCCCTAGCCCCTACCTGATCGAGCAGCCCGGGCCCAATGACGACCTCGTAGGCGCCGGAGCCCGCCAGCACCGGCACGCGCTTGCATTCATTCGGCTCGAGTTCGACCGCCATGTTCGATCAGCGCCGTGATGCGCCGGGCCACAGCCATAGCATCCTCTTCGGCTCCCGCGCAAACCGTTTGCATCCAGGTTTCCCGGCGGAACCAGGTCATTTGCCGCTTGGCGTAGCGCCGGCTGGCCTGCTGAATCCGGCGTACGGCTTCGGGCAGGTCCCAGTTCCCTTCCAAGTAGCCCCGGATCTCCCGAACGCCGATGGCCTTCTCCGCGGTCGCTGAGAGTTGCCCCAAAGCGCGCACCTCTTCGACCAGACCTCGTTCCAACATGCTCTGCACCCGGCGGTCGATCCGGGCATACAGCTCCGATCGCTCCCGCAGCAAACATACCGCGCGCAGGCCGCGGGGGAACCCGTTCCATCCCTGTTTGACTTCCGATACGGGCTTCCCCGACAACAAAACCATTTCCAGCGCCCGTTCCAGGTAGCGCCGGTTGGCCGGATCCACCTGCTGAGCCGCTTCAGGATCCACCGCCGCCAGCCACGAACGCACTGTCGCCGTGTCTAAACACCCCAACTCGTGGCGCAGCCCCGCGTCGCCACCCGGAGGCCCCGAAAGGCCATGGGTCAGCGCCTTCACATAGAGCCCGCTGCCGCCAACCACGATGGGAACCCCGCCCCGGCCGGCGATATCCCAAATCACCGGAAGAGCCATCTGCCGGAAACGCGCCGCGCTCATCTCTTGATCCAGATCCACGCAAGCATACAAATGATGTTTGACCCGGCGCAGAGCTTCTTCCCCCGGAGCCGCCGTCAATAGCGGCCATCCCCGGTAGAGTTGAAAGGCGTCCGCATTGACAATCTCTCCCTCCCATTGCGCCGCCAACGCTGCCCCGGCGTCCGACTTCCCACACCCCGTGGGACCCGTGAGCACAAAGGTCCCCGGAGGAAGCTCAGCGCGTTCCGCTCTCCCGTCCATGAGCGTCCTCCCAGATCCTCCGAAACCACGCCGGAGGGCGTGTTCCCGCCAACACCAAAACGATCTCACCACGCGGGGGACGCGCCCGAAAATGCTCCAGGACGGCCGCCGCCCTGCCGCTCTGATACTCCTCGTGTATTTTGGTCAACTCCCGCGCCACACAGACCGGCCGGGCGGCGTCCAATGCCGCTAGAGCCTCGAGCGACCGCACCAACCGGTGGGGAGATTCCAGAAACACCGAAGTCTCCTGACGTTCCAGAGCCGCTCGAAGCGCCTTCTCCCTTCCGCCCGGCTTGTTGGGAAGAAAGCCACCGAAATAAAACGCGTCGGCCGGAAATCCCGATCCCGCCAATGCGGTCACCGGAGCACAAGGACCCGGCAGGGCCTCGACCCGGCACCCCGCCGCCCGGCAGCTTGCCACCAGTCGTTGCCCCGGATCGCATAAACCGGGAATCCCCGCATCGGACACCAAAGCCACCGTATCGCCGGCCCGCAGTCGTTCCAACACCCCTTCGACGCGGCTCTGCTCGTTGTGCGCGTGCAGGCTGATCTTGGGCGTCCGTATCTCGTATCGCGACAGGAGCCGGGCCGTATGCCGCGTATCCTCACATGCAATCAGCGATACGTCCCGCAGGCATTGCTCCGCTCGCGTGCTCAGATCATCAAGGTTTCCGATCGGCGTCGCCACCACAAAGAGAGTCCCGCCGGCTCGCTCCCTCACTGCGCTATTCTCCCGCCCGGACCTTCCCGCCCGGTCCTCTTCGACCCGATTTCATGGAAAGGCCTCCCGCGGCCGGAAAGTGGGATTCCGCGCTCCCATCCGACGGCCGCTTCCGCCACACTTGTCCGCCGGCTTTCTCCCTCACAAAACTCCCTCCTCGATCGGTTCGAGTTCTGATGCTAACTGATGATCCAAAAAACCCGCGAGCTTGCTCACGGTGCGATGCTCGAAGATCGCCCTCACCCCTACTTCCACCGGCCAGCGCTTTCGAATTCGCGAGATCATTTGCATCGCCTTCAGAGACTCGCCGCCCACCGCAAAAAAATCATCGTGCCGCCCCACAGTCTCCAGCGCCAACAGCGTCCGCCAAATCTCCGCCAGCTCACGTTCCGTTCCTTCGAGGGGGGCTTCCCCTTCGACCCTGGCGCCCGCCGCGAACCAGTCCGGTTCCGGAAGCCGCTGGCGGTCCAACTTACCCGCTGCGGTTCGCGGCCAGGAATGCACCTCGACCCACGCCCCAGGAAGCATGTAGTCCGGCAGCCGCACCGCCAAATGGCGCCGCGCCGCCTCCGCGTCCAGGCGTTCTCCTTCTCCGGCCTCATAGTAGGCCGCCAGCCGCATTTCCCCAGCCGGGTTCTTGCGCACCACCACCGTCGCCTCCTTGATCCCGGGAGCCTCCCGCAACACCTGCTCGACCTCACCCGGCTCGACCCGGCGCCCGCGCACCTGAATCTGGTCGTCAGCCCGTCCCACAAAATCCAGTTGCCCGTCGTCCCGCCAACGGACGACGTCGCCCGTCGCGTACATCCGCGCCCCGCCCGATTCACAGAATGGGTTCTTCACAAAGCGGCGCGCCGTTTCTTCTTCCCGGTTCAGATAACCGCGCGCCAGCGACTTGCCCGCCAAATACAGCTCTCCGCAGACCCCGGGCGGCACAGGAGTTTGATTTTTGTCCAAAACATACACCCGCATGTTCGCCACCGGTCTTCCGATGGGCGGAACGCCGTCTTGATCCGCGCCGGTGGGAACCTCGCACCACGTCGCCGTCACCGTGCTCTCCGTCGGTCCGTAAGTATTCAAGAAGCGGAAAGGAAAGCGGCGCCGCGGATACCCGTGCAACCGGTCGCCTCCCGTCAAAAACAACCGCATCCGGTGCTCCGGCGGCCAATCCTCCGCCAAGAGCAACTCGGTGTAGGGAGTCGGAAGGTGGGAAACTGTGACTTCTTCCCGCCGGAACCAATCCAGAAGCCGGGGAGGCGAAAGCTTCACTTCTTCCTCACACAAACACACACACGCTCCGAAACACAAGGACGGCCAAAGTTCTTCCACGGAAATGTCGAAGGTGAGCGTCGACAACATCGCCACCCGGTCCGCCGGGCCCAGCTCCGTCACCGAAGCGTGTTGCTCGATGAAGTTCGTCAACGCGCCGTGCTCGACCAACACCCCCTTTGGGCGTCCTGTGGATCCGGATGTGTAGATCACATAGGCGAGTCGCTCCGGGGCAAGCGCCGCGAACTCCTCGCCGCCCTCACCAGTCTTCTCTGTGTTTTCCGTCCAGCCTGCCCAGGAATCCAGAGGCAGCGCGCGCGCCGGAATCCCCTCAGTCAGCAGCTCGCTAGCGTCATCGGTCAATAAGGTCCGAACCCCGCCGTCCTCCAATAAAAACCGAATCCTTTCCGTAGGATAGGAAGGGTCCACCGGAAGGTAGGCTCCGCCTGCCCGAAGGATTCCCAAGAGCGCCGCGACCATTCCCGGACTTCGTTCCATCAGCACTCCCACCCTTTCTTCTACCGCCAAGCCGGGGTTCCCGCCATGAACCAACAGCCGCGCAATCCGCGTCGCCGCAGCATCCAGTTCGCCGTAGCTCATCTCCCGGCCCTTCCAACGCAAAGCCGTCCGTTCCGGGTGACGCCGCGCCACTTCTCCAATCCGCGTCGCCACATCCGGCTTCGCTCCCCAGTCCCGCTCCGTCCGGTTCCACTCCACCACCATCTGCGTCCGGTCCTGCTCTCCCAACAAATCCAATTCCCTCACTGGACGATCCGGATCCTCACATACCTGCGCTAGTATTCTTTGAAAATGTCTCAACCAACGTTCCACCGTCGCCTTCTCGAACAAATCCGGATTGTATTGCGCCCGCAACTCCAACCCTTCACCCATCCGCTCGAACAGCATCGCAAAATCCACCTGGCTGCTTCCCAAATCGTAGCCGACCCGCTCGACTGTCAACGCTCTCCCAGAGTTGGCGGCCGGATCCGCTGGAAAATCAATCAAATGACACAGGGTCTGAAACACCGGCGTTGTGCCGGGGTCACGCCTTAAATCCAACGCCTGCAAGACCTGTTCAAACCCGATTTGATCATGCCAAATCGCTTCCAACAACGTCGAGCGCACCGCCTTCAACAGGGTCGCCCAAGGAGCGCTCCCGTCCACGCGCACGCGAACCGGCAATGTTGTCACGAAAACCCCGATGATCTCCTCCAAGTCCGGATGCCGGCGCCCAAAGCTCGGCACGCCGACGATCATATCCTCGTCCCCCGTATAACGGTGTAAGAAAGCGAAATACGCCGCCAGATAGACCGAGAACACGGTCGTCCGATTCTGCGCGGCCAGAACCGCCGCCGCCGAGACCAATTCGCCCGGCAACATCCGCCGCAGCACCCGGCCCCGGTGAGTGAACTCAGAGGGCCGGAGACGATCTGTGGGCAACCGCAACACCGGCAATTCCCCATCCAGTTGCTTCAACCAGAATCCCAAGACCTGTTCCCGCACGGCGGAATCCTCGAGCATCTTTCGCTGCCAAGCCGCCACGTCCCGGTATCTCACTCTCAATTCCCCGAGCCGCCCGTCCTCGCCTCTGTGCAAAGCTTCGTAGGCCGTCAAAAACTCCTTCACGAATAAGCGGCAGGACCAACCGTCGAAACTGGAATGGTGCATCGCCAAGAGCAGAACGTGGTCGTCATCCCGTCCCCCCAGCCGAAACAAGAACACGCGCAACACCGGACCGCTCTCCAAATCGACCGTCTTTTTCCCCTCTTCCCGGACCCGGCCGATGGCCGCGTTCAGGTCCGCCGCTTCCTCGAAGACCACCGGAAACGCGTCCGGCGCCGGATCAACCACTTGCAGCGGGCAGGGTTCCGCTCTCTGAAACCGCGTGCGCAACACCTCCTGACGCCGAACGACTTCCGCGATGGCCCGGGCCACCAGTCCGTGATCCAACAACCCCCGGACACGAAAGGGAATGGGCGAGTTGTAGGCGTAAGACCTCGAAAGGAACTCCTGAAGAAACCACATCCGTTCTTGAACGGGCGAAAGGGGCGCGCTCTCCCCCTCGGGAAGCCGTTCGATCCATTGTTCCATTGTGACCATGTCGTGTAACTCCTCCGCCGATTCAAGCCTGCTCGAGCCGCATCCCCATGCCTCAACCCGGCCAGGCGATCATTACTCAAACCCACCTGATAATCAACTGGTTCCAACCCCAGAATGCAGCGCGACGCCCGTTTCCGGCCTCCATCGCGGGGCGATGGCAGCTCGTAGCCGGGGGTTGAACCCGCGAACGCGAGCGATACCCGCGGATCGCTCACGAGGTTTGGAGGGCGGGCGCCTTCGACCTCCTGACCTTGCCAACCACCCCCCCCTCCCCCCCGGCCATAACGCGCAGGGAAGCGTCCCTCCGCGAGAACCGGACAATCCTCGTTCACCGGTCCTGAGCGGACCTTGGCGCCCGGGCGCCGGCTGACTACAGCCTGGCCTCCCCTTGCCTCTATTGACGATGAAGATGCTATCTGCGAGACTGAGCCCGTGGAAAGCTCGCAGATGACGACGCACTTGGTGCGCCTATCCAACGGCCGTGAGTTCGGCCCGGTCAGCCTCAGCACGATCGAGCAGTGGACTAGTCAGGGCCGCGTGCCGGCGGATGCTTTGCTCGTCACCAAGGGTGACGCCGCCGCGCAGGACGATTGCGTGCGCTCGGTGCTCAGTGAGCCATCGCTTCGCGCGATTCTGCAGGCGCCGCCCGCAGTTTCAACTGCGCAGATCCAACCGCCGGCGACGCAAGCCGGAGGCGCAATGTCAGGAATCATTCCCTACAAGAATGCGCCCGCGCTGGTCGGTTATTACCTGGCAGTCGCGTCGCTGATTCCGTTTATCGGTTTTTTCCTCGGCATTATAGCGTTCATCCTCGGGATCATCGGCCGCCAAAAGCGCTTACACGATCCGCATGCGCGCGGCCTGGCGCACGCCTGGATCGCCATTATTCTCGGCGGATTGATGACGCTGATTTGGGGTTTTGTCTTTGTTGTCCTGGCCCGCGCTGCCGGCATGGGCGATTGATTGACTGTTGCCTGCTTGAGGGTGACGTGCGGCAAAGCAGCGACCGTTTCTTTGGAAAGTCGGCTGCCGGCTGGAACGATCAGCCCACTCCTGCTCGACCCAGACGAGACGCCCCTTCATTTCTTCCGGCTCCGCAAGCCGTGAGCCGAGGACGGCCATCGACGACACCCTTTCTTTGCATTGCCCCGCATCGCCCGGGAAGCTAGCCTGCCCGGATGCTTCGACCCAATCCCCGCCCGAGCGCCTGCTGCTCTCGCTTTCCCTCGCACATCGCCGCCTTCCCTCTCACCCTGCTCTATTTCGCCTGCCTTTTCTCTCTTCCAGCCCAGGACCGCATCGCCACCGAACCCCAGCAGGGTATCCAGGAGAACCCCCCCGGCGTTCACGCCTTGGTCCATGCCCGAGTCGAGACTTCACCGGGTCAAGTGCTCGACGACGCCACCCTCGTCATCCGCCACGGCCGTATCGACTCCGTCGGGGCCGCCGCGCCTCCTCCCCTGGACGCCCGCATCTGGGACTGCACTGGGCTCTCCGTGTTTCCCGGTTTTATCGACGCCCACACCTCGGCCATTCGCAGCCCAGCGGAAAGCGCTGAG
Organism: Verrucomicrobiales bacterium; assembly: GCA_035513055.1. Classification (GTDB taxonomy): domain Bacteria; phylum Verrucomicrobiota; class Verrucomicrobiia; order Verrucomicrobiales; family DEV007; genus DATKCT01. The sequence goes on along the minus strand of DATKCT010000018.1, from coordinate 14,319 downwards.
ACTCAGGGACTGCGACACTGGAACGTGCAGATCCATCCGGAAGTGTCGCTGGCGCGGGATGGCCAAGCCGACACCGCCGCCATCGAAAAACTGCGCAAGCTCGGATTCACCGCCGCCCTCGCCGTTCCCAGCGGCGGCATTCTCCGCGGCCGCAGCGCCGCTCTCGCTCTGGATGACGCCGCGTTGCCGGCGCTCATTCTGAGCGGGGACCTCTTTCACCACTTCGCTTTCGACCTGTCTCGCTCCCGCGGCGATGGCTATCCCCGTTCGCTCATGGGATGCATCGCCTTGATCCGCCAAACCCTCCTCGATGCGCGTTGGAAAAACGCCTTCCGGCGCGCCTCGGCCGCCGACCCGGCCCTCACACCTACGCCACAGGATGACCCGGCGCTCGACGCGCTTTCCTCGCTCGTAGACGGCGCGGACACAGCCGTGTTTCATCCCCGGGATGAGTTGGACTTCGATCGTTACCTCGAACTCTCTTCCGAGTTCGGCTTGCGCGGACTCTTCGCCGGGAACGGCTACGCCTACCGCCGCGCAGCCTACCTCGCCGGCCGAGGAGCCCGCATCATCCTTCCTCTCAACTTCCCCGAGCCCCCTAACGTCGCCAGTCCGGAAGCCGCCCTCGAAGTGTCGCTCGAACGCTTGCAGCATTGGGAGTTCGCTCCCTCCAACCCCGCCCTGCTGCACGAAGCCGGCATCCCGATCGCCATCACCACTCACGGGCTCGATAAACCCGAATCGACATTCTGGAAGAACCTGCGCATCGCCATCCGCGAGCGCGGTCTTCCGCGCGACGCAGCACTTTCCGCTCTCACCACCGTTCCCGCCGGTTTCCTCGGTCTCGCCGGCCGGCTCGGAGTCATCGAGAAGGGCCGTCCCGCTTATCTGACCATTTGCCGCGGCGATCCCTTCACAGATCCCAAAGCCAAGATGGATTCGGTGTGGATCGGGGGTAAACGGCACGCGCTCTCGGACCCCGAGGAGCCTGAGGCAGCCGGCGTTTGGCAGTTGACCTGGAACGGAATCGCTGGGCCATCTCACATGACACTCAAACCGAAAGGCAAATCCCTGACTCTCACCGTTGGACCCCCTCCGGAGTCAGAGGGATCCACAAGAGCCGCCTCCGAATCCACGGCGGGCGCCTTGACCGTCGAGTTCAAGGAGCGCCAACTTATCATCCCGCCCAACGATGCTTTTCCCGGACCGCCCCACCCGTTCACCCGGCTCTCCGCTTACATCCGGCAGGATCACCTGACCGGAGTGGGCGAAACCCAAGACGGCACACCGGTCACTTGGTCCGGCATCCGGCAACCCGGAGCCGTCTCTGACGAAGCCGGCGACGAAAAGGCTGAGGAATCCATTCCAGAACGGCGGCGGCTCCGCTTCGAGCAGTATCCCGCCGGCGCCTTCCCGGGTTTAACGCCCAGTTCCGCTCTGCCCAAAGGCCCTGAAACCATCCTCGTCCGCAACGCCACAGTCTGGACCTGCGGCCCCGAAGGCGTCATCGAAGCGTGCGATCTGCTCGTGCGCGAAGGCATCCTCGAAGCAATCGGCCCCGCTCTCCCCGTCAGCGGATCGGTCCGCGTCATCGATGCTTCAGGCAAACATGTTACGCCCGGGTTGATTGACTGTCATTCCCACATCGCCATCAGCCGCGGGGTCAACGAGAATTCCCACGCCGTCACCGTCGAAGTGCGCATCGGCGATGTCCTCGATCCCACCGACATCGGCATTTACCGTCAACTCGCCGGCGGCCTCACCACCGCCAACCTCTTGCACGGCTCCGCCAATCCGATGGGCGGTCAAAACCAGGTCGTGAAGCTCCGATGGGGCAGTCATGCCGCCGGCCTCATCTTCCAAGGAGCCGCTCCCGGAGTCAAATTCGCCCTGGGTGAAAACGTCAAACAATCCAATTGGGGGGATAACTACACCACCCGTTATCCGCAATCCCGGATGGGCGTCGAACAGATCTTTCGCGATGTTTTCCTCGCCGCGGCCGACTACCGCCGTCATCGCGACTTCCATACCTCCAACCCCAGCCTCGGTCCATTCCGCCGAAACCTCCGCCTGGAAGCAGCCCTCGAAATCCTCGAAGGCCATCGCTTCGTTCATATCCATTCTTACCGGCAGGACGAAATCCTCATGTTTGCCAGGCTGGCCCAGGAACTTGGCCTGCGGGTCGCCGCCTTCCAACATGTCCTCGAAGGGTACAAAGTCGCCGACGCCATCGCCTCGATCGGGGCCGGCGCATCCAGCTTCAGCGACTGGTGGGCTTACAAGTTCGAAGTCTACGACGCCATTCCTCACAACGGGGCCATGCTCCATCGCGCCGGCGTCCTCACCAGTTTCAATTCGGACGACGCCGAACTCGGGCGCCGCATGAATATTGAAGCGGCCAAAGCCATCAAATATGGAGATCTCTCGGATGAGGAAGCCCTGCGATTCGTCACCATCAACCCCGCCCGGCAACTTGGAATCGAGTCTCGCGCCGGTTCTCTCGAGCCCGGGAAGGACGCCGATTTCGTCATATGGAGTGGTCATCCTCTCTCCAATTACAGCCGCTGCGAACAAACCTGGATCGACGGCCGAAACTACTTCTCTCTTGAACGCGATCGCGCTCTGCGCAGCGAAGCCATCCGCGAACGGGAACGCATCAGCGCCCTCATACTCCGCTCCAAAGAGAAGCAGAAAGAGAGCAAGGAAGCGGAGGACGACAAGGAACCCGCGGCTGTCCCGCCTGCTTCCGCGTCCTCACCTGAGCCGGAAGTCGACTTTCACCGCGTCCTCGAGTTCCGCGCCATCTACCACGACGGAGACAGCCTGCATTGCTGCACTGCAGACCACGACGGCCACGATTGAACACCACCCGGCCCGCTCGTCCTCCAGTTGCCCTCGCCTCTCTACCCTAACCCACATTTCTCACACCCTTTCTGCTGTGGCGCGCTGCACCCCATCCTGCCCTCTTTCCGCTTGCCTCGAGCTTGAAGGGCGCGCTCACCCAGCTCCGCGCCCGCGGCTGCGCGCGGCCTTTGCAGTAAGGGGTTCGCAGTGCCCCGCGACAAAACGGTATGAGAAACCCGGTCTAACGCGTTACCCCTCTTCTGTATGACCCGCTCGTTTCATCTCCTCCTTCCCGGGCTCCTGTTTCCGATGTTTCCCGGACTCGGTCATGGCCACGACTCCCTGCCCGGGCGCTCTCAAGAACGGCCCGTACTCCTTCACAATGCCGTCATCCATCCCGTATCCAGCGAGCCCGTGCCCGGTGGTTGGCTGCTCTTCGACGACGGCCACATCCGCGCCCTCGGCCCTCCCGATACTCTTCCCGCCGCCGTGCCCAATGCCGAAGTCATCGATCTCGAATCCGCTTCCCTTTATCCGGGCTTCATTTCCGCGCATTCCGCGCTTGGGCTCGTCGAAATCAACGCCGTGCGCGCCACCCGCGATCTTTCCGAACCCGGAGCCATCACGCCCAACTTGCGGGCACAGATCGCCGTCAATCCCGACAGCGAACTCATCCCCGTGGCCCGGGCCAACGGCGTCCTCACTGCCCTCACCGTACCGCAAGCAGGGAGAGGAGGTTTTGTCAGTGGAACTTCAGCTCTGATTGCCCTCGATGGTTGGACCTGGGAGGACATGACCCTTCAAGCCCCAGTCGGGCTCCATGCCTTCTGGCCTTCCTTCCCGCCGCCCGCCGATTCCAGTGAGGAAGGCGACCGGGCCTCCGCCCGGGACGCCGGAGCCGCCCGGATTCGCGAGTTCGAGGAAACCCTGGCGCAAGCCCGCGCTTACCAAAAGGCCCGTGACAATCCCGATCCTCAGTTTCGCGGCGATCTCCGGCTCGAAGCCCTCCTGCCCCTGCTTCGGCGGGAACTCCCGCTCTTCGTCCATGCCGAAACCCTGACTCAAATACAAAGCGCGCTTAATTTCACCGCCCGCGAAGAACTGCGCATGATTCTCGTCGGCGGTTACGATGCCTGGAGACTCGCTCCTCTCCTCCGCGAGCGCGACGTCCCGGTCGTTCTTTCGGCGACCCAGCGCTTGCCCCGCCGCCGCGCGGATCCTTACGACATTCCCTTCCGCGCCGCCGCCGAACTCGAGGCTGCGGGCGTCCGCTTTTGCATCGCCAACACGGGATCCGAAAGTCAAGCGCCCAAGGAGCGAAATCTTCCCTATCAAGCGGCCCAAGCTGCGGCCTACGGCCTCGATCCAGCCGAGGCGCTCCGCGCCATCACTCTCAGCCCCGCCGTCATCCTCGGCGTTGCGGACCGCCTCGGTTCACTCGAACCAGGCAAGGACGCCACCTTGTTCGTCAGCACCGGCGATCCCTTGGAAACCCGCTCCCAGGTCACCCGCGCTTGGATCCGCGGCCGGGAAATCGATCTCTCCAATCGTCAGACCCGTCTCTACGAAAAATATCTCCAGCGGAATCAGGACTAACATGCAGTGCTACGAACCCGAGACGACCATAGGACTCGAAGGAGAAAACCGTATTTTCGCGCTGCAATCGACGCGCCAGGGTATTGTTCCGCCCTTTGACTCGATGCCGGCTGACGCCCAATTCCGTTAAGGATTCTGCGCCCGTTCGTATCGACTCTTCAGGGACCGCTGTCTCATACCCGAAGAAGCAATGGCTGGACGGATCGTTCGTCCTCATTCCGTCCACCAAGAACCAGTAATAGTGAAAGCCTGGAACGGCCGGCGGAGTGATTGCCGACCACACTCCGTCCGGCCGCCGCTCCATCGCCAACGGCTCCTGAATCAACCCGGCTCCGCCCTCGAGCTTCACCTCGCGCGCCTCAGGAGCGCGCAGCCGAAAGACCACCCGCTGGGCCGGCCCAATACGGGGATAGTCCGCGCCCAAGACATTGGTCGACGCAGCAATGCCTTCCTCCTCCCGCTCCTGGGACGTTCCAAGGCTTGCGGTTGAGGCAATGGCCAAAAAAAGCGCTCCTCGAAGTTTCATCACCCCAGAGCATACATCATCCCCCTCGCCTTTCGCTTGCATTTGCTCACAAACAGGATGCGGATTCTTCATTTCCGCGGACCGTCATTTGCCATGAGAACTCATCGCCGTCCCATTCGCTTTGCGCATCGCGCCGCTTCCTTCCTCCTGGCCGCCACCGCCGCGCTGGTCTCCGCAGACGCGCTTCCCGCCGCGGACTGGCAGCAATGGCGCGGTCCCAATCGCGACGGTTTGTGGTCCGAAGACGGCGTCTTGCTCACTTTCCCGGAGGCGGGATTGACCCCCAAGTGGAAATCTCCTGTCGCCTCGGGATACAGCGGTCCCACCGTCGCCGAAGGCAAAGTCTACGTCGCTGACAAGATCACCGATCCGAGCGAGCAAGAACGAATCCATTGTTTCGACGCCGCAACCGGAGAGCCTTTGTGGACTCACGCCTACAACTGCGCTTATCAAGATATCGACTACGGCTACGGTCCGCGCGCTTCCGTTACCGTCTCCGGCAAGCGCGCGTTCTTTCTCGGCGCCATGGGCCACGCCGCCGGTCTCGACGCCGTATCCGGCGAAGTGCTCTGGCAACGCGATCTCCGAGAGGATTTCAACCTCGATATCCCTGTCTGGGGCCTCAGCTCGTCGCCGATCGTCGTCGATTCCGTTGTGATTCTGCAAATCGGAGGGCCAGGCGGCGCCTGCGTGGTCGGGTTGGACGCCGCCACCGGAACAGAACGCTGGCGAAGCATCGAGGATCGCGTTTCCTACACGTCCCCCATCCTCATTCGGCAGGCCGAACGCGACGTCGTGGTCTGTTCCACCGCCAACCGCGTTGCCGGACTCGACCCCGCTTCCGGCGCCGTCTTGTGGGATCTGGAAAACAAGCGAGTGCGCCTCATCGATAATGTTCCCACACCCGTCCACGATCCCGCCGACGGCCGGATTCTCCTCACCTCTTTCTACAATGGGACCCGCATGCTCCGAGCCAACCCGTCCGCCCTCGAAGTGCAATCCCTCTGGGAACGGCGCGGCGCCAGTGAACGCCGAACCGACGCCTTGCACCCCATGATCGCCACGCCGTTCCTGCGCGGAAATCATATCTTCGGCGTCGATAGTTATGGGGAACTCCGCTGCCTCGACGCCGCCAACGGCGATCGCCTGTGGGAAGATCAAAGCGCTGTCCCCCATGGCCGCTGGTCGACCCTGTTCTTTGTCCAAAACGGCGATCGCACCTGGATTTTCAGCGAGGAAGGATTCCTGATCATCGCCGAACTCAGCGCTTCCGGTTACCGTGAAATCAACCGGACCCGCATCATCGAACCGACCACGCCGCTCGCCCAGCGGCCCTCCGGCGTTGTCTGCTGGGTTCATCCTGCCTTCGCCAACCGCTGCGTCTACATCCGAAACGACCGCGAATTGGTCTGCCTCGATCTAAGCGCTGCGCCCTGACAAAGCCAGGCTGGCTTCTGGCCTTGGGCGTGAGCACGGTGTGCTCAGCACAAGCTCGGCGGCCTGGGCGGCGCCAGGCGTTGCCGTCGCTTCGCTCTTCGGGCAGCCCTGCCGGGCTGGCTGTCTCGCTGCGCCCGGCTGTCAGCATGCGGCTCGCGGCTCCTCGCGACGAAACCGGAGAAGAAATGCGGGCTAGAACTCCCAAGTCAATCCCATCATCGGCCCGGCTGTGTTCAATCCCGGGTTCGGATCCGTGACTCCTCCGTTGGAAAGGTGCTGAAAAAAGGCCCCCATGCTCCAACTCACTCCGTTGTCCCAACGATACCGAAAACCGCTATGCATAAACCAATTCAGGGTGAAATCCTGCCCCTGCCCGCCTGGAACACCCTGACTGTTGGTCCAGCCCAGCCCTCCGCCGATGCTAAAGAACAACTGTTTTCGCCGGTCCGGCCACCAATACTCGATGGAAGGGCTCAGACTAAAACCCAAATAATAGTCCTCGGTGCCTTCCACAAATCCTTCTCCCAAAAGGCTCAGCCGGCTCCGCACAACCAAATCTCTCTCTCCCAGCGTCAAATGAATGTGGGCGGGAGTGCGCAGGCTCACCACTCCCGCGAGAATCTCGTAGTGAAGGTGCGAGCTGCTGGTGACGCGCCACATCAAACCGGCATCGAGATCAAGGGCCCACAGTGAAAACGGCTCCGCGTCGCTGGAGATTTCGGCTGTCATCGGCCCATCTCTGCCGTCCGCTGGACTCCTTTCCGGTTCAGCCGCAAAGATCCCTTGCGGCATCGCGACGAACAATAGCACCAAAGCGGCCTGCGCAGCCCCGCTCCCCCCCAATTTCAGAGCCCGCCTCATTTCCGGCCCTCTCCCCCTTCGGCCTCCTGCCCCGCCGCCCACAAGATTCCATGGGTCAGCAGCCGTTGAAACTCCGCTGACTCAAAATCCTTCGGGTGGCCCAACGATGTATAGAAAACCCGGCCTCCAGCCGCAGTATGATAGGTCCAAGCCGCCGGTTCCTCCGGCCGGATCGAGCCGGCCCTGCCCCAGAGCAACACTTCCGCGCCGGCTTCCAATGGACTTACCCGGTAAAGCGAGCCGCCCGTGGGCCATTCACCGGCGTCCAGACCCCGCACAATTGCATGTTCCGCCGCCTCCGGACGCACCCGCGCGAAGGTCTCCACTTCGTTTCCGTAGTGACCTTGATAGTTTCCGCCCAACACTTCCGGATCAAATTCCTCCCACACCGCCCGTCCAGGCTCAGGGGTTTGTCCCCTCAGAGAAAAAGCGTGACTGGCCGTCCGCACCCCCACAACCGGCCCACCGGAATCAAGATACTCCCGCAAGACCCGCATCTGTTGCTCCGGCAACGCCCGCCGCCGTACACTCAACACCAACAGACCGGCGCCCTCCAGCGTTTCGAGGCCCTCCAACCGCCCGGCATCCCCGGGCGAGGCAAATACACAATGCATCCGGAAGGCTTCCCCGAGCTGCTCCTCGAAGAACCGCGGCAGTGTCCGCTGTGTTTCATACTCGTCTTCAGCAAGAATCAGAACTGCGGCCTTCCGTGTATCACCGGGGAAGCGAAAAGCTTCGCCTCCCAATACCTGATTGCTGGCGACGGTGGGACAGACGTGGCGCTCGATATGTTCCACCACCAGCTCCGTTCCCCGGTAATGGCTCACCCTCGGCCAATCCTCCGGATCGTACATGGCGTCGGTCAAATCCCGAACCAAGGCGACGTTCTTGCCGCTCTTGGCCAGTTGACGCAATCCGAAGGGCCGGCCCAGCACGCACATGTTTGTGTGCACCCCTATCAAAAACACGTTATCCGCGCCCCGTTCCTCGAGCAGATTCCAGTTTTCCACCCCCGAATCGGTCACGGCGTCCCGCTCCTCGTCAATCTCGAGCGCCGCGCTTTGGCGAATCCACGGGCTATCCGGATTACGCCCCATCGCCGTCAACCGCGCGGCCCACTGCGCGTGTTCTTCCGGACCGTCATCCTCCCCGCCGTCGCTGGCGTCCACCGGGTATCCGGCGGCTTCCTCCTCTTCATCGATCCAATACAGCCACTGATCGATGCCCTCAGGACGATTCGACGCGGCAGGGGCCTCCTGGGCCCGTCGCCGGGCTGGATGATTCGCATAAAACTCCATGCACGATGAAGGCGCATGCACAATCAACGCCCCTCGCTCCCGTGCCTCCTTCAAGAACGCATTCACGCGGGGCGCCATTTCCGCCACGCGCCGAGTCGCATTCAGGCAGTGATGCGCGTCCCACATGTCGCACACAATGACCGCTGTCCGGGCCGGATCCCACTCGGCCTGGGTCTGCCGGATGACGGATTCTCCCGCGGAATCCTGCACGCGATCGCGCAACAGTACGCGGAAAGGCTCGCCTGCCGCGGCCCCAGCCATACCCGGGAATCCCGCAGCGGTGTTGAGGAGCGCGACCAGCCACAGAACGCCGCGAGACCTTTTGAGTGGTGGAGTGGTCATGGCGCCGCCTTCTATACCCACTGCGCCCCTCATCCGTCAAGGCTCCCCCTAAATTTCAATCCACTCCCTCCTCGCGTCGTGCCAACCCTCCCAACAAGTCCCGCACGGCATCACCGGATAAATCAACAGGCCCCTTAGGCGGTTGTCAGATTTCTTGGCGGGCCTCCAAGGCCCGCGTAAACACGGAATCCCCGGACGCCGGATCCCGAACGGGGAAGCCTTTGCCACAAGGACGCCTCGTGCCGGCACGTTGGCCAGGCTGTCGTCAGTCCTCCCGCGCCGCTCCCACCGTGTAGCGGCCCAACTGCTCCGGATTCAAGCTGCTCGCGAAAACATAGTACTCCCGCCCTTCCTCAATCCGAAATCGAACCACCGTTCTCGTCGTGGGCCGGCCCGCGCTCTCCGTCATCTTTTCCTCGCGATCATCCAACACAACAAGAAAGGGTCTAAATCCCTCGTCCCCAGCGTTCGACTCCATCGTCACGGCGATGCGGTCGCCAGGCGCCCCCCCCGCCAGCAGATAACTCTTCGAATAATAGGATCCATCGAAGTCGCTGTTCTCGTCCAGCCATCCCTCCAACGGTTCCGCACCTACGAGGAGGACCTCTAATCCGCCCGGAAGCTGTGGGTAAAACATCAGATAGTCTCCTGTCTCGCCGCTTTCAAACGCGCTCAATTCGCCGCGATAAACCCTCCCCTGTTGCGCCCGAAAGAGTTCCTCAAACATCGTCTGCCCCGCGCTTCCCGCTTCCCATACCATTGACCCGCCGCTGTCATAGATCCGCAGCCGGGGACTAAATCCCACCGCTTGCACTTGGATGGGGAACGCGCGCGCCGCGCTCAAACCAGACATGCGAAACTCGCGGATTTCTCCGTCCGGTCCAGACCCCGGCTGACTGCGGCCCCTCAGGTACGCCGATGGCCCATCGAGCATCAATGCCTCCTCCGGATCCGCGGATGGCCGGACGGCAATGCGCCAAAAACCCGCGTCGTCCCCACTCGAAGGCAGCCGGACCCGCTCGAATCCCTCTTCTTCCCCCGGCTCCAACACTTCCCACTCCGCCGCGGCATCTTCCACCGGACTCAACTGCGTCAGGTTCGGCCCTCGCTCGATCCCGTAATCAGCTCCCGATCGTCGCCGCAGAAACTCGAGCCCGGCTTGATCATCCCGCCGCGCCACCCCGAATTCCGGCAACGAGGCCGGCGAGTCCGGACGCGACCCCAGCCCGAATTCGCGCAGATTCATTTCGGAATCGCCGTCGTCGTCGCTCTCAAACCAGCCCACTCCGAAATCCCTCGACCATAACACATAACTGAGATACAATACGCTTCGAATCCAATCCCGGTAGAAGCTGACATCGGCAAAAACTGAGAGCGATTCACCGCAGTCCCCAATCACAAAGCTCGCCGCCCCGGCCAGCAGCCACTCCTTCCCCTGACGTACCATCAGGGGTCCGCCGCTGTCCCCAAAACAAAGCCCCAACCCGCCCGAAGGATTGCCTGCCGGAATCATGTCAACGTCAAGGTGATCCCCGTCGGCTTCGAGAACCGCAGCCGCTACGGCGCGGTCGACCAGCGGCAAATCCGCTTCCTGCAACACGGACGCCAACGGACCTCCTTCCACCAAAGATCCCCAGCCGGCGACCCGGAAAAGCCCCCCGGTCTCCGGCAGGTCCGCCGGAGACGCCAGCGCGACCGGTTCGAGGTCCTCAACCGGCGTCGCCAGCCGAAGCAAAGCCACATCCCCATCGAAACCCGAGCTGCGGAAAATGTAACTCGGCTGCAACACGATCTCGACCACGTCGACGATTTGCGCTTCCGGATTGTCCTCCAACCGGACCGAGTGCGCTCCCAGCACCACACGCAAACGCGACGGCCGTTGCCCCGACACACAGTGCGCCGCGGTGAGCACCCAGGAGGGGTGCACAAGAACCCCAGCGCAATAGTGCCCGCTGTTTCCTCCGCCCGCCTGCACCCGCCGCAATGACGCCATCCAGGGATAAGCGCCCGGTTCAGCCGGATTACCCCCGACGAGTTTCTCCGGAATCCTCGGAAAACCGTTCCCTTCCCCGCTCAGACGCGTCGCCGCTGCCGCCAACGCCAGCGCCAGCATTGCAGGCCGCATCGTCCATGAAAACCAACTCGCCACGCCAACAAAAACGTGGTTTCTACTGAAGACGCAAGAGGTGTTGGACCCCGTGGATGCGCAAAATTCTTAGCTTGCCGGAATTTTTACCTCGATCGAAACAGCCTTTTCAGATACATTTGCGATAATCCGCACCTGGCCCATGCTAGGTTTTGCTCCAGCTCAGCGGATGCCTCTGGCTGCGACAGCTTTCTTCCAGGCTGGATACGCAACCTCCAGGAGTTGCTGCGGCCAGGTCCCGTGCCAGGCATACCCGTTGCGCCGTTCGTACCCGATGCCGGCGAGTTCCGGCTTCGGCGCCCCATCCCGGTCGGCGAAGACCGGCTTGTTGGTCTCGATCGCGTAGAATCTGGCCCACAGCGGCGGGGCTGCCGGATCCTCCACCACTACCTTGTTCAACCCCTTTGGCGCTTTGTCGTCCTTCACGGTAACCACGCGGATGCCTGTCAGCTTCGCCGTCTCGAACCACGCTGCCGCCGACTCGACCGCACGCAAAACCTCGGGCGACGGGTCGTCCAGGCTCATCAGCAGCCGTGTGATTCCGACGGACTCGGACCCGCTCAGGGCAGCCAGTTCGTAGCTGCGGCCCGGCCGCGGGCGGTAATCGATCTCATCGTGCTGGGCGCACCACGCTGTCAGCCTGTCCCTGGCCTTGATCTGACATTTCAGGATGCACTGGATGCCCCGCTCGAAGGCGGTCGCCGCGCTTCTCCGGCGATCGCCGTCGACAAAGGCGTAGCCGTCGCCCGTCGCCACTTCCCGGACGAGTTCCAAGAGCCGGACCATCGCGTTGTCGTTGAAAGTAATGTGCCGGTGGTAACCTCTGCCCGGCGGGTGATGCTGCGGCCATCCTCCGTTGGCGTATTGGCCCGCGAGCACGTAGTCGAGTCCGCGGTCGAACGCGGCGCAGTAGACGGGATCCTTCGTCGCGGTATAGATCCGGGCGAGGAACCGCAGCTCGCCGGTGGTCGCCCCATTGTCGTAGGTCGGCTTGAGGCGCTTGCGGTCGCCCTTGTACGGGCTGGCGGCCGTCGACACATTCTTCGGCCACCCGCCGAGTTCGGATTGGTGGGAGAGGATGTTCGCTGCGACCTCCCGGGCCTCGTCCCCGCTAAACCAGGCGCCGGGCTGCTTGAGGTCCTGTCCTGCATCGGCCGCGGCGGAGCCGGCCATGAGTCCAGTCGCGATGGCGGCGAGAAGACAGGCGCGGAACATGGGTCGCATGACTATACACCCAGGCAGGCAGGTGGTGATACGTTTCCCAAATCGTTTCTCCTGTTCGCTCCTTGTTTCGATTTCGATAGCGATCCCTATTTCGGTTTGGACTCATCTCTTCTCCCAACGACTCAGCTCACCGATGGCGGCCCCTCCGTGACTCCCGAATTCCCAGGCTGCGTGGCGGGGCCGTCATTCGGTGGAGCGTCGTGTTCGGCACGTCCTCCGAGCCGCCTCCTCCAATTCCCAGGCTCACGGTGGCAGTGCATCACGGCGATGATCAGCACGTAATCAGGCTCAATTGTGTAGAGGATCGCACCTTGGCCAGGCACCGCCGCACATCCTGCTCGATCAACCGCCAGCGCTCTGGAGCGTTTGCAACTTGGCGAATGGCGGCCTCGACACTCGCGATAAAGCGCAGCTCGAGGCCCTCCTGACACCCCGCATAATACCTTGCGGTTTCCTCGTACTCGGCGAGTGCCTCCGGATGGAACTCGACTCTCATCTCATCGGGCAACCGCCCGCCGGACCTGGGCCAAAGCTTCCTCCCCAGGTACCGTCCGCACTCGCCCGGTCCGCACATCGTCCCGTCGCCGGATGGCCTCAGCCACCCAGAGCTGCCGAACATAACCGTCCTCCGCTGGGTCCAGGCTCTCCACCAGGCGATCCGCAAGAAGGGCGCGTGCCTCACTGGGAAGCCCCAGGGCCTCATCCACAATCTGCTCCACCGTCATGCTCATGCGCACAGCATACCCGTGGGCTGTCAAATGTCAATCTCCAGCTGCCGATTGCCGACCACAGCTTGTGCCGATTAAGGTAGGGACACCGGTTGCCCGGCGCCCCCCTCGCAATGCCAGGCCGCGAAGCGGTGTCAAGCGGCGCCAGCCTGACTGCATAGCCTCCGCAGGAGGCAAATCCCGGCGTGTGGCACTACCGCACCGGGCTCCTCAGGAATGCGCGCAGGTGGAATCGGTTGGAACCTATCTCCAGCATGAGCTGCCATGCAACACAAGAGCCCCAAGACGAGGACTAGGCGAAATCTTATCGTTGTCTTATGTTTGTTAGTCGAACGCTACCGATCACGGGGCGGTGACGGAAGACTTGCTATCTCAATGCCGCCCGGCTTCGCCGCTCCCGTACATCGGATTGTTCGCTGCTTGATCTTCGCTACCGGATGGCCTGAAGCCTTCGTCCTTGCTAGTTCGGAACTCAAGTAGGCCCCAAGATCGTCAGGATGTTCAGCAAGAATCTGTTTGCGTATGTCGTGTATTTTTTTAAGAATCGGATTCGTCATTGTTTTCTCCCCCTAGAAACTCAATTGGCGTTGCAATCAATAGTCCCGATAGCCCCAGTTCGTCCAGGGGTCGCCCAACTCTCCAAGGTCCGCCGCATCGAAAACCGAAGTCCCCGCGACTCCCGCCCCGGCAGTATCGCCATGGGCGCGAACCCCGCCCAACGCCAAGGTGAGCGACAGCCGTCCGAAACGCAACGTGAAACGTAAACGGACCGCCCCAACTTCTTCCAAGCGTCGAGCGGAGGACCGGGGCGGCCGTTCGACTCCACCGTTTGGTTAGGCCATGTCATATCAATCTCTCCACCAATAAAGAAATGGCTCAGGCGCAAGCTGCATGAGTCCCCAACAGACCAAAAACGCGAGTGCATACAGCGCGAAGTAAGAGACGAAACGCCTCCAAGGCTGACGCAGCAAACACAGAATGATCGCCACCGGCAAAACAAACATGCCGAACCAAATGAGGGCAACAAAGAAATACATGGTGATGTTCGCATGGGCGACCAGCGAAGCTGGAAACCCGCTCTCGCCGATAGAAGTCGGCCATCCTCCAATACTCCAATACATGTGAAGCGCCAGCGTGTAGAACAAGCCGAGCATGATGAAGCTCGGCACAGCAGAAGCAACGATGCCTGTGCGTGATGCTCTCATGCCGACTAACCAGTAATTATACAGACCTGGATATCACCCGAAAAGGGGTGATATCCGATGGAAGCGGCGGTGTGTGCGCCCGCTGATCGAGGGGAGGCATGAGCGCTCCCGC
>DATKCT010000017.1:0-26717 GCA_035513055.1 Verrucomicrobiales bacterium | reverse complement strand
TCAGCTTCTGGCCGTGCAGACCCGGGAGGGGGCAGGTGGCTGGGCGGGAGAAGGAACTGGCAAGGACAGATACACTCACCATACCCCGCATACACGCATCGCCTGCCCGGAGTGCGGCGCGGAGTTGACCGACGTGGAAGGGTGGATCCTGGCGGCATTCCCGCCGCAGATCCGGATTGACTGCAACGAGTGCGGGTATGTGGGAACGAGGGTGCTGTAGTTTTTATTTGGAATCGCAGGTTTCGAGCCCCACGACGACAGGGAGGGTGACCCAGGCCCGCCTCGCGAACTTCCCCCTCCCGGGGGGGGGGTGGGCGAGCCGTCACCTGCGGTCCTCGCGTGACGGGAATCGGATTTCGACCGAGAACAGCCGAGAGCAGAAGCTCCTCGAATTCCGCCGGTTCGAGTGTGAACCGGGAACGCTTTGCTCCGGCGACTACAGGTTTCGCAGGGCCGAGCCTCTTTTGGGCGTCGAGTTCAAGGGGAGCCTTGGGGGCTTGGTGATGTGCCTTTTCCGGGGTCGGGCCCGGTTCAAGCGGGAGTTGCTCCGGTTGCGCGGCTATCGTTTCGCCCGGTTGCTCATTGTGGGAGCCGGAAGGACGTGGAATCGCACTCCTACCGCTCCCGGATGCTTCCTAAGGCTGTGCTTGCGAGCCTAGACGCGTTCGAGGCGCGTCATATTCCGGCTGTGTGGGCTTCGGACCGGCGGGAAGCCGCGGCCCTCGTCGAGCGCTGGGCTTTTTGGTTCCGCCGGGAATTGCTGAAGGTCGCCGGAGGTGGCGTTTTGAAGGCAAATATCGCCGGGAGAGGGCACCTTTAGGGCACCAGTTCTTGATGCCACGCTCGTAGTGTTTCGCAACTCCTTGATCATCAACGAGCCAGCTATCGGACTTGAACCGATGACCTGCTGATTACAATCAGGCGACTTTTGTTGATTATCAACGGGTTATGAAAATCGGTGGCAAAAAATTGGCACGATTCCGCCGTTTTCCGTTGAATTCGGCTCGTTTCGTCGCTATACAGGAGCATGCGCAAGGCAGTCTCGCTCAGTCCGTTCAAGGGGGAAAGACACAAGTGGGTTGTCACCTACCCCGATGGGAGCGGCGCGAGGAAAAGGAAGTTTTTCGCTGACCGCACATCTGCGCGGCTCTTCGAGTCCCGGCAGCGTCAAGCGGTCGAGGCTCACGGAGTCGAAGGCGGGAAGGTCACGCCGACGGAGCGGGCCGCCCTCGGGACGTGGCGCGCGAGGATGGCGGAGACGGGCCTAGTGCTGAAGGACGTGCTGCAGAACGCCGTGGAGGCGGCTGAGAGGGCCGCAGCGTCTCAGACGGTGGCAAAGGTCTTCGAGGCTGTCCTTCAGGAAAAGGAGCGTTCCGGCGCATCTGCGCGCCACTTGCGCAGCATCCGGGGAATGACCGGCCGGTTTGCGGCGGACTTCGGGGAGCGGGCCATGTCATCTATCACGCCGGCGGAACTATCTGATTGGCTTCACGGGCTGAACGTCGGGCCGGAATCCCAGCGGACCTACGCCCGCTATCTGTCACTCTTGTTCGGCTTCGGGATTCGCCACGGGTGGATTGCCCGCTCTCCGCTCGGATCGGTTCCGCATCCGCGCGTTTCGGAAACCGAAGTGGGCATTTACACGCCTGCCGAAACGGCGCGGATTCTGGCGACGGCCGAAGAGTCTTTCCCTGAAACGGTCGCGGTTCTCGCCATCTCGCTTTTCGCCGGCTTGCGTCCAAGCGAGGGCGAGGCGCTGGAGTGGGGGGACGTGGACTTGCCCAGGGGAGCGGTTCGCGTTTCGCAACGGAAAGGCCGGAGTGCGCGGAACCGGTTCGTTCCGATCAACGAGACCTTGGCCGCATGGTTGGCGATCTACGGGAAGGCTGAGGGGCGACTCTTCCCCTACGCTTCGCAGGAATCAACGAACGTATGGTGGGGTAGGAAGCGGCTCCGGAGGGTGATCGAGGCCGCCGAGGTCGAGCCGATCCCGGACGGCTTCCGGCATTCGTTCGGATCCTATCGGCTCGCCGTTCTGGGAGGCAACCGCCACGAGGTGGCCCACGAAATGGGCAACAGCGAAGCGGTGATTCTCAAGCACTACCGCGCCCCTGTTCTCGCCGCCGATGCCGTCAGCTACTTCTCGATCATGCCCGGCGGCGCCGCACCGAACATCGTTTCGATTTCGAGCGGGGCGGGGGGATGAGGCCGTCAGCGTGGCAAATCCGCGAAGAGGTGGCCGTAGTCTCCGGCGGAGGCACGGAAACGCGCGTTGTGACATACTCCGCCGAGCGCCGGCGGGCCGGTCCGGCAGAGAAGCGGCCGGAGTTGCCCCCACGGCTGCCATTCCGCCTGCCCACGGTGCTTGTCCGCAACGAGAGCGGCCGGGACGTCATCATCAACCAGAGCGACTTTGAGGGGCCGGAGGGCGAACGTGCTCCCGCCTGGCGCGACTGGTCCGAGGTCTCCCGCTACGAGCCGCCCGCGGAGCCGGAGCGGGTGGAGCCGCCGGAGCCCGAAACGCGGGAGTGGGTGGAGGGGAGCCGGGCCGCGTTGTCGGTGTGGTGTGATCCTGCGGGCCGGTGGCGCGCCAGGGTCGAGACTTTGGAGCGGTGGAGCCGCCCACCGGATCCGGAGCTTCGGACCCTGGCAGGCGCAATGCGTCGAGTTGAGCTTGCGAGAATGCTGCAAGGGCACGGGATCGACAACGGCGGGAACGCGCAATTCCCGGCGCCATCCGCCGCAACGCTGCGTGCTGACGAGCGCTTGATCGATGGATTGCGCGAAGCTGCCGGGGGCGATTCGTTTGCAGAGGCGAGGCTGGCCGTGGTGGAACGGTTGGCGCACAGCGAGGCGCGGCGCGATCTCGTGATGGCGCGAGACTTGAGCGGCTATTCGAGCCAGGATTTGCTCGACGTGGTGGCCGCCGTTGAACGGGCCGCGCGAAAACACCGGGGACTCCCAACCAAGCGCGACGTGCAAGATTCGCTCTTTCCGCCGCCGCGGGGCGTTTCCGCGAAATCCCGGGCTTTGCGGGTGGCTTGGGAGAACGCCTTTGAGGCGAACAGGCTAGCGCTGTATCGGCGTCTGAAGGCTTTGGGCCTTGACTGGCTGCCCAAAGGCGGAGCCGCGAAATCCTAGCAGGCGAGCCTAAGGGGTTCGTACTATGGCGGGGGCGAATGGCCTGCGAGGATTCGGCATGGCCAAGAATTCTCGCTCTCCACAGCCCATTCTCCCGAAGTCCGTCGAAGCTGACCCGCTGCTCTTGCGAGCAGGCCAAATGGCCGCGCGGCTTCAGTGCAGCGAGCGTCACCTTGGAAACCTAACTGCGGCCGGTCTAGTCCGCTGCATCCGCAAGGGCCGCTCTGTCCGATACGATCCGGCGCAAGTTCTTCGCGACCTGGGCGCCTGAAAAAACCGAATGCCTCCGCCCTCGCCCCGCCCTGCTTCGAAGCCCACCCTTGAACCGAAGCCCCGCCGCCCCGCCGCCTAACCAGAAAGCCGGCAGCCTGACCCCCCAGAAAAGCCGAAAGCCGCCACACCCCACCTAGAGCGGACGGCCTCGGAACTAGAACGATCAGGATGGAAGATTGCACGCGATGTCCGAAACGCAACAGAGGGAGGCGGACCCGATGAGCCTGCGCTTGGTGGCGCAGATCAGCGAGGCGCGGCTGAAGGGCTTGGGGCCGACGGAGCGGAGCGTTTTGATGGAGCTGGGGTTCTTCGCCGACGATGACGGCAGCGACGCCTACCCCTCAACGGAAACCCTCTCGGGCCGGACCCTGTTGAGCCGCGCAACCGTTTGCCGCTCCCTAGCGAGTCTGGTTCGGGCCGGGTTCGTTGAACGTGAGAACCTGCCCCGCCGCCGCGGCCGCTATCGGATCCGTCTGGAAGCCCTCGCTCGGCGGAAACAGGTGCCTCACGGTGAGACACAGGATGCCTCAGAGTGCGACACTACCCTGTCCTTGAACCAGTCCTTGAATCAGTCAGAGAAACAAATGAGCGCCGATGGCGCGGTTGGTTCCACTTCAGACTCAAAGCGGAAGCGAAAGGCAAACCCAGCTTCAGAGCCTCAAGAGCTTCCCTTCTCCAGCCCAGAATTCGCCGCCGCCCTGGCCGCCGTCAAAACCCACCGCGCCGAAATCCGCAAGACGTTGCGCCCCACTTCCGAGCGGGCGCTGCTGAAGCGGCTCGCGGGCTGGGGCGAGGAGGCGGCGACCGCCGCGTTGGAAACTTCCGTGGCGAACTCGTGGACCGGCGTTTTCGAACCCCGGGAAGGAAACCCGAAGAGCGACGATCTCGAATACCCCACCATTTGTGCTCCACCCCGCCCGCCATCCGCCCCCGTGCCGGAAACCGAGGCGGCGGCCAACCGTGAGTTGTTCAAGGCCCTGCTGACCCGATGAACGCCACCAACCCAATCATGATCGCCCCTGACCCTGCCCCGCTGTCCCCCACCCTCGGCTGACGCGTTGGCGAGCCTACGACGCCGAGCGTGGAGCCGTGGCCGCTTGCTGTTGGTCGAAGGCCCGGCGCCGGGACTCTACCGGATCGTTGGCGGAGGGGGAGTTGTAGCGGCCGGCAGTCCCGAAGCTCTGGAGCACTTTCTCGCCAGTCAGTCAGTGACCGAACCACTCACCCCTTTGCTGCCATGAAGAAATCACCTGACTCTCCACCGCCGAAGAAGTCCACCCGGCCGGCCCCGAAGGCTCCGGCCAAACGCCCCAGGGGAAGGCCCAGCGCCTTCACGCCGGCGGTAGTTCAAGGCTTGGTCGACGCCATCGAGGGCGGTTCGACTCTCAGGCAGGCTTGCAACGCAGAGGGGATGCCCAGCGAGCGGAGCGTGCAGCGACGTGCGGAGGCCGATGAGGAATTTCGTCGCCTCCTTTCGCGCGCACGCGAGATGAGGTGTCAAAGCTACGAAGACCGCCTGCTGGAAATCGGCAATGATGCCTTGATGATGGCCTTGAAACTCCTTGGTTCGACGGGCGGTTCGGCTGCTGTCCAATCGTATTCTATCAAAGCTCAAAACTTGAGATACCTGATTTCGCTCGACCGTGCGCCGGCCGTCGCAACGGAGCCGGAAGTGCCGCGGCTCAACCCGGCCCTCGAAGCGGCGGTTAGGCGAATTTGGCCGTCGGAACCGGCCGAACCTGCAATGAACCAAGCAACCCAACCCTAAACCTACTAGAACATCATGTTACTCATTGGCAGACCTGAACGGACGGGCGGCTACCGCATGCCCGTAAGGATTGAACCCAAGGCAGACCCGCACTTTCCGGGCCGGTCCTATGCGGCAATCGTCGAGTTGCAAGACGAGGTGGAAGTGTGCTCTCCGTTTGGCCGCGCTGGCATCGGCGGATCCGGCCGATCCGAGCACAAGCTTGTCGCCGAATCGCTCGAGGACCGCGAACAGATCGACCGCTTCGGCCTGGCTTGGATGATGGCGGATGACCCGCCCGAACCCGAAGGCCCGGCCCTTTACGGGTCTTGGGGCTGAGGCGCCGTTTTCGATGGAATCCCCGCTGGAATCCGCGGGACGCGGTTTTGCGACCGCACAGGATCGGCCAGGCTGCTGAGGGTCTCGGTGCGCGGGACGATGGAGCGCCCCGTGGTCGTCCTGCGCGGTGTCAGTGGATCCGGTCGAACGAATCACCGTTGAACTTGAACACGCCATTTCCGGCCAACCACAGGTCGCCCTGGCGATCCGTGTAGATACCCATGATGTCCTTGCTCGTCAGCCCGTCTTCGGCCGTGTAGTTCCTCAATGACTTGCCGTCGTATCGCCAGGCACCATGCTCGACGGTGCCGAACCAGATGTTCCCAGCACGGTCTTCTCCGATCGAGAACACCCGATGCAGCGTAGGGGAACCATCCGTCACGTCCCCAGGCTGAGGCGCCGTTCTCCCGCCGTGCGGCCCCAACTTGCCAAGCCCCTTCTCCTGGGTGAATTGAGTGGCGGCGCTTCCATCATGCAGGATGACTCCGATCCCATTGTTCCCGATCCAGAGGTTCCCTTTGCTGTCCTCGAAGACGCAACGGACGTGAAGCAAACCTGTGCCCTCGTTGAGTCCTAGGCTCTTGTCGTCGATGATGGTGAAGGACTCCCCGTCGTATCCGAACACCGCGGTGTACGTTGCGAACCAGCGCCTCCCGCTTTTCCCCTTGGCAATGCCTGTGGTCGCGTAAGCACTGACCCGGGCACGATCCGCGGGGACAGGGTACGCCAAGTAGGTGAAGGTCTCTCCGTCGTACCGATACACACCCGGCTGCGCTTCGAGCTCGGTTGCCCCGACCGCCCCATCCTCCTTGAACCACAGGTCTCCCGTCCCCAGCTGCCAATCGTCCTTCGAAGTGTAGTTCCTGTTGGTCGGGGTGATGATCCTCTCCCCGTCGAAGCCGCTGATTCCGACGCCTCCCTCGAACCAAACAACTCCGTTTCGATCCTCATGGATCGACCTGATCTGGTTGTCGCTCAGGCCGTCTTCCACGGTGAAATAGGTGAGACTCTTGCCGTCGAAGCGGCAGACGCCCTCCTTCCAACTTCCGAACCAGTAGTTGCCCTTGCTGTCCTCGAGGATGGAACGTACGGTCTCGAGCCGGAGCCGTGCAGGCGCACCGCTGGGGCTGTCGTTCAGCTCCGATCTCGTCACGTCCTGCTTCGCCGTGCAGGAGGTTGCGGGGACAAGGGCGAGCATGACGACTGCTGCCAGAGCCCCTCGCACCTGACCGCGCGTCCTCAACTGCGCCGTGTCAACAATAGACCCAGTTCGCACTGTGTTCTTCGGGTTCATAGAAACTCCTTGTCTGGCCGACGTCTCTGACGCTCAGGCGCGAGGCGCGTGCGTTGATTCGCGGTGGGCAGAGCGCGGACTACATCGACGCGTGGCTCGCGCGCTACGACGGTGGCCTCTCGACCACGAGGTACTGCACCGTGGCCATTCCCAACTCCACGGGCACTGCAGGAATTCGCTTCTCAAAGCCTGGCCTTCCCGCCTGCCCAGAGGCGAGGGTTGGTGGGGGTTCAATACGTGCAACCCGCGTGGAGTCGGGTTAGCCAGCCGGTCTTGGTGATGTGGGGACAATTGGATCAACACCAACCGGTTGGCGAGAGCATCCTGGGTTTAAAGAATTCTCTGGCTCAGGCGAATAATCAGAAATGGACCATCATCATTCTGCCGCAGGCAAATCACGATCTAAAAGTTTCCGAAACGGGCGAGCTTCACCGCCCCTCGCGCGGCTATGCGCCGGGGGCCTTGAAAACGATGACGGACTGGGTCCACGGAGGCGTTGGGGAATAAGCCATTTACCGAACCACTCTCAGGAACTGTTTTTCGTTGAATTCAGCCAGGGCCAGCTCCGCCTGATAGCGGCCGGGCGAAAGTTCTGTGACGATGGCCCTTCCCTCCTGCACGGGGCGGAAGGTCACAAGGTCTTCCGATTCCTCGATCTGCCAGCCTGTCATTTCGGGCGCGGCCGAGAAATGGAGGGTTAGTCCCGACACTGACGTTTCGATCGCTTGGATCTCCACGGGAACGGCAAGCACCGCGAGGCCCAGTCCCGTCTCCCCCACGCCGTAGGCGACCACGGGATTCCCGTCTCCGTTCATCGCCAGCGATGGCCCCTGCACCCGCTGGCCTTCCCGGTCGCGGTCGACAGTCTGGATTAACCACTCGTCACCATTGAGAACTGCCGACTTGAGCCTTCCATCCTTCTTGTAGCAAACGAGAGGGAGACCCTCGAGGGTGAAAAGAAGGGCGGTCGCTCGATTGTCGGCGAAGCCCGGATTCGTCCTTCCCTCGATTTCAGAGACCCTCCATTCACCTCCCTCCATCGTCGCGAAGTAAATCCCCCCTGACTTCAGATACGACACGGCGGGTGATCCCGAGGGTGCAAAAGCCAGGGCTGCACCGCGAGTGTCTTCGTCGATCCGACTGCTCGCCCATGACACTCCGTTGTGTACCGAGTAGCTGAGATCGCGATCGTAGAAACGTGAAACCATGGCCAACCGCCCCTCGGACGTCCATCTCAGATCCTCTACCCATCCGGAAACGCCGGTGCCCGCAAGGTCCCAGCCTGCCGCCGATTTCGTGGCTAGCTGAATCTCGGAACTGTCCGATAGTGCCAAGAGCGGCGTCCCGTCATTTCGGAAGATTGGAGCCGAGAAGTTATTGGCTTCCCGCACCGTGGAAAACTCCCATTCCCTGCCGTTGAACGCTGCGAACTTGGTGTATTCGTCATCGTCGTCGTAATAGGCGACCGCGGGGAGTCCGGCCGGGGAAAAATTCAACGCCGCCCTGTCGATTTCCGCGTTCGGGTTATCGACCACACTGCTGATTGTCAGCGAACCACGCTCGTTGACCGCAAAACCCATGAACTTTCCCCTCGCCGAGCCGAAGACCAGCGCCGGCTGCCCCTCCGCGGTGAACGCCAAATGACGGTTCCCAAAGAGGATCGTTCCGGCCGAATAGTGAACGTTCTCCCAGGATTTCTCTGCTCGGGACCAGGGGCAAGCGACGCCGAGCAGACAGGCAAGCGCCACAGAGACCTTGGACCACTGCATCATTCCTGTCGGTAGAGTATCAGCGAAAGATGCCGCGGTCAACGCGTCGTTGCTTCAGCGACCGGTCTCTTCCAGCGTCACCGCGAAGAAATTCTCAATCGGAATCAGAGCTTCGCCCCTCATTATTTCCAGTGGTAGTCGTCGAACTGCTAGGAATTTGCTTCTCAAAGCCTGGCCTTCCCGCCTGCCCAGAGGCGAGGGTTGGTGGGGGTTCAGGGGGAGGAAGGGAGGCGGATGGGTCATCGCGGCTCATTTCCGCTCACCTGAGGAGATTTCTTGTCGCGGAGCAAGAGAAAATTCACTGCGTTTGACAGCTTTTGGCGCTTTTTAGGGAGCAGCAAGCGGCGGCGCCGCAAAGCTCCGCCTGTTCCCGGGCTCGCGAGGTAAAGCGAGCGCTGTCCGGGGAGACTCCTCCAGGTTGCTATCCGGCCCGGTAGACCGGCATCCCGTCGTCCGGGGCTGGCTCGCCGTCGAGCACGAGGATCCGGCCTTCGCCCAGTGGGAGTTCCGGAGCTTCCCAGACCGCTTCAGAACCGGCCGGGGTGCCGGTCCTCCACCAACCGGCGGGCGGAGCTTCCTCCTGAGAATCTTCCCAGTCCCCGTGGCCTGGCGCCCCCGGCGACGCGAGATGATCCAGAGGCTCGAGCGTCTCGATGTCGAAGGGAGGAGCAGGCGGCGGGGGCAACGAGACGATTCCTTCCCACAATCTATGAAGGCGCAGATACACTTCTATGGCTTCCGACTGCGTAACCCTTTCGGCGAAAACCGGGATCTGCCAGATGGGGGACGCTGACGCCAGCATGGAGCGGCTGATCGAGATGGGGGTGGAACCGGGAGCAGGCGTTCCCGCATTGCCCCCGGCCCCCGGCAGGGTCTCTCCCGTTGCCGTTCGGCTCCGGGATCGTGGCAATCCCGGAGAGGGGCCGCAAGCAAAAGCGACTTTGATTCGCATTTGGACGGAGCGCGGTTCTGGGGGGGGCGGCTGTGTCCGTCCACACTCAGTCCGGGGAAACGGCGCCCCTGCGCTGCACAGCGATGCCGGAGAGGCGTTTTCGGGGCTGACCCGGCGAGGCGAAAAGTGGCGACGCCTTCGGGGAGTGTGAGGAATGAAATTCTATCAGAAAACAAGTGGCAAAAAATTGGCAACCTTTGAGGGGTTTTGGTGCATTTCGGTGCGTTTCCGTGCGACTCGCGTGTTTACGCCCTGGGGGATTGAAAGGGCCGCCTTGGCATTGAACCCTAGGTTTTTACAGGGTTTCTGAGGGGAGCCAGCTTCCGGGCTCGAACCGGAGACCTGCTGATTACAAATCAGCTGCTCTACCAACTGAGCTAAGCTGGCGGAGGAATCCATCCCCATGCTCAATGAGCGGACGGACCCGGGAATGTCAAGTTCGAGATGAAGCCCGGGATTCAGGGGGCGCGGGCGCGGAAATACTGCTGTTCGGCCGGTGGAAAGGCGGGCACGGAGATGTTGAGAATCCCGGTGGGATTGGGTCTGCGCTCGAAGTGATTCCACTGTTGCAGGTCGCTGGACCATTCCAAGAGCACGTCGCGGCCGGCCGGGCCCGCCACGTTGTAGCCGAAGGAGACGGGCGCACCGTCGCCGGACCGAACCAGGTGGGGATAAAGAATGCGGAGCCGCTCGGGATCCATCGCGACGCCGACCGTTCCGGCCTCGGTGAAGCCCTGACTGTTGCCATGATCGTCGGTAGCGAACACCTCGATCCGCACGTTCTGGCCGTCGGTCAATTCGGAGAAGCGCAGTTGCAGGTTCATAGGCGACAAGGATTCTGTTCACGGGAAGGACCCGGTGAAAAGTCCAGATTCGCAGATGGCTTGGACCTGGAAGGGAGGAGGAAAAGGTAGAATTGACGGGCGATTCAGGGTCCCGGGCGCCGGGAAGGCGCCGGGAGAGGACGCTGCGTATATGGCTTGAAGGGGACCTGCACGGTTTCGGCTTCCGGATGATTGGTGCGGACAACCAGCGCCGCACCCGCATTTTCGGCAGAGGCCGGATCGAAACCCGCGGGGAAGGTGATCTTGATGCGGACATGGGTCGTGTTCGGAAAGGGAAGACTTTGCAATTCAGCGCTCACGTCTTTCGCTCCGGCGATATCGAGCCCTGTCACCGTGAAGCCCTCGTGTGTCCGGTCATGACACTGCACTGTCAGGATCCGTTCGTGAGGTTGGTTGCGCGGAACTGGCGGAAAGATCACCTCGGCCGGCACGGCTTCGACCGCGTTCGCAACTCGCGCGTAAATCGGCAGGGTGAGTTGAGCGAGACGGGGATGATTGAGAGGCAGGATGAGTTGTGTCTGAGTTACCGGTTGGCCATCGGTAGGGGTAAAGGAAACGGTCAGGGTGTACTTCCGGCCGGGCGTGACGGGCTCCAGTTGGGCGGTGAAGGCTGGGTGCAGAATCCGCGGAGTCCCGAGGTCGATCGGATCGGCGTCGGTGACGGTGATATCGATGGTTTTGGGCTCGATGGGCCGGCCTTTGAGCAGGGTCCCGAAATGGATACTGCTCGGATTGAGGCGCACCGGCTGCCAGATCTGGGCGGTTACCTTCACTGGACTGACTCCGGCAGAGGTGTTCACGGCGTTGGACATGACATCGATGCTTTTGGTTACCGTTCCGGTAAAACGGGAAGTGTCGAGTTGCACCGTGAAAGAGCCTTCGCCGCCCGGCGGCACGGGCTCCTCCCAACCGGCCACGGCCGTGCAGCCGCAGGCCGGCTTGATCTGGGTGATCAGCAATGGGGCGTTTCCGGTGTTGCGATAGCGGAAAGCGCCGCGGGCGACCTCACCCCGCGGCGTTTCGGGAAGTTCGAGATGGGTGGTCACGAACTCGATTCTGGGTTGCGCCACCTGTGCTGCGGCTACGGGTGGCGCTTCCGAGGCCTGAGAATCGGCGAGAGGAGCGAGGGCGGGACCCTGTAGACCGGAGGCGGAAGCTTCGGCGATGAGGTTTCGGATGGTTGTCAGGCTGGGTTCACCGGCCAGGACGGTGGACCCAATCATGAGTTGCGGCAGGGAGGCGGCCGTGAGCGATGCGTCGTTGGCTGCGAGGAGACGTTGTCCCAGTTGCAGGGCGCTGTCGATTGATGGAGCTTGATTCCAAGCCAGCTCGTAGAAGCGGCCGGCGAAGCGGGTTTGGACCTGCTGCAGAAGGCTCTCCGGAGCCGGTTCGGCGACTTCAGCAAGGAAGGCGCCGGTGAGTTCCTTGTAGAAGGTGGGATCCTCTTTCCAGGTGGTGATCAATATGCGATGAACGGCGGCGGCTTCGGGGTCGCGATAGGCGGGGACGAAGACGAATCCGGCCCCATCCGGGGATTCCGCGGTCAGTTCTTCCAGAAGGCGATGCAGTTCGCGGCAGTGCGGGCAAGTGAAATCAGCGAGAACGACACCGAGCACAGCGGCATCCGGGGATCCGATGACCGGGAAGTCTGCGGGATCGAACTGGATGGAACCTTCATAGAGGGAGAGCTGCGATTGCGTGCGCACCAATCCTTTTTCGGCGAGTTCGGAGGCGATGATTTTTTCTGGGGGGAGAATAGCTGTTTGCAAAAGCGCCACCGCGGCTACGGCGGCCAGAGGGACGAGGATTTCGGGGCGGAGGAGTCGCCGCGGAGAGGGAGCGGCTTTTGGGGCGGCCGGGGCCTTGCGACCAGGAGTTGCCGCCGGCTTGCGGAGCAGGAGCAGGGCGCCGGCAACAGCCAAGGCATGGACGGTGCAGCACCACGGGCAGAATGCCCGGAGGAGGACAGCTTGGACGAAGGTGAACCAGAGGGCCCCCCCAGCTACCGCCACGAAACCCGCGATGCGGAATCGATGATGGACGTCAGGGCCGGGGCGGAGGGACCAGATTCCCAGGAAGGCCAGGGCTCCATAAAGCAGCGTTCCGGGGAAACTGACCGGCGCTCCGAGGACCTGGCCCCAGCGTCCGCCGATGATGGAATGGCAGGCGGCTTGCTCTGAACATCCGGGAACTGCCGTTCCCTTCCAGGAATGCCAGGCGAGAAAAGCGCTGACGGCGGTCGCGGCGGCGAGGAGGAGGATGCCCAGGAGCGTTGTCGCCGGCTTGGAGGCGGGGACAGGCCGGGAAGCAGGTTTTTGGCGTGGGGGATGGCGCGACATGATAGGAAAGGGACGATGGACCCGCGCGCGGGTCGCAGCGAGTTTCCGGTTAGAACGGACTGCTTTTGGGCGCGGGGATCGCTCCTCCGCGAGTTGAGGAAGCATTCTTACATCGGGAGAGACATTGATTCAATGGGGAGCTTGCTGGGGAACACGAGCGGTTTTTCTTTAAGCAGGGCGGGCCGTTGTAGCCTGCTGGTCCAGGGGCTCCTGCGCGTCCTGCCGGGGGAGGGGCTGGTTGGCAAGGTTAGGGGTCGAGGACGCCCGTCCTCCAGACCGGTTGAGCTGGGTCTTTCCGGGGTTCCGCCTGTAGGGCCTGTTGACTTCTTCTGCAACGCCGCGTCGCGGCAGTGCAGGGCAGGGGAGAAGCATCGCTTCGCGACTTGCCCGCGGCGCGACCCTTCGGGCGGAACGAACGGACGTCTTCTTAGCGCCGGGGTTGCAGCGCAGGCGAGGAGTGGAAATCGCGCAGGGAGAGGAAGTGATGAGAGGGACCTTGAAGCTGGCTGGCGTCCAGCAGCGAGGGGCAGGCAAGAGATTGGGAAGAATCGGACGCGAATCGATCAAGCAACTGCGCTGCGGCTTGTTGAAACGCGATCCAACGGCCCCAGGGCAGGGGGGCGGCGGAGACTGTGTGGCGGAGGAGATTGATCCACTCGCGGCAGGCCCGTTCCAGATCGCCTTGGCCGACGTCACCGGAGAGGAGGCGGCGGCTGTTCACCCGTTTATCGAGAAGACCTTCCAAGGCTTCGGCGGCGCCTTCGCCATATCGATCGGGAAGGCCCAGGGTGAGGTATCCGGCGTGGGAGGCTGAGCCGTAGGCGTCGCGGCAGGCTGAAGCGAGACGTTCGCTGGCGCCCTGAGAGGAAGAAGCGAAGCGATGACCTCCTCGCAAGTTGGCGATGTGCAGGGCGAGATCTGCGGCTTCGTAATCCTCTTGTTCCAGCGCGGCCGCGATGGCGAGTCCTTCGCCGTGTTGATAGAAACTGGCGATAAGTCCGCGACGGGTCGGGTCGCCGTTGGCGGCGATCAAGTCAAGTTCCCGCCAGGCACGCAAGGGCGAACCGGGGGGCGGGAGGAAGCGGGCGCCGGATGGACTCAGCAGAAAGATCCGGCTATCGAGCGGAGCATTGCGAATGGGCGGGTCGAGGAGGAAAACGCCGAAACGGTCCCGGTAGGCATGAACCGGACAAGCGGACAGGTCGAGACGGACCAGGAGGCGGTCGCCGGACTGGGTGGAAGCATGGATTCGGGCCCCGGGAACGAGGCGAGACAGGGCATTTTCGAGGAGGGCTTGCGCAGCCTCCGGACCGGTGAATGCGGCCGGACCACGGCCCGCCAGGGGCCGGATCAATTTTCGCGCGAGGCGCCACTGTCCTTCGCGGAAATGGGCGAGCAGGAGTTCTTTGCCGAGCCGGGCTTGGGGCCGGTCCGGTTCATCGGCGAGCCGGCAGACTTGACCGAGACGGGTGAGCGCGGCGACGAAGCGGAAGGAATCCAGGCAGGGAATCCATTGGGAACCGGCGCGCACGAAGGCGGCTCCGGCGGTTGTCGGACGGTCGGCCCGGAACTGGCGGCGTGTTTCCCAGCGGCGCCGGTGATTGAGAATCTGCAAGGAGTCCTGGGCCGCAAGAAAGGGCTGTTCTGGGGTTTGTGAGGGCTGCGGTGGAGACTCTTGACGGAATAGAAGATTGGCGGCGGGCATGCCGAGAGCAGGGGGTTCGCGCCGGAACAGGAGTGCGGAGAATTCCTGTGCGGCCTGGAGAGGATTGGCTCCCTTGGCGGCGGCGGCATGCATGATGCGGAGAAAAGCCGGCCAATCGACGCGATCGGGCCGGACCAGGGGCATGGGACGCGCGCCGGACAGGCGGGGGCTGCGGGAGCTGGAAAGCGCGTAGCCGAACTCGTCGCGGCCGCGGCGTCCGGCGCGACCGAACATTTGGAGAAGTTCGTCAGGCTGCAGTTCGTGCAGGTAGGGGCCGTCAAAATAGGAACTCGAAGCGACGAAAGTGGAGCGAACGGAGAAGTCGATTCCGGAGGCGAGTCCCATGGTGGCGACAACGACGCGGAGCTGTCCGGCCCGGGCCAAGGGCTCGACCAATCCGGCGCGGGCAAGGTAGCTCATTCCGCTGTGATGATAGGCGACGCGGCGCTGGAGAAGGCGGGCCAGGGATTTCCCGGCGCTGTGGATCTGCCGGGTATTGAGTTCGAGCAGACGCGGCGGAGGCAATGCGTCGGCGATTTTTCGGGCGATGGATTCCGCAGTGTGCCGCTGAGGGGCGAAGATGAGGAGGGGGGCCAGGCCGGCCAGGAGGACTTCAGCGGCGAGCCGCGGGAAGAACCCTTTGATTCCGCGGGGTGCGGCGGTGGGAAGAGATTCGACGGGCAGATCTTCGAGGGGAACGGGGCGCCGGCTTGAAGCCACGATCCGAGGACAACGACCGAGGCGGGTCAGCCAGTCCGAGACATCGGCGGGATTGGCCACGCTGCCGCTGAGCAGGAGCAGTCTGGTCGTTGGCTGAGCCAGGGCCAGGGCGGTCTCATAGTGCACGCCGCGGTCGGCATTGCCGAGCATCTGATATTCGTCAATGGCGAGAAGCGCGGGGCTCTGACCGCGAAGAAGCCGTTCCCGTTGGGTTTCCAGCGTGGCGACGAGGATGGGAGCGCCGGCATCGACGGCGACGTCGCCGGTGAGGAGTCCGACGGGGCGGCGCTGATTTTTCCAGAGGTGGTATTTGTCGTTGGCGAGGGCCCGGGTAGGAACGGCGAAAACGGATTGGCTCGAGCGGGCCGCGGCTCGGGCCGGGTTGGAACCGGTGAGGAGTTCGAAAATGCGGGTTTTTCCAGCGCCGGTGGGAGCGTCGATGATGACGTCGTGACCGCTGCGCAGGAGAGACACCGCTTCCTGTTGCCAAGGATCCGGAATTTCCAGTCCTTGGAAGGAGGAGTTCAGACTCATGATCCGGCGGGGGGCCGGCTGGCGGAAACGAGGGATCAGAACCGGGGCCGTTCCCGGCTGCGAACGGCAGTCCGCTCAGTTCTCAACCGAGGGAACGACGCGCGCGGTTTCTGCGGTTAGCCGCCCTTCGCGGATGAGGTCGGCGAGGATTGTTAGAGTCTCCCGCTGTACGGTTTCGAGGCCGTGCGGAGAGTCCGGCGGCTTGTCTGCCGCCGAATCTTGGTCACTGGCCTTCGCCATACGCATTCCGCTGTTTTCTTCGTCGGTGAATTCTGATTCGAGGGTGAGGGTTTCGTTCCCTACGTTGTCGAGGGTGAGTTTGTAGACCTCGAAAAGACCTTCTTCTTCGGCCTCGATGCGAGCGTAGCGTTCCCGGCGTTCCGCGTTGCGGTCCTTACGGCGCTGGCGGTTTTCGGCGTTTTCCGCGCGGCGCGTCTCGAGGCTGAGGGATACGGTGTTTTTCTCGATTTGCTCGGTGAGCCGGCGGGCGTCATCCAAAACGTATTGGAAATCGGGATCTGCGGCGACGCGGCTTGCGGAGAGTTCCCGCAGTCTCTTGATCGGGAGGGGGATTTCGGAGAAGACCCGATAGCGGGTGGGCGGGATTTCGTCGTAGGGGAGTGGATTGTCCAGGGCGTCTTCCCCAATTTTCAAGACGTCTCGGAGGGAGGGCAGGGTGAGGTCTGGAATGACGCCGCGCAACTGGGTAGACCCTCCGGCGATCCGGTAGAAAGTCTGAATCGTCACTTTGAGGGCGCCGGCCCGTTCTTTCTTCGAGAAGAAGGGCATGAACTTGGCGACGGGCAAGATGGTCTGGACGGTGCCTTTCCCGAAGGTGGATTCTTCGCCGACGATGAGGGCGCGGTTGTAGTCCTGAAGGGCGGCGGCGAGGATCTCACTGGCGGAGGCGCTGACGCGGTCGGTCAGCACAATCATAGGGCCGTCGTAGATGGGGTTGCGGTTGCGGGAGCTGCGTTCGTCGATGCGGCCTTGATAGTCCTTGGATTGGACCACGGGGCCGGAGGGGATGAAGAGCCCGGTGAGTTTGATGGCCTCTTCGAGCGAACCGCCGCCGTTGCCGCGCAGGTCGAGGACGAGACCCGCGATCCCTTCCTTCAGGAGCCGTTCGAGCAACTGGTTGACGTCCCGGGTGGTGCTGGTTTTGCCAGTTTCCAAATCCGCGTAGAACGAGGGAAGATCGATCCACCCTATCGAAACATCATTACCGGCGTCGTCGTGAGTGCGGATGAGTTGGGCGGAGGCGAGCTTGTCCTTGAGTTTGACTTCGTCGCGGGTGATGGAGATGACGGTGGTCTGGGATGCATCTGCGGAATCTGCGGGAACGATGCGGAGCCGGACCACGGTGCCGGCGTCTCCGCGGATCATTTCGACGATCTTTTGGAGTTTCATGAACTTGACGTCCAGCATTTCTCCATCCTCGCCTTGCGCGACGCCGATGATCCTGTCATTGACGCCGAGGAGACCAGACTTGTCGGCGGGACCTCCCACGACGATGCCCTGAATTTCGGCCATTCCATCCTTGAGTTGGAGCAGGGCGCCGATGCCGACCAGGCGATTGCTGATGCCCGTTTGGAAATTGTCGAGTTCGGATTGGGAGAAGTATTCCGAATGCGGGTCATAAGCGGCGCAGAGGGCGGAGAGAAAGAAGTTCGAGATGTCTTCGACTTCATTTTTCTCGAGTTCTTCCAGGAAGCGATCGAAGCGTTTGACGATGGTCTCCGGCGGGGTGTCCTCCGTTTCGGGATCCTTTATGAATTCGGGGTTCTCAGGGGCGACGTCTTGGTCTGCAGCGGGATCGGTGATTTCGTCTTCGGAGGAGTTTTCAGCGAGCAGGGTTTCCTTGAGGAGATCGCCTTCGAGGAGGTCGTGCCAGAGTTGGTCGGCCTCGGCGGCGCTGGCGGGCCAGGGCGCCTCCTTGCGGTCCATCAGGATGGTCCGGCCGGAGGTGAAGGTGAACTCGAGATTGGCCAAGGCTTCTTTGATCCAGGCCACGCGGTTGCGGACGCGGTCGAGATAGACGTCGTAGATCTCGATGGCGGGATCGATCCTTTGCTCTGCCAGGAGGATATCGTCGAGCTTGGAAGCGTATTTATTCCGGAAACCGGCCACGTCTTCCTCCAGGAAGTAAACCCGGTTGTAATCGAGAAAGTCCAGGTAGTTCTCGAGGAGTGTGGCCGAGAATGCGTCATCGAGGACGGCCCGGCTGTAGTGATGCTTTTGCAGCATGGTGGCCATCCACATGCCCACCTGCCCGAAATCGGTGTCTTGGGGCATGGTCCGCGTGGTTTGGGCGGAGCCGTGCCACGGCAAGAGGAGGACGGCGGCGGCCCAGAGGCCGCGGAATCGGATCAGATTTCCCGAGAACATCATGTAGTGGGACGCGCGCAGCGTAGAGTTCAGGGTTAATATACAGGGAGATAGTCCTGTAGGCCCGGGGAAAAGTCCATTTATCTTTTTCAATCCCAGTGCGATGGAAAGTGATGCTGCGGATCACGAGATTTACCGGGGGGATTACGGAGACGAACGGCTACTTCTGTGAGGCGGATGGCGGAGGCTTTGCCGTGGATGCGCCGGAAGGCATGGCGGCCTGGCTGGCGGCTACAGGCCGGTCGCCGCAGGACCTGTTGCTGACGCATGCGCACTTCGATCACGTCAAGGATGCGGCGGAGATGCAGGAACGCTTGGGTTGCCGGATCTGGGCCTGGGCGGAACCGGATCCCGAACTCACATTGGAGCGCTTCCTCGGCGTGTTCGACTCCTTGCTGTCGGTGCGTCGCTACCGGGTCGATCAGGTCCTGCGCGGCCGGGAGTCGATCGAGATTTGTGGGGAACATCTGGAACTGCTGCATGTGCCGGGACATTCGGCGGACAGCGTGGTGTTCTACGATTCCGTGGAAGCTGCAGTTTTCGGGGGGGACGTGCTCATGGAGGGTTCGGTGGGCCGCACCGATTTTCCTGGGGGAAGCCAGGGTTTGTTGTTGGGCGGAATCGCGGAGAAGCTTCTGGCTCTGCCCGATGCGACGCGGGTGTACCCGGGCCACGGACCGGAAACGACGATTGGACGGGAGCGGCGTCACAACCCGTTTTTGGCAGGGCACAGCTATGGCGGCTGAGGCGGCGCAAACCGTTTTCCGCCGCTTCCCGGCTCAGGGCGAGCCCGGATCTTTGAGGGACGCGAGAGCCGCGCGCGCCCAAGTGTCCCGCAGGGCGATGGTGCGGTTAAACACAGGCCGTCCGGGGGCGCTGTCGGGATCCACGCAGAAATAGCCGAGCCGCTCGAACTGGAAACGGCTTCCGGGTTCCGCCGCGGCGATGGCCGGTTCGACCCGGGTGTGGGTGAGGACTTCGAGGGAGCCGGGGTTAAGTTGCTCCAAAAAGGTTCCGGGGTCGCTCGAGGGATCCTCGCTCTGGAAGAGGCGGTCGTAGAGGCGGACCTCTGCGGCGGCGGCGTGGCGGGCGGAGACCCAATGGAGGGTCCCTTTGACCTTGCGGCCGTCGGGGCTGTCGCCGCCTCGCGTCGCGGGATCGTAGCGGCAATGCAGCTCGGCGATCTGGCCGGCGGCGTCGCGGACGACCTCCTCACAGGTGATGTAATAGGCGTAGCGGAGCCGGACTTCGCGGCCGGGCGCCAGCCGGAAGAAGCCGCGGGGAGGGTCTTCCAGGAAGTCGTCCTGTTCGATGAACAATTCGCGGCAGAACGGAAGGCTGCGGGTTCCGGCGGCGGGATTCTCCGGATGGTTGACAGCCTCGAGCTGTTCCTCGCCGTCCTCTGGGTAATTGGTGAGAACGACACGGAGGGGCCGAAGGACGGCCAAAGCCCGGGGGGCCTCGGCGTTGAGCTGATCCCGGACGGAATGTTCGAGCAGAGCAATATCGGTGAGGGCGTTGAATTTGGTTACGCCGATGCGGGCGGCGAAGCGGCGGAGAGCTTCGGATGGGTAACCACGGCGCCGGATGCCGGAGATGGTGGGCATGCGAGGGTCATCCCAGCCGGACACGCGCCCTTCTTTGACCAATTGCAGGAGGCGGCGTTTGCTCAACACCGTGTAGCCGAGACTCAGGCGGGCGAATTCAATCTGCTGGGGGTGACAGGGAACGTCGAGATTGTCGAGAAACCAGTCGTAGAGCGGGCGATGGTGCTCGAATTCGAGGGTGCAAATCGAATGGGTGATCCCTTCAAGCGCGTCGGAGATGCAGTGGGCGTAGTCGTACATCGGATAGATGCGCCACTTGTCTCCGGTCCGGTGATGCTGGGCATGGAGAATACGATAGACGACGGGGTCCCGCATATTGACGTTGGGATGAGCCATATCGATGCGGGCGCGCAGCACGTGGCTGCCTTCGGGAAACTCGCCGGCGCGCATTCGGCGAAAGAGATCGAGGTTTTCCTCGATGCTGCGGTCTCGATAAGGGCTTTCGCGACCGGGTTCGGTGAGGGTGCCGCGCTGCTGGCGCAACTCCTCTTGGCTGAGGCTGTCGACGTAGGCCAGGCCCTTGGTGATGAGATCTTCGGCGAAGCGGTAGAGCTGCTCGAAGTAGTCTGAAGCGTAGTATTCGTGGGGACCCCAATCGAAGCCGAGCCAGCGGACGTCGTTCCGGATGGAATCGACAAATTCCACTTCCTCTTTCAGAGGATTGGTGTCGTCGAAGCGGAGGTGGCAGCGGCCGCCTGGATAGGATGCGGCGATGCCGAAATTCAGACAGATCGACTTGGCGTGACCGATGTGGAGGTAGCCGTTGGGTTCCGGGGGGAACCGGGTCACGACGCGTCCCTGATGGCGGCCCGAAGAGACATCGGCGGCGACGATGTCGCGGATGAAATCGGAAGGCGGCAGGACTCCGGGATCGCTCATGGTTTCCCTTGTCGCAGGGGGCGGAGTGAATCAAGCGGGAAGAGCGGTGGTGGAAGGTGAAGGCGCGGGGAAGAATAGAGTGTGGCACTCCTGCCCGCGCACTCATGGCAATGGAAGGCGGAGCCTTGGGAGGCGGCTCCTTTGCCGGTCCGGTTCGCTTCTCCCAGCCTGGGCCGTAAGAGGCTTGCAACGCCTCGCGACGAAAGGGCATGAGGAAGCCGGCATCTTGGCATTGCGCCGAGCTGGATGCCGCCGATTGACACGGCTGTCGAGTATGAGTAAGGACGTAGTGATGGGTGCACTCGCGCGCGTTTTGAAGTTGGCGTTGGCCGCTTTCACGCTGGCCGGGGCGAGCTGTGCGGCGCAGCAGCGGGTGGAAGGCTTTACCCGGGTTGAAGACTACCACTTGAGGGAAGTCGAGAAATGGGCTGGTTCGTCAGTGGATCCCATGGCGGAGTTCGAGCGTAAGCATCTGCTTTTCGGCGCCGTGACCAAAGAGGACGTGCGCGGCCGGGTGGGCCAATATTACACTTTCTTCTGGAAGGCCCGGCCCGGGCTGGGGCCGGTGACTCTGCGATTCGACTATCGCCGCGCCGGGACTGGGGAAGAGATTTATCACATCGATCAGAAAGTCGTGGAGGTGCGTCCGAAGAACCGGACCAAGGTGCGGGTGATTGGGGACGAGTACCGGGCACAAGGCCGGGTTGTCGCCTGGCGGGCATCGCTTTGGCGCGATGGCCAGGAGCTGGATTCACGCCGGTCCTTTCTCTGGGAATAAGCGGGGGGGGAGCGGAGAGCGTTTTTTTGGCATCGCCGATTGACCCTGGAGCGAAAATGCCTTAGTTGTCCTAAGAATCAGCCATTGAACCTGTGTCAGTCGCGTCAGACTCCCCGATGCTGTTTGGCTGTATAGAGGACGCCGTTTGGATCCGTCCTTTAGGCAGGGGTTCGTTCGAGACGAGCCCCTATCTGAAGCGGTTGGCGGACCGGTGGATGGATCGGGGTAAACGTCTCTTTCTTATTGATCTGGAGGATTGCCCGGTCATGGACTCGACGTTCATGGGGACGCTTCTGGGCATCGCGACGCGCCTCATGAACCGGGAGGGGCAGGTGGGAATCGTCGGCGCCAACGAGCGCAACCTCCGTCTCCTCCGCAATCTTGGCCTGGACGCGGTCCTCGTCGTAGATGCTGCGGCGATCCTCTGGCCGGAGATCCGGAAGCGGGCCGTCGAGAGTTTGCGCTGCTGGCGTTCGGAGACGGACAACTTACCCTGCAGGGAAGAGAAGGCGCAAGTAATGCTGGAAGCACATCAGGCGCTGGCCGAGCTGGGCGAACACAACGCCGAGAAATTTCAGGACGTCATCGAGTTTCTCCGGGCAGACGTGAAATCGGCGCGCGGATAGAGGCCGCCGCCGGTTTAAGAAGGGATGGGTTTGAATCTGAGCCGATGGTAGCCGCCGCCATCACCGCGGCGGTTGCGGCGGTTCTCGCCGCGGCGATTGCCTTGTATCTTGCGATCGTCGTTTCGCGTCAACGGCACAGAATCCAGTCTTTGCGTGAGAAGCGCAGGGCGATCGTGACGGAGGAGCACCGGATGTTCAAGTTTCTCCACCATTTAGGGGAAGTGCTTCAGAAGGAGCGGAGCGAGAAGGTGTTGGCGGAGCACATTGTGGAGGGAGTCCGCGACGTGGTCGGGGCCAAGGGCGGCATGCTTTATACCTTGGATCGCCGGCAGAAGAATCTGATTCCCCAGTTTCTCAGTGCGCACAGTCCTTCGTTGATTCCGGTGCCCGAGGGGATTTCCAAGCAGGAGGAGGAGCGGCCGGGCGTTCTCGCCAGTTACCTGAGAATGACCGCGGTATCGGCGAGCGAGGGCGTGTTCGGGCGCTGTTTGAAAGACAAACGCCCCATTCATCTGGCTCCTGTGGCGCGTCAGGCCGGCGGTCCGAGGGCGGCAGAGGAAAATAAGGCCACTTCGGCCGGCGAGAACGACGTCGAAGCCATGGTGGCGTCTCTCGAATTTGGAGGGAAGACCCTAGGTGTGATTGCGGTGACTGGACCAGAGGAGAAACCGCGCTTTACGGTCAACGATTTCGCCGTTTTCAAATCCGTGGCGGAGCAGTCAGCGCTGACTTTGGGCAACTCCATGGTGCACCGGGAAGCTGGAGCGAAGCGGCGTCTGGACCGGGAGCTGCGAATGGCCAGCGACGTGCAGCGGGTGCTCCTGCCGCGGGAGTTTCCGGACTTGCAGGACTACCGGGTGGCCGCTCTGAACCGGGCGGCGCGCACGTTGAGCGGGGATTACTACGACTTCATCAAAGTCGACGAGGGAAGGTTTGGAGTGGTCATTGCGGACGTCTCCGGCAAGGGGTTGCCCGCATCGTTGATCATGGCAATGGCGCGCAGTGTGCTCCGGGCCTACGCGCGTATTAGCCCATCGCCTGCTGCGGTGTTGTCGGCGGTCAACCGCGTCATCTTTCCGGACATGCGAGAAGACATGTTTATCAGCATGGTCTATCTCATTTTGGAGAAGGACACCTCGGAACTGGTCTTTGCCCGCGCTGGTCACGATCCGCCGCTGCACTTTCGCGCCGAGTCAGGCCAGGTGGAAGAATTGCAGGCGCCGGGGCTGGCGGTGGGCGTGGACGAAGGGACCGTGTTCGAAAGGGTCACGCGCGATGCCCGTCTGCTCATGGGACGCGGAGATGTTTTGCTGCTTTACACGGATGGAGTGACGGAGGCGGCCAATTCCCGGAGCGAGGAGTTTGGAATGGAACGGATGCGGGCGGTGTTCGGGGAGGCGGCGGCAGAAGGGGCCGAAAAAGTCCTTGCGCGGGTGGCTGCTGAGGTGGAGGGCTTCACCGAGGGTCAACCCCAGTCCGACGACATCACGTTGGTCGCCATCGAAAAGAGGTGATCCACCCTGGGCGGTGCGGGGCGTGAACCTCTGAGATTGCGAGCAGCATGGAACAACGCGAGTCAGTGCAAGGCGAAATCGAGGATTGGGAGGAAGGGGAGCTGGGTGCGGATCGGATACGATCCGGCCAAGACTCTGCCAACGGTGAGGACCCGGCAGAGGGGGGGAGCGGCAGCGCGGACCCGGAACGGGAGGGCGCGGCGGGTGGAGGTTCGGCTCCCGCGAACACCCGCATGGCTAAACTCGAAGAGGAGGCGGAGCGGTGGAAAGACGCTGCCTTACGCCGTCAGGCCGATTTGGAGAACTACCGCAAGCGTGTGGCTCGCGAGCAGTCGGAGGCCATGCGCTACGCCAACGAACGGTTACTGGGCGAACTCCTGGCAGTGTTGGATCATTTCGAGCTTGGACTTCAGGCGGCCCGGCAGGCTACCGACCCCGCGGGCGTGGTTTTGGGAATGGAGATGATCGCGCGCCAACTTGAGCTGTTCCTGGAAGGACAACGGGTGCAGACCATCGACGCGGCGCCGGGTGATCCTTTCGATCCGAACCGGCACGAAGCCGTGGGTCAGGAAGAGGATGTGGAGCTTTCCGAGGGACTCGTCTTGCGGCAGTTGCGCAAGGGATATCAGTTGGGAGACCGCCTGCTGCGTCCGGCCGCCGTCGTCGTTTCCCGAGGATCAGGGGAAGATCGCGGATCTGGAAGGACCACGGAGTAGGGCGCTTCTGAAATTGGGGCATTGGAATGGATGTGATGGCAGGCAAGCGGGACTACTACGAGGTGCTCCACGTCGAACGCGGAGCTAGTCAGGACGCCATCAAGAAGGCTTACCGCAAGCTTGCGGTGAAGCATCACCCGGATAAAAATCCCGGGGACCGCAAGGCGGACGAGCAGTTCAAGGAAGTGGGGGAAGCTTACGAGGTGCTCTTCGATCCGGATAAGCGCGCAGCTTACGATCGCTACGGACACGCAGCCTTCGGTCCGGCGGGCGGGGGGACAGGCTTTGGGCGCGGCGGCGGGTTTCACGATCCTTTCGAGGTATTTCGAGAGGTTTTTGGCGGCGGGGGAGGCATTTTCGAGGAGTTCTTCGGCGGCGGGCGAGGGCGCGGTCCGATGCGGACGCGGGGATCCGATTTGCGCTACGATCTGGAGATAACCTTGGAGGAAGCGGCCAACGGCGTGGAAAAGTCGTTGGAATTGGAAAAGGAATCGGCGTGTTCCCAATGCGGCGCCACGGGGGTGGGACCGGGCGGGCGCGAAGTCATCTGCAGCACCTGCGGCGGAGCCGGGCACATTCTGTCTTCGCGAGGGTTCTTCCAATTGCAGCAGACCTGTCCCGCCTGCCGGGGCGCCGGGAGGATGATTTCCGAGCCTTGTTCGGAGTGTCACGGCGAGGGACGCAAAAGCGAAGTGAGCCGGATCAAGCTCAAGATACCGGCCGGGATTGGCGATGGCGTGCAATTGCGCTCGTCGGGCAGCGGCGATGCGGGACTGCGGGGCGGGGCGTCGGGCAATTTGTATGTCGTGGTTCACATCAAACCCCACCCGGTCTTTGAACGGCGCGACGACGATTTGTTTTGCGAAGTGCCTCTGTCCTTCGGAAAGGCCGCATTGGGTGGGGAATTGGTGGTGCCCACGCTGGAGGGGCGCGCCTCGGTCCGGGTGCCTCCTGGAACCCAGGGAGGAACGGTGTTTCGGCTCAAGGGCAAGGGGATTTACGATCTCGCAGCGAGCCGGAAGGGAGATTTGCACGTGCGAGTCCACGTCGAAGTGCCGTCCCGTCTTAACGCGGAGCAGAAGCGCAAGCTGCAAGAGTTCTGTGACTCTTGCGGAGAGGAGAACGCGCCGCTACACGAATCGTTTTTCGAGAAGGCCAAGAAGTTCTTTAGTTAGAAGGAGGAGTGGCCAAGGGCGTGTGATGGCATGGGCATGAGCCGCTTTTACGTTCCGCCGGACGAATGGCGTCCTGCCAACATGGTGTTGGAGGGAGCCGAGGCCTATCACTGCCTTGAGGTGCTGCGGCGGAGGGAAGGGGATAAAATCGTTGTATTCAACGGAAAGGGACAGGAGGCGACAGCGCGGATCCGGTCGGCGGACCGCTACCGTGTGGAACTAGATGTGCAGGGGATACTTCGGAGTCCGCCCCTGGCGGCGCGATTGGTCTTGGCGCAGGCTGTGATCAAGGGCAAGCGAATGGATTTTGTCCTGGAGAAGGCTACGGAACTGGGCGCCGCCGAGGTCATCCCCCTGTTGTCGGATCGGTCGGTGGTGCGCTTCGATGCTGCCGAGGCACGGCGGCGGCAGGCCAAATGGAACCGGGTTGCGGTGGAAGCCTGCAAACAGAGTGGTCAGAACTGGGCGCCCGTGGTGCGGGAACCGGTAGCCGTTTCGAGCTTTCTGGGTGAGGAACTCCCCGCGGAATTGTGTTTGGTGGCCTCTCTCCAGGAGGGGGCGCGGCCTTTGCCGGCGATTCTCGATGATTACCAAGACGTGCACGGGCGGAGACCCGGGAGCGCCTTGGTGTTGATCGGCCCGGAAGGAGATTTTACGCCTGCGGAGATGTCCCGCGCCTTGCAGGCTGGCTGTCAGCCGCTGACGCTTGGTCCGATCGTGCTTCGGACGGAAACCGCTGCGCTCTATGGTCTCAGCGTATTGGGCTACGAGCTGCTGAGGGGCCCGGTCTCGAGATAACGTTTCGCAGCCGGCGGGCAATGCGGCTCATATTGTGTCAGACACCGAATAAAAAATTTGACGAACGGGCACGAGGGGTCCAGGGTGGCGGCATGAGAAAGCTGCGCCGCTTCCTGCTCGGTCCCAAGGGGCAGACCCATTGCTATCACGTCGTCTCCCGTTTCGCCGGCCGTCACATCGTCTTCGGCGAGAGCGAACGGGAGTCTTCCGCACCCTGCTGCGCAGACAACTGCGCTTGAGCGGCCTGCGCACCCTGGCCTGGTGCTGCCTGGGCAACCACTTCCACCTCCTGTTACATAATGTGTCAGACACTATATTAAAACATTGACAGACGGGCGCGGCCGGGTCCAGGGTAGAACGGGCCCTGGCCGGTTGGACCCAG
Source organism: Verrucomicrobiales bacterium (assembly GCA_035513055.1). GTDB lineage: Bacteria > Verrucomicrobiota > Verrucomicrobiia > Verrucomicrobiales > DEV007 > DATKCT01. The sequence goes on along the minus strand of DATKCT010000017.1, from coordinate 196 downwards.
GAGGACTTCCTGCAACGCCTCTGTACTATAATGTGTCAGACACCAAATAAAAGTGGACAACTGGGCGCGAGGGGTCCAGTGCCAGGCCGATGGCGACGCCGGCCGCTTGGCCGAAATCGCCGGATCGGTGCGGGAACGCCTCTTTGAGCTCTCGCGCTTCATGCAGGAGTTCAAACACAAGTTCTCCCTGTGGTTC
>DATKCT010000016.1:0-25921 GCA_035513055.1 Verrucomicrobiales bacterium | reverse complement strand
CCGGATGGTGTCCGGGATCCAGCCGTAGCGTTCGCCCAGCACCCCGATGAAATAAGGCCGGCTGCGCTCGATCTCGGCCAGAATGAGCGGCAGGACCTGGCCTTCATTGGCCTGTTCTTCCGTGATACCCCAGCGCAGGTCTACCTCGGTGAAGGTGACGAAGCGTTTGGCGCACTTCCGGCGCAGCTCGGGAAAGACTTCCTTCACGAGCAGATCGCGCTCTCGCATCATGTCGCGAAACGTGGAGGAGACGAACACGCGGATGACGCGCTCGGCCGGCGCGGTGCGCCGGGTTTCCTGTGGTGGAGGGGACGAAGGGGCTAGAACCTCGGAGCCAGAGGTCACCGAAGGCGTCGACGACGGTCCCGCCTCTGACGCCCCGGCGTTGGAAGGCGGACGCGACTTGCTGCTAAATCGTTGCCGGAGCCAGTGAAGAAATCCCATGGGTGGCCCTTGCCAAACGGGTGAACGTTATCTCTGAACGTCGAGAGGATGGAATTCCGCAAAAAACGGAGCGTTTAGCATCGTGTATGAGTTAGTCATCTGACCCTGGCTGGAAAAGTAAAGCCCTAAAAATTGGAAAAGTGAAATCGTGCCGAGAGTACTGTGGTTGACAGACCCAACGCTCCTTTTCCGTCGCGCCAATCGCCATAGGGATGCGACGAGTGCCGCGATCACGAAAACCTGTCCGATCGCCAGACACACCACGGCGATAGCCTGGAAGCCTCCGCGCAGGAGCATGGCAAACCGCAGTCGTGCGGCCACGACGGGCGCGATCACGCGAAAACGCCAGTTGTATGGACCGAATTCCACGCCGCGCCCTTCCCTGGGCTGTTGCGGGTCGTTCTCCTTACGGGAGTAGGAGATGAAGAGTTCGTAAGGCATGAGGTACACCTGAGTTGCTGCCGGCGCCGTGTCAGATCGTGAGAAGGTGTCAGAATGACGAAGGCGTGGCGCTTCGTCAAGATTTCCGCAGACGCCCTCGGCCACCGTCCGTTGGAATCCTGAAGTTTATGCTTTCGATGCCTTGCCTGACGGCTTTATCATAGAGAGCCATGAAGGAAACAATATCGGACCGGGCGCCTCATGTCCTCGCTCTGGAAGCCGCCGAGAACCAGTTTCTCCAGGTGCTGGTCCACGAATTTACGCTGAAGAAGAACGGCTCCGGACAAGGGGCGCGATTACGTTTGAAGTTCGGTCCGAAAACGCCCGCTATTTGGCATCGGAGCGCCAAGGCGCATGTTCAGAAGCAAATCCACCGCTTTTCGCCTCGAGCGCAGGGCTTGCAAAGGAAGATCGATCGAATCCTGTTCGAGAACGGCAAGGAGGAGCTAAAGCATTCATCACCAGACTTTCCCTTTCGATACGCCAGCGGCGGCGTCCTCCCTGTCATCTCCATGGGTAGCAATCTTTACTATGGATAGACTCACAGTCGGCATTCTGGCCTCTCAAAAATGGCAGGCGAGGATTGTCGACGCTCCGCATGCCGCGACCTTCTCGATTCCGCTGTACCGGGGTTATCCCTGGAGAAGTCTCGACTCGCGGTTCGAGACCCAGCGCATTCCAACTGGGTCCACGCTTCTTCCGGCGTGCTTGCTGGTCATGAGATACAGGTAGAGGATACTCGATCCTGCTGGCAAGACGGACCGTGGCCGTCCATCATTCCGGCAAGTCCCTCCGTCATGCATGTCTCCGCACTTCGTCTGCAGCCCGGTTCCGATCTGCGGTCCGGACTCTTGACGTATTGCCGTCGACAGGGAATCCAGGCCGCGTGGGTTCTGACCTGCGTGGGGAGTCTGCAAATGGCCGTTCTGCGTTTCGCTGGACAGGCGACGCCAGCGACTCTCGAAGGTCCATTCGAGATCTTGGGCCTCTCGGGCACGATTTCTCAACACGGTCTCCATCTGCACATTCTGTTGGCGGGCGCTTCGGGTTCCGTCCTTGGCGGACATTTGTGCGAAGGCTCAGCGGTCTACACGACCGCCGAAATCGTGCTTGGCGTCGCAGAGGATCTCGTCTTTCGCCGTCTTATGGACTCCCGCACAAGATATTCGGAACTTGTGATAGAAAGCGCCCGGGCGCCGCGGAATTCGCCTTGACTCCAGAGCGTTCTTGAGTACCCGGGACCCGATGCCAGGTTCGCGCCTGTTGGAGATGAATCCGAGACTAACGGGGATTCTTGCCGCCGGGTTTGGGTTTGCCTGCCTGCCGGAGTCGCCGGCAGCCGATCGCGATTACCCAGTCGAGCCCAGCGAACGCGGCGAGGCGGCTTGCGTCAGCCTGCCCCAATTCTCGTACGACGTTTACCTGCCCAGCGAGTATCTGCACGATGGCCCGCCCTCTCCCGTCATCTACACTATCTCGCTGTCCTTTACCACACCCTGGATTTGACCGCATTCCGCAATCAGATCCAGCCTGGCGAGAACATCCTCGCGATTCGCGGAATGAATGAGAGCATTGCCAGTTCAGACATGCTCTTCCTGGCGGTGTTGGAGGCAGACGTCAGCGCGGATCCCGCTCCGGCGGGATTCGGCGAATGGATCCTCGCAACACGCCCGCCGGACAGCAGTCCAGATGCTTTGGAGGCGGGCGCCGATGCCGATGGGGATGGCGCTTCCAATCTGGACGAATTCTATTTCGGGGGAAACGCGTGGGACTCCGGCTCGATTCCGCGCGTTTCTCTGTCGAGAAGTTCGGGAGGAGACGGCGTGAGTTGGCGTTTAGACTACCGCCGCTTGGCGGGCCTTTGGGCGGAGGGGATACTTTACAGGATCGAGGCTGCCGGGAGTCTCGAGGGACCCTGGCGTCCTGTCGCTGTCACGACGCTCTCGTTGTCCGAACCGGACTTGTTGGGACATCAAAGCACCATCGTCAACATCGGGATCGCGGAACTGCTGGAGGAAGGCGATTCCGCATTTCTTCGAGTGGCTGTGCTTCCGGGCGGTTAGACCTCGGGGAAGGCGCCGTCGGGTGTTCCGCGTTTAGGGCGAGTTGATTTCGCAGCGGTTCCCGGCGAAACGGCGCCGGCAGGAGTATGGCGGTCGATCAGGCTTTGCCGGGCGTGCAGGATTCCGAGGAGCCGGGAGGGAGCGCAGTATCGCCTTGCCGTGAGAGAGCGCTCCGAACCATGAGGAGTTCGCCGGTGTTTTCCGAGGTGAGAATGCCGACGAGTCGGCCGGTGGCGTCGTCAATGACGGGGATGGTGCCGACCTGCGCGGCGCTGAGTTGGTCGAGGGCGTCGGAGAGACAGGTGTGCGCCTCGACGGGCGGCGGCGCTTCTCGCATGACCGCGGAAACAGGGTGGGTTTTGCCATGTTCGGACAGGGCTGAAATGAGGTCGGTGCGAGTGAGTATGCCGATGACATGACCCTCGCCGTCAACGACGGGGAAGTCGTGTTGAAAGCCGCTGAGGAGGAGTAGGATGGCATCCTGCAAGGTGGACGAGCGCTCGAGGCTGCGGAAGCGGGTAACCATGGCGGCGGAAGCAGGGAGACCGCGGGTGGATTCCCGGTAACGGGTGAACGAGGCTTCTTGGCCGGCGGCGATGAAGATGAAGACGGCGACGAGGAGGAGGATGAGGTGACTGTGTGTGAAAGCGAAGACTCCGCCGACAAGGGCGATGCCCTGACCGACGGTCGCGGCGATGTCGGTGGCGCGAGCATATCCGAGTTTGGTGGCGAGGAGGGCGCGGAAGACGCGACCGCCGTCCATGGGGAAGGCGGGGATGAGATTGAAGAGGACAAGCCAGATGTTCACGGCCATGAGACTCACAGCGAGACCGCGGGGGGAGGTTAATTGGAAGGTCAAATCGAGATTGGGGACAACGCGGAGGATGAGAAAAAGGATCAGGGCGATGGCGACGTTGACCAGGGGACCGGCGAGGGCGACGACGAGTTCTTGCTCCGGTTTGCGGGGCATACGTTCGAGCCGGGCGACGCCTCCGATGGGCAGCAGGGTGATGTCGGGGGTGCGGATGCCGTAGCGGCGGGCCGCGAAAACGTGGCCGAACTCGTGAAGGATGACGCAGAGGAAGAGGGCGCAAATGAAAACCAGGGCTCCGAGGGCCAAGTCGGGTTTTCCGCCTGCGCTGAAGGAAATGACGACCCAAAGAAGGAGTAGGAGAAAGGTGACGTGCACGCGGAGTTCGGTGCCCGCGATGGTGACTAATCGGAAAGACCATTTCATAGTCCGAGTATCGGGGAGGCGCGACATTTGCGCAATCTCCAGGACCTTCGGCCGGGGTCCATCCTTGATAGGCTCGATTTGGGAGTGGCGCGTGCAGCGCCTTTTTGAGTAGGCAAGAACATGCTCAACGCCATCTGGGCCATTCTCATCCTGACCGCAGTGGTGGTGGGTGGATTGACGGGGGCCTATTCGGGCGAATCGAGCTTGACCGAGACGGCCTTTGGGATGGCCGAGGCGGCGGTGATGAAGACGGCCTTGCCGCTGGCCGGCATCCTCATGCTCTGGCTGGGCATGATGAAACTGGCGGAGGCTTCAGGGATGGTGCGCTCGTTGGCGCGCTTGCTGTCCCCGGGAATGCGGCTGCTCTTCCCCGATGTGCCGCGAGGTCATCCCGCTTCCGGAGCGATGGTGATGAACTTCGCCGCGAACATGTTGGGGATTGGAAACGCAGCGACTCCGCTGGGATTGAAGGCCATGGCCGAATTGGAAAAGATCAACCCGCGGCCTGGGACCGCCAGCAACGCGATGTGCACCTTTCTTGCGATCAACACCAGTTCGGTGACGTTGATTCCAGCGACGGCGATAGCGGTGTTGGCCACAGCCGGCGTGTCGAATCCGGAGAGGATCGTGATCACGGCGTTGGGCGCCACACTTTGTTCCACGGCGGCGGCGATCGCGGCGGTGAAGATCTTGGAACGTCTGCCGTGGTTTCGGGTCGCGCCGGCCGCGACGGCGGTTTCCGGGGGAGACGAAACGGCGAGGGAAGGGCCTGTGGAGGCCTCCTCAAGCCTCCCGCCTCCGGTGTCGCGAGGCCGGTTGATGGCCTTCGCCGCGACGGCTGCAAGTTTTGGATTTGCGGCGCTTCTTTTGGAGCTGAATCCTGGGTGGAGCGAGACGGTGCGGGTGTGGCTGGGCGGGGCGATCGAGAGCGCGGCGGGTGCAGGAGAAGCCGAGTCGCCGGCACGGCGTTTTTTCAACGCGGCAGCAGCCATGGCGATCCCCTACGTTTTCTTTGTGATCGTTGGGTATGCCTGGGTGCGGCGGCTCCCGGTGTTCGAGCTGTTTGTGGACGGGGCGAAAGAGGGATTTCAGGTGGCGCTGCGGATCATGCCCTATCTGGTGGCGATGCTGGTGGCCATGGGATTGTTCCGGGATTCGGGGGCCTTGGCGCTGCTGGGAAAAGTTCTGGGACCGGCGCTGGCGTTTGTTGGGTTTCCGGTGGACTTGTTGCCGATGGCGGTGATGCGTCCTTTGAGCGGCGGAGCTTCGGTGGGGCTGCTGGCGGAGATTGCGGCCCGTCCGGATTTGGCCGACGGGGTGAAGCACACGGCGGCGACGATGTTCGGCTCAACGGAGACTACGTTTTACGTGTTGGCGGTGTATTTCGGTTCGGTGAGTATTCGCAAGACGCGACATGCGGCAGCGGCTGGGCTGCTGGCGGACGCGGCTGGCATCATCGCGGCGGTATTTTTCTGCCGCCTCTATTTCGGTTATTGATATGATCGCGAGATGACGGCGAATCAAATTTCCCGGCGCAAGCCTCCATTTCCCGTCGACAGCGGTCTCCGGCGTTATCTGGAACGCTACGGCCGGCTTTCCGAGGTTCCGGTGGATTACGAGGATCTCTTGGATTTTCGAGAGTATTACCCGGTCGAAGACTCGCCGGCGGCGCGGGGTGGGTCTTGGTTGACGCTGGTTTACGACTCGGAGCGGTTGCGGGTCGTGAACCGGGCGCTGTGTCTGGCATACTCGGCGATGAAGACCGACGGCGACATTTCCGTGATGGAACATTTATCGGTCGCGCGGGTGGATTTTTGTGAATTCGGGAATTCACAACCCTTTCGGATTCGGATCGTCAATCATTTCAACGACAACCACGATCATTTCTACGTGAAACGCGCGGATGCCTCGCGGATTTTCGGGCTGGAGCTGGAACATATTTTATCGCCTAACCGAATGGGGTATATGGTGCGCGGAGACACGCTGGTGGAGGAGCATATCGCGGGAGTTCCCGGGGACCAGTTCATGCGGCAGCACTTGGGACGGGCGGGCCTGAACCGGGTCCGGATCGCCAAGGAATTCGTGAAGTTCAACGAGCGCTGTTTCGTGCGTTTGCTCGGGGATATGCGGAGTCAGAACTACGTGGTGGACATCACACCGGACTTTGAGGACGAGCAGTATCGCATTCGAGCGATCGATTTCGATCAGCAGAGTTATGAAGGGCCCTGCAACCACTATTTCCCCTATTTGTGGACGAACAACAGTCCGATCGTGGACATGGTGAGGGAGCTGCTGAACAATGCGACGCTGCGGCAGTACCGCCATGAGGAACGGACCTTGATGGCCCGGCGATTGCGGGCTTCGCGGAGCCGCTACGACCATTTGAACCGCTGCATGCGGGATGCGGACATTTCGACGGCGGAAAAGATTCGTCAGTTAGCGGACGAGTTGGCGGAACACCACCGGACGTTGCGTTTCGGCGCCTGCCGGACGATGGGCGAGCTGTTGGACCGCCACCTGGAGGTGTGCCTGGCCCGGGCGGTGCGGCAACTCTACCAGATGCAAGCGTGAGGAATTCTGACGCGGCTCCTGTCAGGCCCCGGCGGGCCGGGCCCAGTGGTCGCGATAGCTGCGGCGGAGCAGAGCGGCGGCTTCCTCGTCTCCGGAGATGGTTTCCGAGGCGGGCTCGAAGTGGAGAGTGCGTTGCAGGCGGGTGGCGATGTTTGCGAAGTGACAGAGCGCGGCGGAAGCGTGACCTTCCGCGGCATCGCAGTTGGGGACGGCTTCGCCCCGCAAGGCATCGAGGAAGTTCTGGTGGTGAGCGGCGAGGTCAGGCTGACATTGCCGTTCTTCGATGAGGGCGTTGCGTTCGCCGTAGAGTTTCCATCCCGCGTTCTTGGCCAGCCAGAGCGATCCCTGGGATCCGTGGAACACGACGCCGTTTTCGGCATTTTCCTGAAAATAAGGCGACCAAATACGCTGTTCGAAGAGGATCTGACGGGGATGTCCGGCTCCATCCGCAGGGTCGAACTCGAAGATCGCGGTTTGGGTGTCAGGCCATTGCATGTCGTCGTCGAACATGTACTTGCCGCCGAGGGCGGCGATGCGGAGGGGATGATGGGCCGTTCCGAGGCCCCAACGGGCGATATCGAGGTCATGAACGCCATCGTTGCCGATATCGCCGCAGCCGAAATCGCGCCACCAGCGCCAGATGGAGGGGAGGAGATTGGGGCGGTAGGGGACGGCGGGGGCGGGGCCGAGCCAGAGGTCGAAGTCGAGATAGTCCGGCGGCGCTTCGGGCTGGGCGCGACCGATCTGGGAGCGGCGCTGGCTGTTCCAGACGCGAGCGGTGACGACTTCACCGATGGCTCCTTCGCGAATGCGCTGGATGACTTCGCGCATGGGTTCGGAACTGCGGCTTTGGGTGCCGGTCTGGATGATTCGGCCGGTGCGCCGGGCGGCTTCCACCAGGAGCTGGCCTTCGCGGAAGTTGTGGGAGGCGGGCTTTTCGACGTAGACGTGCTTGCCGGCGTCGCAGGCGAGGATGGCGGCGGGCGCATGCCAATGATCGGGGGTGGCGATGAAGACGGCGTCGACCCGGGGGTCTTCGAGGGCGCGGCGCAGATCGGACGATTCCTGCGGAGCGCGGCCGGCGAGGTCGAGGACGGTGCGGGCGGCTTCCGCCTTGCGGTTGGCATCCGGGTCGCAGACCCAAGCGACCTCGACATCGTCGCGCGCGGCGAGGAGGCGCAGGTGATTGGATCCCATGCCGCCGGGGCCGATGAGGGCAACGGCGACGCGATTGGAGGCTTGGTTGGCGGAGGCGCGCGAGATCCAGGAAGGGAGGGTGGCGGCTCCCGCGGCCTTGAGGAAGGTGCGGCGTGGGGTCGTGTTCATGACTTGAGACTATGCGAATCGGGGGGCGGAGGAAAGGCATTCTGCGTGTGGATCAGGCGCCGAAGGCGCGGCGGAAGCGGCTTGCCAGGAGTTCCGGATCGACCGTATCGCTGTGGTTAGGAAGCAGACGCCTTGGAGAGAGGTCGCGGACGCGTTGGAGGGAACCGGGGAAATGTTGCGGGCAACTGTTGAGGATGGCCGGCGGCAGGTAGGTGCTCCAAGGGTAGGAGGCGAAGAGATCCCCGGAGAGGAGCAGATCGTGGCGGCGGCTGTAGAAGCCGCAGTGGCCGGCGGTGTGCCCGGGCAGATGAACGACTTCGAGGCCGCCCCACCAGGAGAGGATTTGGCCATCGTGCAGTTGATGGGTGGGGTTGCCCGGCCGGAATCCGGTGAGGAACCGGCCAGCAGCTTCGAGGCGGCCGCACCAGCGAGCCGTTCCGGAGTAGGAGAAGGCGCCGCGAGCGTGGTCCTGGTCGAGGGGATGGAGGTAGATGGGAAGATTCGGGAGGCGATCTTGAAACCAGGCCAGGCGGGCGGTGTGATCGAGATGTCCGTGGGTGAGGAGGAGGGCCTGGAGGGCATCGAGGTCGAGCCCTAGCCGCCGGAGGGTGTTCCTAACGATGCGATATTCGGCGAGGAAGCCGGTGTCCACAAGAACGGCTTGAGTGTTTTCAACCAGGAGGTGGCAGCGCAGCGCGAAGGACCCGAGGGCGAAGAGTCCCGGGACGCCCGGGATATGGCGGGGCCGGCGGGTCACGGGATGGGACTGGGCGCCGTATCGATGGCCCAGGCGGCGATGGCGTCGATGTCCGGATCAGCGAGAGGTGTGCAGGCCAGGGGGACGGCGGGCGGAGGCAGATCGCCGACGGGACGGATACAGCCGCCTCTCCAAACCAAGGCGGAATCACGGCAGGGTCCGACCTGGCGCGGATCGGACCAGGTGTGGATGCCGAGCAGAGGGAGGCCGAGGGCGGCGGCGAGATGCATGGGACCGCTGTCCACGCTGACGACGGCGGAAGAGCGGCGCAGGAGGCGGATGAGTTGGGGAATGGTCGTGTGATTGATCAGATTGCAGGTGTTCCCGGGCAAATCGGGGATGCTGGAATCTTGCGACAGAGCGCCGGCGAGGACGACGGGAAGGCGGGCTTCGTGGAGTGCGGCGCAAAAACGGGTAACTTGAGGGAGTGTGAGGGATTTTCCATCTCCGCGGCTGAAGGGATGGAAGAGGACGAAAGGGGGAGTCGGCTCGGAGAGGTCTGGGGGGAGAGGGTCGCCCGAGGGAAGCCAGGGGTTCGAGGAGGGATGAGCTGGCTGCGCTCCGAGGCCGCGGACGACCTCCAGATATCGGTGGACGGCGTGGGCGGAGGGGTGGACGCGGATGATGCGATTGTAGAAAAGGCGGGCGCCTTCGCGGGCGTTGGAGGCTCCGATGCGAACGGGCGCGGCGCTCCCGACGGCGATGAAAGCGCTGCGCAGGAGGCCTTGGAGGTCGAGGGCGGCGTCCCAGGATCCGGATTGGCGAAGGGCGCGGGTCCAGCGAAGGAACCCAGGCGCGGAGGCTGCGCCGCGCAGCCGGCTCCGGGGAAAGGGGATCACGCTGGAGAGGGCAGGGTTGCCTTCGAGAAGGGGAACCCATTCCGTATTGGCGACCCAGTGGATGCGAAGGTGGGGATAGGCCCGCGCCAGAGACTCGAGACTGGGCAAGGCGTGGACGATGTCGCCGAAGGAACTCGGTTTGACGAAAAGGAGATTCCGGCAGCGGGAGAGGTCAAGGGGCGGGCTCAAGGCGGTTTACCTTCCGACGGCGAGACGGGCAGCGAGCATGTCGGGTAAACCGGCCCGGTGGATTTTCTCTTGAGCGGTGTCGAGATCGTATTCGAGCCTGCGGATCTCGACGGTTCCGGCTTCATCATTATAGACGGCGTAAGAGGCCCTCCAATCGCCGTCGCGAGGCTGGCCGACGCTGCCGGCGTTGATGAAGTATTTGCAGGAAGAGCGGAGATGGAGCGGGGCGACGGGAATTTCCTCGACCCGGTCGCTCTTCACGAAGATGCGCGGGGTATGGGTATGACCGTGGAAGCAGACCTGGGTGAATTGATAATTGAAACTGATGAGAGCGTGGAAGCGATTGGTCACGTAGGTCCAGGAGCCGGGGCTGTCGAGAGTGGCATGGACGATGGTGAAGTCCTGGACCTGGCGTTGGAGCTTGAGGCGGCGCAGCCATTCTTTGTCTTCGTCGGACAGAGCCCGGCGGGTCCATTCGAGGGCGAGTTGGGCGAGAGGATTGAGACCTTCGATGGGATGATCGGAGGAGGCTTCTTCGTCGTGGTTTCCCTTGACCACGGGACAGCCCAGATCGCGGATGATGCCGAGGCATTCCGCAGGGTTGGCGTTGTAGCCGACGACGTCGCCGATACAGACGAAGTGGGTGCAGCCTTCGGAGCGGGCGTCCTCGAGCACGCGTTCGAGCGCTTCCAGGTTGGCGTGCACGTCTCCGAAGATGGCGAACTTCATTCCGGGAGGGGAGAATTGCCCAGGCTTACCACCGGCCGAAGGTTCCTGCAACCGGGGCGAGCCGGTCTCGTTCATGGGGATTCTTGGAATTCTGCGGCAGCAGGGAGGCCGAGGACGGCTTCGAGTTCGCGGAGTTTTTGAATGAGCGTGGGTTTTCGGTGGACGGGTCCGGCGTCGTAGAGGCGGCGGAGCAGGGTATAGGCTTCGGATTCCCGGCCGGGGCATTCGGAGAGGGCGTAGGCGTGGAAGCGGGGCACGTAGGCTGGAGCGCCGGGTTGGCGTGCGGCTTCGGCGAGGGCGCCGGCAGCACCGCAGGGATCGGCGAGCCTGTTCCGGCGCAGGGCGCCGAGGGCGAAATAGAGGCGCCAAGATTGCGGATGGCTCCGGATGCCGTCGCGCAACAACTGTTCACCGTGGCGGATGGCGACGACGCCGTAGCGGATGCGTTCGCCTTCGGAGAGACCGGGCGCGTGATCCCGGTAGTAGGCGGGCACATCGTAAGCAAAGTGACGGTGAGCGGTTTCCCAGTAGCCCAGATGGGTGGGCAGCAGTTTGGTGATGATTTGATGCAGGCGCAAGAGCCGATCCCAATCGCCGTCCTCGAAAGCCAGATCGGCGCGGAGGCTCAGTCCGCTGGCCGCCAGGGAGCGGAAGCCGCCGAGGGCGACGGCGAAACCGAGTTGTCCGGCTTGTTGCCGGAGATCCAGACCGAGCCGGCTTTCGCGGAAACCGGCGGCGCGCAGGCTGGCCTCAATCCGGGCCTCCCAGGGGAGGCGGACGAGGCCGAAGGCAGCGAGCGCGAGGGTGGCGAGAAGGAAGGCGCGAGTCACCCGGTTTGAGAACGTTAGAGTTCGCGAGCGGAAAACACGAAACTGCTCATGAGGAGGAAGGTGGCGGCGTAACCGGCGGCGAGCGCGGAAAGCCGCGGGAGGAGGCCTGGGGGAAGCGGTTCGCCGGAGAGCACGGGATCGACAATGTCGAAGGCCTGAAAGTTGGGCACGAGGACGGAAAGGACGCCAGTGAAGAACAGGCCGGGGCCTTCGAGATGCAGGACTTGGGTCCAGTAGTCGATGGCCAGAGGCAGGAGATGACCGATGACGAAGACGGCGAACCCGGCGATCATGGTGAAGAGTGAGGACGAAGCGAAGGTGGAGAGAAAGAGGGTGACTGCGGCGACGACGGCGGCTTTGAGGAAGATGGCGGCGACGGCGGAAAAGAGAGAGGGGTTGAGACCGTGTTGGCGCAAGGCGGTGTGGAGGCTTTCGAGGGTTTCGGGGTCGGGATCGCCCATCCAGGACAGCTCCTTGTGGAGTAGCGCTTGCTGTTGCAAAGCCAGGATGACGGCGAAAATGGCGGACATGGCTGCGAGAATGACGATGATGACGGCGAGCACTCCGAGGTATTTTCCGGTTAGGTATTCGTGGCGGGGAACGGGTTTGGCGAGGATGGTGTAGAGGGTTCGGCTCTCGGCGTCGCCGGGCAGGAGCAGGGCGGTGGCGGCGATGGCGAAGAGCGAGGCGAAGACGCTCATGGCGGCTGTCGACATGTCTTTGAGGACCTTGAGCTGTTGGGCGATGCGGGCCTCGAAACCACGCTCGAGACCCTGGTCGGTGATCTGGTGGACGAAGAGGGATGCTCCCAGCACGACGAGGCCGAAGACGAGGAGGAAGTAGAAGACCTTCATCCGGGTGAGTTGGGTGAAGGCGCTTGCGGCGAGGGCCAGGATCCGGACTGGGGAAAAGCCGGGCTGCTGGATTCGAGGGTTCCCGGTCTGGGGAGAAGGCGAGATCATGCGTCGTGAGAGGGTTTCTCTTCTTGGCGCTGGGTTTCCGCGAGGAAGAACTCCTCGAGGCTGGCGCGGGGGTTTCCGATCCGGAGCAGGCGAGCCGGTCCGGACGAATGTTGGACGAGGTCCTGTATATCTTGGATGAGAGCTGGGCCGGCGTTTTCGAGGACGACTTCGGTTTGGTTTTGCAAGGAGACGAGATCGGCCAGCGGACCTTCGCGGACGAGGCGGCCGCGGTGCATAATGCCGACGCGGTCGCAGACTTCCTGAACTTGTTCGAGAAGATGGGAACAGAGGATGACGGTTATGCCGCGGTCGCGAAGAGTGACAATGAGATCGCGGATTCCGCGGGATCCGGCCGGGTCGACACCGGCGGTGGGTTCGTCGAGAACCAGGAGGCGGGGATCCTGAACGAGGGCCTGGGCGAGTCCGATGCGTTGAAGCATGCCCTTGGAGAAGCCGGCGAGCCTCCTGTTGCGCGCTTCTTCGAGGCCGACGAGTTCGAGGAGTTCTTCGCTGCGTCGCCGGAGGAGACGCCGGTCGAGGCGGCAGAGACGTCCGTAGAAAATGAGGGTTTCGGCTGCGGTGAGGTGGCGGTAGAAGTAGGGGTTCTCCGGGAGGAATCCGACCTGAGAGCGGCTGGCCACGCGGTTGGAGGGGATCCCGAAGATGCGGGTGAGACCGGAGGTGGGGCGGACCAGGCCGAGGAGGGCCTTCATCGTCGTTGATTTTCCGGATCCGTTCGGACCGATGAGACCATAGACTTCTCCGGCGGCGACGGTGAAGGAGACGTGGTCGACAGCGACGACGCGGCTACGGCGGAGGGAGGGGACGCGGTAGATCTTGGTAAGGTTTTCGACAGTGATGGCAGGGGGAAGCGTCATAGGATGAAGGCGCGAAGGGCGCGGAGCGGGCGCGACGGGGGGCAGACGGGATTCTCGAGCATACCGGTCAGGAAAGGGATCACGGCCGGGCGCCGGGGGGACGGAAGAGGAGGAGGCCGGCGGTGCGGCGGGTGGCGCCAACGTGGTTCTGCAGGACGGCGCGGCCGCGTTCGGCCATAGCGGCCGCGGCGGCGGGTTGGCGCAAGAATTCGCGGAGCGCGTCGCGGAGGGCTCCGGCGTCGGTGGCACGCCGGATACCTCCGTTTCGCAAGAGCATATCGCACAGGGCTGCAAAGTTTTCCATGTGCGGTCCGGTGACTACGGGCTTTTCGGCGAGGATAGGTTCCACGGGATTCTGGCCTCCGTGGGCCAGAAAACTCTTTCCGACGACAACGACGTCGGCGAGGGCATACCAGGAAGGGAGTTCGCCGGTGGTGTCGACGACGAGGACGACGGGGGACGGACGGGGCGGCGCGGGGGCGGGAAGCTGGGTTCGGAGAAAGACGGGAATCTGAGCGGCGGCGAGGTCGGCGAGCACTTCTTGCCGGCGTTCGAAGTGGCGGGGCACGGCGATGAGGCTGAGGTCCGGAAACTCGGTCCGGAGGCCCACGACGATTTCGGCCAGGAGACGTTCTTCGCCCTGATGGCTGCTGCCAAGGAGGACACGGGCATGGGTGGGACCGGGCCAGATGGATTGGAGCAGTTTCGAGAACTCGGCGATCTGGCGGGCGTCGTGAGAACTCGATGACGGGTCGAACTTGATGCTGCCGGTGTGGACGACGCGGCCGGGATCGAGACCGAGCTGAATCCACAGTTCGCGGTCGGCGGATTCCTGGACGCAAACGAGGTCGAGCCGGGAGAGGAGCGGAGCGAGGAATCTGCGGAAGCGGAGGTAGCGTTGGCGGGAACGTGGAGAGAGCCTGGCGTTGATGATGCTGACAGGGATCTGCCGGGCGTGAGCGAGAGAGAGCAGGTTGGGCCAAACTTCGGACTCCGTCAGGATGATCTGAGAAGGCCGGACGCAGTCGAGGATCCGGCGGACGACGGACCGCAAATCGAGCGGGCTGTGGGCGATGGGGAGATCGGGCAAGCGTTGCCGGGCAGTGGCGTAGCCGGTGGTGGTGGTGGTGGTGAGGAAAATAGGGGTTTGAGGGGAGAGCTGGCGGAGGGATTCGATGAGGCGGGCGGCTATGAGGACTTCGCCGACGCTGACGGCGTGAATCCAAATCGGCCCTTCGAGCGAAGCCAAGCGATCGCGAAGGCCGGGGGGGTAACAGGCGAAGCGTTCCTTGAGGTCCTTCCAGGCTCCTCCCCGCCGGCGCATCGTGCGCAGCAGCCGGGGAAGCGAGGCGAGCAGGAAAAAGGGAAGCAGGAGGTTGTAAAGGACGATCAAAAACACGACGGACCGGAGTTCTCCTCTGCAAGATCAGGCAATCCAATGAGTTGGACGAGGGTTTCACCATAGGAGCGGGCGTGGCGCACTCGCCAGGGTGGAGCAACGGCAGGGGCAGGGCTTTGAGGAGACTCGAGGACGAGAAGGCCGGCGGGCGCGATCATCCGCGGAAGATCCGGGGAGAGAAGGAGGGCGGCGGCGTAGGGGGATGGTCCGGCATTTCGCAGGTAGGGGGGGTCGGCGAAGATGAGATCAAAGGGGCCGGCCGGTCTGCGTTTCATCCATGTCGAGACATCGTCGCAGGCGATGGACGCCAGGCTGCTGAGTCCGGTCCGTTCGAGGTTGGCGCGAATGCTCTGGGCGGCGCGGCGGTTTTTTTCGACGAAAACGGCGGAGCCCGCTCCCCGGCTGAGAGCTTCGATGCCGAGAGCCCCAGTTCCGGCGAAGAGATCAAGGACTTTCGCTCCGGGGACACGTTCGCCGAGCATGGAGAACACGGCCTCCCGGACGCGATCGCTGGTGGGCCGGACGATGCCGCGGGGAACAAGGAGGTGGGTTTTCTTGGCGCTTCCGGCGATGACTCTCATCGAGACTCCGGAGGGGATACACCGCTTTGAAGGTCTTGGCCAGGGAAGCCGCCGGGGGCGTCCGGCGCGCGGAACAGCAGCGTCAGGGCCTGGTCCACGGGCATGGATGGGCCCAGGAGATCGGTGCGCAGATCCTGGGGCGTGCCGGACACGATACAGTCGAGGTAGGCGTCGTCCCTGCCATCGAGCCGGCCCCAGCGCGGCGGGGATGGCTGGTTGGAGAGCTGTCGTCGCGCTTCCTCCAGGGCGCTTTGACCGCCTTCGCCGAAGAAGGAGCGGACCGCAAAGTGCAGATGCCCGGAGAGATCGGCGAACCCGGCGGCGCGGAATTCGACTCGAGGGCTGGCGAAGTAGGCGTCGTCGACGGAGACGGTTCCAGCAGACAAGCGGCTGTGAAGGTGACCGCGGATCAACGTTCCTCCGGGAAGGCCGGGAGGCGGTTCCTCGATGATGCGAGCCAGGGCCTGACCGGAGAGGGAAGCGGGACGGCGCGCTAGCCCCTTGATTTCGAGAACGCCCTCGAACTCGGTGTCCTCGATGCCCCATTGGGAAGGGAGATCCACGGCGCCGGCCAGGGAGGCCCCTTTGACGGAGAGCGTTCCGAGGAAGGGGAGACCGGGATCCAGCAGGCCCACGAGAAACTGTCCTGACAACTCTCCTCCGAGAGCCTGGCCGCGCAAGCCGGAGAGGAGAAGCCGGTTCTGCGCGTTTTGCTCAATGGGAGAGGCGACATTCCTAACCACGGTGCGTCCGAGGAGATCGATGCGCCGGATCGTCAAATCATCGCCGGCGTGAGACGGGTCTGCGCCTTTGACTTTGGTGGGCACGCCGAATTGGATGCCGTCGATGACGCAGAGAGGTGGAAGACCGGCGTCTGTGCCCCGGAGCGAGAATCGGGCATCCCGGATGCGCAGGGGGAGCCGGGTGATTTTCGCCGGCTTCCTAGGGAGGGCCGGGGCAGGTTCGGCGGGTTGTGCGACTGGGACGCCATTTTGAGCAGAAGCGGACTGGGAAGGGGGCGGTTGAGCTTCCGGGAGCACCGGCCCCGGGGGCTGCGGGAGCGGAGGCGAGGATTCGGGGCCGGGCAGGGGCGAGGAGAGACCCTCGTCAGAAAGCGATAGAGATCCGAACAGTGGGAGCCGCAAGCGGTCCTCTTCGAGCAAGGCTGTGACGCGCGGGCGCTCAAGGACCATTTCGCGAACAACGAATTGTCCGCGGGCCAGGGAGGTCCAAGCAGGACGGATCCGCGCCCAGGGGATCTCGAGAAGTTCGGACCCGTGGGGATGGGGAGAGGTTCGGATGCTGAGATTCCGGAGGTAGCAACCGAAGGGCGGGAGCAACAATGTTCCCCCGATGGAAACGCTGTGGCCCGGTGCGGAACCGGCAGCTTTGTGCAGGGCCCGGCGGCCCTGGGGAGCATGGAGAGCGGCGTTGGCGACGGCCAGAACGGTGAACATCCCTCCGGTGAAAAACGCGGCCGCGAGTCCAGCGAGCAGGGCGATGCGTTTCACGAGTCTGCGCTGCTGCCGCGGTTTTGGGCGAGGCGCTGATCGTTGTGGACGCGCGCTGCTTTCAGCGATTCCCGGGTGAATTTGGGGAAGCGGCGCGGCAGGAGGATGCAGCGAGCGATGAGCCAGCCGGCTAGAGAGCCTCCGGTGTGGGCTGCGTGGGCAATCCCGCCGGCGAGGGGGAGGGTCCATTGAAACATTTGAGCAAGCTGAGCGGTCGCGGTGAAGAAGAGATTGGTCCAGAGAAGCGCTCGGCCGAGCGTGTGAGAGCGCAGAGAGACCGGAAAGAAGAGAACCCAGGCGTAGAGATCTTCGGCTGGACATAGCGTAGTATAGGCGAGAACCAGACCAAACGCGGCGCCGGAAGCTCCGACGAGGAGGGAATCGGGGATGAGGAGGATCTGGAGCAGACCGCCGGCGATTCCGGAGACGAGGTAGAGGGCCGCTACGGCGAGATTCCCGATTTCTGGAATGAGGGCTTTTCCGGCGGCATAGATCAAGGCCATGTTCATGGCGAAGTGCATGAGGCGGGTGAGCGGAGATTGGCTTCCGCCGTGCACGAACAGATGGGTGACGAATTGCCAGAAACGGCCTTGAGAAAGTCCATCAAGGCTGAGGCCGAATGTTTGAGTGAGCCAGATCTGGAAGGCGTCGGAGTCCAACCAGCCGGGGGAGAGTTGTTGAACGAGCAGGACCGCGAAGTTCAGGGCGATTATCGCGGTTACGGCATCGAGACCTCCACGGCTGAAGGCGCGGCCAGAGAGGAAAACGAAGCGGCCGCGGGAACCCTTGATCCGGCGGCGGTGAAGACCCGGTCCGGCCGGCACGGAAGGAAGGGGCGGCGACATCGCAGGGGCCGGGCCGGCCTCCCATGGCGTGCGGATTTGCCCGGTGTGCCGATGGCGTTTCCTTACAGAATTCAGGAGGAACGGCGCCGGCGCATTAGAAAGGCGAGAACCGGAAGGGCCATCAACAGAGGCGCAGAAGGTTCGGGGATCGGCGCGAGTTCAAGGCGGAAGGCAAAGTTTCCTCCGGCGAAGTAGGACTCAGCATCGAAGTCCTCGCTGCGACTCGATGCTCTCAGCCGGTAGAGACCGGGATCGAGGACCAGGGATTCGTCGAGAGACTGGGCTCCATCCGAGGTATCGATCGCGTGGAGCACCGCGCCAAGTGGGATCTCCAAGGAGACAAAACTTTCGGAAAATCCTCCGAACTCATCGCTGGCGAAAACCGAGGCGACAAGATGAGCTGTGTGGGCAATACCGGTGATCTCGAACTCGACCAGGAAATCCGACACGGCTTCCACGGGAGCGAAGGCATCGGTGCCGATGACGCTCGTTTCGTTGTTGATGGCGGTTTCGTTGGAGGCCTCGAAAAGGAGGGCGTCAGCGGCAATGAACGAGAGTTGGCCGGCGGTGGCGATCGCGGTTGAACCGTTGAGACCGACATTCACCACTTCCTCCTCATCGAAAAGGCCGGTGGCGTCCGCGCCTTCAGCGCGGGTTTCGAGAACCACTTCGTTGACTGTCGCCGTAACGAAGCGAACGGCGTCGACAATGGTCACCGCCGCGGGTGCAGGGGTGGCGAGCAGAACGAGGACACCAGTCAAGCGCAGCAAGGATACTTTCATGGCGGCGGAAGTAAGGATTCGTGAAAAATAATCCATCCCTGAGGAGATGCAAGCGCGGCTTGAGAGCGGCTCGGGCCCGACGGTGCCTATGCACCAACGGGGCGTCGGAGGCGGAAGGAGGCTCCGAATCTCTGGGGGTCGTCTCTGAGCGGCGGCGGAGCAACACCCCGTTTGGGAAATACTGGGGCGCGGGCACTCCTGCCCGCGATCTTGTGCGGCCCAATGGCGGACATGGAAATGCGTTTTCACGATCGGTGCATAGGCACCGCGGGCCCGACGGGTTTTCTCCGTAGAGGGCGGAGTTGGGGGTTGCTCGAACCCTCCCCCAGAACCCGCCTGAAGGGCCTGTTGATTGCCGGAAAAGAACCGCCGGGGGCGTCGTCGACAGGGAAGGGGTTGGAAAACGGGAGCGAGCCGGCCCGTCGCCTTTTCTTCTGTTAGTGGAGGCTGTAACCGCTCTCTCCGTGATCGGCGGAGTCGAGACCTTCCGTCTCGGCTTGTTCGGAGACTCGGAGACCGATGGTGACTTTGAGGACAAGGAGAATCACGGTCGAGACGACACCGCTCCAGAGGATGGTCACGACGATGCTTTTGAATTGTGTAATAACCTGGCTTCCGATCACGAGGTCGTCAGCTCCACTTCCGCCGAGGGATTGGGAGGCGAAAACGCCGGTGAGGAGGGCCCCGATGATACCTCCGATGCCGTGGACCCCGAAGACGTCGAGGCTGTCGTCGTAACCCAGCGCGTTTTTGAGCACCGTGGCACCAAAGTAGCAACCCACGCCCGCGGCGATGCCGATGGCAATGGCTCCCATGGGTCCGCAGGTGCCGGAAGCCGGGGTGATGGCCACGAGACCGGCGACCGCTCCGGTGGCCACGCCGACCGCGGTGGGTTTGCCGGTTTTCAGCCATTCCACGATCATCCAGGCCACGACGGCGGCGGCGGTGGCCAGTTGCGTGACGAGCATGGCCATGCCCGCGACTCCGTCGGCGCCGAGTTGGCTTCCGGCGTTGAAGCCGAACCAACCGACCCAGAGCATGGCCGCTCCGACGACGGTGAGAGGCACGTTGTGGGGGGCGAGGACCTGTTGGCGGTAGCCCCTCCGTTTCCCGACGAGGATACAGGCTACAAGACCCGCGATACCGGCATTGATGTGAACGACCGTGCCCCCCGCGAAGTCCAAGACTCCCCACCGGGCGAACAGACCGGGGGTGGGCTCATCGACGAACCAAGCCATGTGCCAGATGGGGAGGTAGGACAGGGTGAACCAGAGGGACGTGAACAGAAGGACCGAAATGAACTTCATCCGTTCCGCGAAGGCTCCAACGATGAGCGCCGGGGTGATGATGGCGAAGGTCATCTGGAACATGACATAGACCGACTCGGGAATTGAGCCGGAGACAGAGTCGACGGTCACGCCATTGAGGAAGAGCGCAGCAGCGCTGCCGATAAAGGCGGTTCCTTCTTTGGCAGCGAACGTGTAGCCGTAGATGACCCAAAGCAGCGACATGACGGCGGCGATGGCAAAGCACTGGACGAGAACGGAGAGGACGTTTTTGACGCGAACCAAGCCCCCGTAGAAGAGTGCCAGACCGGGGAGGGTCATGAAGAGTACCAGGACGGAAGCGACGATCATCCAGGCGGTGCTGCCGGAATCGATGGGAGCGGGGCCGTCTTGAGCCATTGCTGAGCTTGCGCCCAGGAACAAGACAGCCAGCGGAGCCAATATGTGAAAGAGAGAGGAGAGACGGGAGTGAACCATAGCCAAGAGGGTATTCGGGGCGGGGAGGGAGCATCCGGCGTGCCAAGTCCTTGAGTTCGGCAGAACAATTTGAAGGAATTGCCGGGGAGCAGGTATCTTCTGCTCGTTTCGCTCATCCTGGGGAGGAGTCATGCCGCCGCTCCTGCTCGCTGGAAACGCCACCCGTTTCCGGTCGTCACGAGATTCGAGTGGGTCGCAACTTGTTCGGACTCGTACTTTCCAATGGGGTTCTCGATGGATAATGTGGCCCCGGCACGGCAACCTAACCCAGATTTCTCATACCCTTTCTGCCGTGGCGCGCCGCACCCCATCTTGCCTTCGTTCCGCTTGCCTCGGGCTTGAACAAGGTGTACTCACCCAGCTCGGTGCCCTCGGCTGCGCGCGGCCTGGGCAGAACGGGGTTTACAGCGCCTGGCGACGAAACGGTAGGAGAAATGCGGGCTAATTCCTGAGGCAGAAGATACGTTATGACCAAACATCGAATCGATTGGCGCAGAGCGATCGCCGCTTTTTTCACGGGAACCGCCTTGCTCTGGGCGGCGGATTTCTCGCGCGCGGAGCTGGTGGGATTATGGTCCTTCGACGGCTCGACGGAGGACGCTTCCGGCTTTGGACATCACGGAGAACTGATGAATGGAGCGAGCTTCGCCGCCGACGTTCCCGACGTGCTGACGCCGGGGCAATCGCTGCAGGTGTCGGGGGGTCAGCAGCACGTGTTGATTCCGGACGCGGACCGGCTCGATATAGAAGAGGCCATCACCATCTCGGTTTGGGTGAAGCCGGTGGGCAACCTGAGCTGGGACGGAATCCTGGCCAAAGCTCCCAGCGAGGGGTCGGGCGCCAACCACGCCGGGAACTACGAGCTTCGCATCGACGACGGGTCGCGCGTGCTTCACCTTTTGTATCAGCAAGGCGGCACGAACGACACGCAGTTCCTTCACATCTCCGGGGTGGTGATTCCTGAGGGCGAGTGGTCGCATGTGGCGGTCACGGCGGAGCGCAGCGGAGAGGTGAACTATTATCTCAATGGGGAGCTGGCGGAGACGCACGCAACCCCCGTTGCCGACATGTTCGGCGTGCCGAACGACAATCCGCTCCACATCGGCTCACGGGCGGACCTCTTCACCACCTTCGATGGATTCCTCGACGAGGTGGCTCTTTACGATGAAGTGCTGTCGGCGGAAGACATCGCCGTGCTGGCGACCGGTCCGGCGGATCCCTCGCGGCAACCGGACCGGGACGGGGATGGCATTCCGGATTCGGTGGAGGACCGCCTGGACTTTCTGGATCCGGATAACCCTGCGGACGGGGCGGAAGATCAGGATGGGGACGGCGTGAGCAATGCTCAGGAATTTGCCAACCGGACGGACATGACCAATCCGGACACGGACGGGGATGGTTTGGGGGATGGAGTGGAAACGAACACCGGCGTGTGGGTGGGGCCGCAGGATACGGGGACCAATCCGCGCCTTGCCGACACGGACGGGGACGGTTTGCCGGACGGGGTCGAGACCAATAGCGGCGTGTTCAATGGTCCGGAGGATCCCGGAACGAGCCCATTGTTGGCCGACACGGACGGGGATGGGTTCGGGGACGGTGTGGAAGTCACCTTAGGCAGCAATCCGGTGGATCCGGACAGCAGTCCGGAAGGCGTGGTGCTGACGCGCTCCGCAGGGAACGACGAGGACTGGAACACAGCGGAGTTGTGGTCGGACGGTCAGGTTCCACAGGCCGGAGCGAACTATCTGGTGGTGGGCAGCGTGGCCGGGGAGCTGCGGAGTCCGAGAGAGGCTGATCCGGTGTTCGGTGGAGACCAGTTGTCTTTGATCGGTGCGCCGAGCGCTTTGCTGTTGCAACACAGCGGCGTCGCCCGGATGGCGCGGCTCGGGCTGGATAACGCGCTATTGCGGACGGCGCGGAGCGGCGAATTGATTTTGGGAGCGGATGACGACGTTGTCGCGGTGACGGCGGCCTCGACGATTCAGTTTGATGCGGCGGCCACTCTGGTGCTGGGAGTCCGGCTGGAAGGGGCGAGTCCGCTTTTGGTTGAGCAGCCGGCGGGGACCGGAGGCACGGCCAATGCCGTCTTGGTGTTGCAGGGTGTGGACAATCCCTTTTCCGGGGGCTGGACGGTGCGCAATGCGACTTTGCGGGGATCGGGAGTCGGTTCGCTGGGGACGGGAGACATCTTTCTGGAGAACGGCGTGTTGGACGCGGACTACAACGTGGGCCTTACGGAACGGACCCTGGACATCATCGGGGAAGAAAGCCGGATCGTGTTGGACCAAATCCTGGCCTTTGGAGCAGTGACGCTCAACGCGGGCGCCATCGCCGTTCCGGAGGGCGCTTACGATTACGACGCCATCGGGGGATTGTTCGGAGGCGGGCTCATCGAGACTTTTGTAGATGGAGGCGGATTGCTTGTGGTCGGAGGCGATCTGGACGGGGATGGATTGCCAGACGTCTGGGAGGAACAGGTGTTCGGAAACACGGCGCAGACGGGCGAGGGCGACGCGGATGAGGACGGGCTTTCGAACGGGGACGAGTTTCGGTTTGGAACCAATCCGACGGTAGCGGATACCGACGGGGATGGGTTGAGCGATGGCGCTGAAGTTGCGGGAAATCCTCCGACCAATCCGCTTTTGGCGGACACAGACGGCGATGGATTGCCCGACCCGGTCGAGACCAACACCGGGGTGTTTGTGGGACCCGAAGACACGGGAACGGATCCGACGCGTGCGGACACAGACGGCGACGGGCTTAGCGACGGGGTGGAGACGGGGACGGGAGTGTTTGTCGATGCGATGGACACGGGGACCAGTCCCGTGTTGGCCGATACGGATGGCGATGGAGTGAACGACGGGCAGGAGGTGCGCACGGGAACGGATCCTCACGATCCCGACGACTTTCTGGCGTTGTTGCCAGGGTTAGCGGGCTGGTGGCCTTTCGACGGCAACGCTGCGGACGCCTCCGGTCAGGGCAACAATGGGGAGGCGCTCAATGGGGCTGTCTTCAGCGACGATGTGCCGCCGCTCTTGGGCGGAGGACAGTCGTTGCGCTTGGAGGGAGGCGACCAGCATGTCTTGGTGCCTCATAACGCGACGCTCGATATGGAAGTTGCTATGAGCATCGCGGCCTGGGTCAAACCCGTGGGCGAAATTGGTTGGGACGGCATTCTGGCCAAGAATCCCAGTGACGGTTCCGCTTCCAACCACGCCGGAAACTATGAATTGCGCATCGACAACGGCACGCGGCTGTTGCACTTCCTCTATCAGCGCGGCGGAGTCGACGACACAAACTTTCACCCTTCCGCAGGAGCGGCGATTCCGCCCGACGTATGGACGCACGTGGCGGTCACGGCGGAACGGAGCGGGGAAGCGCGTTTTTATGTGGATGGCGAACTCGTGGAAGTCCACGCGGCTCCCGTAGCCGACACGTTCGGCGCGTTGAACACCAATCCTCTTTATATCGGTTCGAGGGCCGATTTGTTCACGACCTTCGACGGGTTCCTCGACGATGTGGCGTTATTCGATACCGCGCTGACCCAGGGGCAGATTCAGGATGTGATGCGGGGTGACTTTGGAGGCGCGGCCCTGGACAGCGACGGGGACGGAATGACGGACGAGTATGAGAACCGGTTTCCATTTCTCGATGCGAACAATCCCGCGGATGCGACGGAGGACTTCGACAACGACGGGTTGACGAACCTGCGGGAGTCTCAGTTAGGCACGCGGCCGGATCTCGAGGACACCGACGGCGACGGGCTGCTCGACGGGGTGGAAACGAAGACGGGAGTCTTCGTCGACGCCAACGACACGGGCTCGGATCCGTTGCGGGTGGACACCGACGGCGATGGTCTCGCCGACGGCGATGAGGTGAATGGAAACAACCCGGGAGGCTTCGTCAGCGATCCAAACCTCGTCGATACGGACGGAGACGGGTTTGCGGATGGGGTTGAAGTGGCCGCGGGCACGGATCCCAGTGATCCCAACAGTTTTCCGGTGGCAGAGCTTGCGGCCTTATGGCGCTTCGACGCGGACGGGGCCGGGCAGCCGGATGCGACGGGCAATGGCAACGCGGCGGATCTCGGCACGTCGGTTTGGGTGGATGATCCCGAACGCGGCGGCGCGGTCGACTTGGGAGAGGGCTCGTTTCTCGAGGTCGCGGACTCCGAGGGAGTGTCGCTGACGGGAGACCTGACGTTGGCGGCGTGGATACGCGTCACCGACTTCTCGACCTGGCGCGGTTTGTTAGGAAAGACGGAGAGCAATCTGCCCGCTCCTTACGATTACTACCTGATCACAGGCAGCGGTGTGCCGATTCTTTACCGGGGAGACGGCGCCGGCAGTGTCGCGGCCGTGCAGGCTGAGGCGGCTCCCGCGCTCGGAGTGTGGCAGCACGTGGCGGTGACGATGTCGGGAAACATGGTGCGGCATTATCTCAACGGCCAACCTAACGGCATGGGAACTCTCAACCTGGCTGCGATCGCCGACCTCGACGGAACCCTGCGCATCGGCGGGCGCGCCGACGGAGTTACCCAGATGCTGGGGCGGATGGACGACGTGGCCGTGTTCGCGGGCGCGCTCACTCAGGCCCAGATCCAGGACATCATGGCGGGCGATTTCAGCGATTTTGGGATCGGGGGAGAAGATGCGGTCTATGCCGCGGTGGAATCGATTGCCTACGATGCGGCGGCCGGAACGATCGTGCTGACCTGGCGTTCCACGGCGGGCGTCGTCTATCAGGTCGAGTTTTCACCGGATCTCCGCAACTGGATGTTGCGGCCCGGGGAGATTGTCGCGGACGGCGAACTGAGCACGTCCGAGGAAGAGTTGCCGGATGAGCCGGCCGGGAATTACCGGGTGCGCGAGAAACCCTGAGCTTTTAGGAGGGAACCGGGCACGAGTGGAGGGGTTGGGAAAACCCATCCCTTTCGCCAAAGGCAGGAGACCGGCAATGGCGGCGCCGCGGTAAGCGGATGGCGGTGGTTTTGATTGCGCTCGCGGTCACCCGCGGCGGGAAGTCTCGGAACCGGCGTCGCGGCGTTCGCGGAAGCGGCGCGGCGACGCAGGACGGGGCTGGACGGAAAGCTCGAGCTGGATTTCGCGGGCTGGACTGGGCCATGATACCATTCAACGCCAATGTCTTGCCGCGCCGGCGCATAGGCGGCTACGGGCGGGGTTGCGCCGTTTGGCCTCCGCCCTTTAGGCTGCGCTTCCATGAACAGCGTCCTTCTCGAGTGGTCCGGCGTAACCGTGACGCCCTGGAAAATTATCGGCTACCTGGGGGTGCTCCTGTTTGGCGGCCGTTGGGTCATCCAGATCCTGGCGTCACGAAGGCTCGGAAGGCCGGCGCTTCCCGCCGCCTTTTGGCACATGAGTCTGGCAGGGAGCCTCCTGCTGGTCCTCTATTTCGTGTTCGGAAAGAACGATTCGGTGGGGATTATTCAGAACGTCATTCCCGCTGGGATCGCCGGTTACAACCTGTTTCTGGAAGCCAAGCGGCAGCGCGCCGGCCCGAGCAGCGCGGAGCAAGTTTAACCCCAATACTGTTCACTTAAGCATTGGCAACCGGGCCGACTCTCCGCTATGCTTGAATATCGTGTCAGACACAAAATAAAAAAGTTGACAACTGGGCGCGGCCGGGTCCAGGGTAGAACGGGCCCTGGCAGGTTGGACCCAGGAGGACTTCCTGCAACGCCTCCAACTGCTGGCCGATGAACCCTACACCCGCAAACTCCTGGCCGAAGTAGCCCAGTGCCAGGCCGATGGCGA
>DATKCT010000015.1:0-9442 GCA_035513055.1 Verrucomicrobiales bacterium | reverse complement strand
CCTCCCGCCGCGTCGATGGAGCACATTGCCGGGGCGCGGGTTCCTCTCGCCGGGTCGATGGAGCACTTTGCCGGGGCGCCCGTTCCTCCCGCCGCGTCGATGGAGCACCTTGCCGGGGCGCTGGTTCCTCCCGCCGCGTCGATGGAGCGCCTTGCCGGGGCGCCGGTTCCTCTCGCCGGGTCGATGGAGCGCCTTGCCGGGGCGCCGGTTCCTCTCGCCGGGTCGAGGGGGCCCTGCCTTCCGCACCGGACGGTTCATCGCCGCTGGTGCGACGCCGCGCCGCCGAAGAGCGATCCCGGCTCCCGTCCACAACACCTGGCCGGCCTTCACGGCGGACTCCTTCTCTTTCGGCGCCTTCCCTCGCACTCTCGCGATCCCTGCCGTCTTCCGCGACGGCTCGCCTTCCCTCCGGCCGCGCCTCTCTCTCAACAGAGGCGCTCCGGTCCCG
Organism: Verrucomicrobiales bacterium; assembly: GCA_035513055.1. Classification (GTDB taxonomy): domain Bacteria; phylum Verrucomicrobiota; class Verrucomicrobiia; order Verrucomicrobiales; family DEV007; genus DATKCT01. The sequence continues at coordinate 8,994 of DATKCT010000015.1, read as the reverse complement.
GCTTCCATCGCCATCCCGGACCGTCGTCCTGGGGCCCGGCCGGCGGTCTGACTGAGTGATAGCCACTCTCCCGCGTTCCTGGCGGCCTCTCCTGACTTCCTCTCCATCAGCCGCCGCCCATCCCTGGCTCTTCTCCCAACTTTGCCATCCGTCGTCCCTCTGCCGGTAGACGTGCCCATCCCTGCTCACCCTGACTTCGTCCCCCCTCCGGACGAAGGCGCTTTCGCGCGAACCTCTCCGGCCATCTCGCACAAACCGGTCGTCCTCTCGTCCTCGCCCCCTCGCCGTGGTCTGGCGACGTTCTTCCCATCTCCTAGCTTCCACCCATCGATCGCCCCGGGTAACAGCCGTCCGGCCCCAAGTCGCATAGGGTGTGCTCGCCCGCGGCCGGCCTCTCCAAGTATCCGTAAAGGGTCGATAAGCTCCCCTCGCCCAGGATCCGCCGCGAGGTCCGTAAGCCTTGTAACCCCGCATGTAGTTCCGGGAGTAGGGATTCCACACCGCCACGCGCCCCGCTCCGCCGTAGGGACCGTAATAGCGCGCCATGCGTAAATAACCGCCGTGAGAATGCCGGTAACGAGCGCCGCTACCGTAAGAATACCAATAGGGACGATAACGGTAACTCCTCCAATAACGACCGTGGTGATGGCGATGATCGTCAAACTCGCTCCCGATCCAATACCCGAGCCCAAAGAGCAGGGCCCCGCCCACCACGTAATTCCCTAGGTAGCCCGGATAGTATCCCGTGACCACCGTCGTCGGCGTCGATTCATAGACGCGCACGTAGCTCACGTTGTATTTTGGACTGCTAGGCGGAATGGTGTAGATGCTGTCAGGCACATTGTCGCACAAAACCCACGGTCCATGCGGGCTGACCGACTCGAACCACACCCCCTGGTGGCAGGCATAATACTCCGTCGCCGAACCGGCGCCCACACTCAATACGTCATATGGCGTGTTCGTGGCATACCCAATGCTCTGGGCTCCCTCGATCGGGACAAACTCCGGATCCCCGTCGTAGTCTACTTCCAAGGCGGCTTCACTGCGGTTCACCTCCGCCTTCCGCGGAATCGAAGCCAATAAGACGGCTTGCTCCGCTTCCGGCGTTCCCGGGACCGCCGCCCGGACGTCCGCCCATTCTTCGCCCTCCGGAAGTTTCAAGAAATCCCCCGGCAGATCAAAGGTCGCCGCCAGCCATGGACCCTGGAGAGCCGGCGCCCGGAACCAACGTCCCGCCGCCAGAAAATAAAAGTTCCGTTCATCCCGGTGGAGGAACACCGTTGAGTCCGTATTCACCACGTAAGAAAGCGCGATACCCGGCAGATCCTCATATTCCGGTGGTCCGGCCGTCACGATCATCTCCGCGGGCTGGGTCGAAACAAACACTTCCGGCACAACCGCCAGTTTGTTGCCAGGGAGATTGGAACGGACCTCGTTCCAGTTCTCGTCGGCGGGCAGCTCGGAAAACGCAGCCGGCAAGTCCGCGGCTTCTTTCCACGGCCCCCGCAGCAAATCCTGCGTTTCCAACCATCCGTCCTCGACCTGAACAAAATGACGCCCGGTCGCAGGTTCGCGGAATAAATCCCAGTTCGTATTCACAGAGAACTCGAGTGGAGACCCCTCTCGCACAACATCAAAAGCTGGTTCACCCAGAAAGATGATCAGCATCGCGGGCCGGGAGCTGTAGAAGATCGGCGGCGGATCGAGGTTGACCTCGAGCCCGCTTTCGCCCAATGCCGGGCTTTCGACCGAGGCCAAAACCCAATCCAAATTGAAGACCAACGGTTCGGCCTCTGGCATAGCGGCAAGGACCACTTGCCTCGCCATACCGGCTTCCGCATCGCTCATGCCGGGAAATCGCAGTTCCTCGATTTCCCGGTCGCTGAAGAGCACTTGGCGCTCTTCCGCGTCAGTGTCGGTGCGGCCGGTCATCCACAGGGCCCCGTAGGTGGCTTCCGCAGCATCCTTTTCCCGAACCTCCAGTGCGGCGCGGATGCGCATCGTTTCAAAGTCGTTCCATTGGTCGATCTCGGGCTGGTAGAGCAGCACCACGTCCTCGCCTTCGGTGACGAATTCCTGCGGCCACTCCGCCGTCGTCAGTTTAACCGCTTCCGAAGGGTTCTCCGCGGGAACGCCGCCGGCCTCGGCCGTCCGTTCCTGAGCCGGAGTCGCGCGTTCCGGAGCCGGAGTCGCCTCGAACGCTCCCGATTCCATGGCGGCTAGACTCGCCGCCGCCGGTTCTTCCCGAGCGTCTCCTGCGGAGCGGACCACACCCTTCTTGGAACAGCCCGCCAGCAGCAGGCTTCCCACAAAAATGGCGCAGGCGAAAGGCAGCGCCGTTGCCCCGTTTCCTTGAAAGTGGGCTGTCGATTTCATCACGAAAGAAATTGCGGGTTACTTGCCCAGATCCCGAAGAGAACCGGTTCCCCAAGAACCCGGTTTCCACCGGGACTAACGGCAATAATCTATTCTACCACCGAAACCCTCTCCCTGCAACGCTTTTCCAAGCAAACACATGCCCCTCCCAAGTCCCGTCAGTGGACCGGTGGATGGCAGTGGCGCGAACATGAAGTCCCGCACTCGCGCGCTTCGCGTTCACAGTCCATAATTCCTCGTGCCCTCCGACACGGCCACCGCCCCTCGCTCCACCGTGCATGCCCAGGCTCTCACCCTTCGGGCGGTCGACTTCTTCTCCGGTATCGGGTCCTTCGCCGAAGCCGTCCGCCAAACGCAGGCGCCTCTCCGCACGGTTGCCGCCTTCGACCAGGACCGTGACGCCCAGCGCGTCTATCGCCGGAACTTCGGGCTCGATCCCTCCACCCGCACTCTGGATAGCATTCCCCTGGACCAAATTCCTCCAGCCGATCTCTGGTGGCTCAGTCCTCCCTGCCAACCCTTCACCCGCCGCGGCCGCCAGCGCGACGTGGACGATCCCCGCGCCGCCTCGCTTCTCCGCCTAACCAACCTCATCGCTGTAGTTCGTCCCCCATGGATCCTGATCGAGAACGTCCTCGGATTTGCCCAGTCCCGCGCCCGGCAACTGCTCCTGGCCCGGCTAAACGAATGCTCCTATCAAACACGCGAACTGACGCTCTGCTCCACTCAGTTCGGAATCCCCATGCAGCGGCCCCGTTGGTTCCTCGTCGCCGGGCGCAAACCGCTGCCCACAATACCCGGCCCGCCGCCGCCCACGTTTCGTTATCCTTTGGCGCCCTTTCTCGACCCCTCCTCCGCTCTGCCCTCGAGCCTCACCCTCCCGCCGGATCTCGCTCGACGCCACGCCAGGGTCTTCAACGTGGTCGACCCGGCCGATCCGGCCGCTGCTGCGATCTGTTTCACCTCCCAATATGGCAAGTGCCTGAAGGCCAGCGGTTCTCTCCTGCCCAACCCCGATGGCTCGCTGCGCCGCTTCTCACCCGCGGAGATCCTTAGACTACTGGGTTTCTCTTCGCCTTTTCATCTCCCCTCCGGACTTCGGCTCGACAAGGCCTGGAAACTGGTCGCCAATTCCGTCGATGTCCGCTGCATCGCCCATCTGCTCCGGCATCTCTTCTCATCCAATCGAACTTGATGGCCTGGCGGACAACAGTCCCGCATCGCCCTCAATGCCACCCTAACACAACGTCTCAGAAGAAGACCGGCCCTTTCCGCCATGCGCTTCCCGAAATCCCATCGCATCTTGAGAATCAAGATTCTCCTCGCCGTGATTGTGCTCACCCACATGAGCCTGGCGCAGGGTATTCCAGCCGATGAACTTCCGGTCCGCGATCATCTGATCCTCTGGATCGACGCGTCGGGTCAGGCCGCCGCTCGCCGCACCGCATCCCTGCCTCCGATCCTGCCGCAACGCGGTCTGGACACCCTGCTCGATCGGTCGGGGAACAGACGTAACTTTCTCCAGCCCTTGGCGGAACGGCGTCCCCTAGCGATCACGGACGGCGAAACCGCGTTTCTTCGTTTCGATGGAACCGATGACTTCCTCTTCTCCGGCGGCGAACCTGCTCTCGCGCCAGAGCTGACGGTTTTCATCTTGGCCGCTCCTCACGCGAATCCGGGTGGTTTTACCGGGTTGTTCTCGTCTTCCACGGCTGAGGGCAACGACTACACCCACGGCCTCAATATCGATTTCGGCGCCCAGCCCACCGAACGGCTGAACTGCGTCAACGTCGAGTCGGCCGGCGCCAGCGGCATGACGGATCTGCTCGTGCCCGGCATTTTCGGTGCGGCAGAACGGCCCTTCGATGGGTTTCACTTGTTTACAGTGCGATCGCGCGTCGGGGAGACGGGAATCGAGTTCTTCCTTGACGGTTTCCTCGGCGGCGCCCGTCCACGGCTGGAGTCGATGACCGGACTCGATCGCATGATCCTGGGCGGACGTCTCTACTCGAACGACCCCACCGTGGCGCCTTTCGCCCAAGGCTTCTTCTCAGGCGACTTTGCCGCCGCGGCGGTCTACGACCGCTGGCTCAGCGACGAGGAGCGGGTCGCCGTAGAGCAATCCCTGCTGGCCCGCGTCCCGAAACTTGCCGCGCTCGCTGCCGGAAACCAAGGTCATGCCTTGAGAATCCTCGAGGATCCGCCGCCGTTGCAGATGCTGCTGCCCGGCTTCGCCGTCGAAGAAGTCTCGCTGAAACTCGGCAACCTCAACGGCATTCGCTATCGTCACGATGGCAAATTGCTGGCTCTCGGCTACGACGGACGCATCCACCTGATTCAGGACACGGACGAGGACGGCATCCCTGACAGTTCCTCGGTGTGGTGGGACCAGGATCCGCTGCGGGCGCCGGTTGGAATGGCTTTGCTGCCGGCCGATGACCCTCGTGGCGACGGGGCCTTCATCGCCAGCAAGGCCAAGCTCTCCTTGATTCTCGACAGGGACCGCGATGGTCGCGCCGAGGAAGAAATCGTCGCCGCCAGCGGATGGCCAGAAAGCTTCCACGGCGTCGATACCCTCGGGGCCGCCATCCATCCAAAGGACGGTTCCGTGTATTTCTCCATTGGCTGCGCCAACTTCGTCGATGCCTACCTTCTGGATGCGTCCGGCCGCAGCCAGTATCAGATCGACAGCCCGCGCGGAACCGTGCAGCGCCTTTCGCCAGACTTGAAAACCCGGGAAACCGTCGTCACCGGCGTTCGTTACCTCTGCGGGCTCGCATTCAACAAGGACGGAGACCTTTTCGCGACGGAGCAGGAAGGAGCCACCTGGCTGCCCAATGGGAATCCCTTCGACGAATTGCTGCACATTGTGCCCGGACGCCACTATGGGTTTCCGCCGCGCCATCCCAAGCACTTGCCTAACGTCATCGATGAACCCGCGGTCATGGAATATGCGCCCCAGCATCAAAGCGCTTGCGGCTTGGTCTTCAACGAGGGCGTGAACGGCGGTCCGGCCTTCGGTCCTAAACACTGGCATGGCGACGCCATCGTCTGCGGCCAATCGCGCGGCAAACTGTGGCGCACCAAGCTGGTTTCCTCCGAAGAGGGTTATGTGGCGCGCTCCCAACTGATCGCCTGCCTGAACCTTCTCACAGTGGACTCCTGCGTTACCCCGCGCGGAGACCTCCTGGTCGCCTGTCACAGCGGTCCGCCGGACTGGGGAACCGGTCCGGCCGGGCAAGGACGTCTCTTCCTCATCCGCTGGGTCCAGACAGACCTTCCGCAGCCCGTTCTCACTTGGGCGGCGGCGCCTGATGAATTCCGGATCGCCTTCGACCGGCCTCTTGATCCAGAACACTGGGCCGGATTGCAGCAGCAAGTGCGCATCGAAGCCGGAGAATTCGTTGGCGCCGGCGACCGCTTCGAAACGGTGCGTCCCGGCTATCAGGTCGTGCGGGACCAATTGGCGTCGCCGCGCCGCTGGGTAGAGTTGCAAAGCCTCCAATTGACCGAGGACCGGCGGACCCTGGCGCTACGCGTGCCTTCGCAACACGAGCCGGTGAATTACTCCATCACGTTGCCTTTGCCGCCTTCCTGGCGGGCGCCCTCGCCGGTTTCGCAGCGCCCCGAGATCGACCTGGCCGTGGATCTTCACGGCGTCATTGCCCTGGCAGCGTCAAAATCGCGCTCCGGCAAAATCGTTCTTCCCCATCCGTCCCTGGCAGTTTCCCAAACTTTAACGGAGGGATCCTTCGAACACGAATCGTTTTTCGATTCCGGTCCGGACTCGCTAACCCTTCAAGGCCGCATTGACCTGTCGAATATTTTCCAACCGCTCCCACAACCAGGCTCAACCCTCGATTGGAACATCGAAACCGACGCATTCGCCAATCGCCGGATGAGCGTGCGAGACGCCGGCGCCGGCGAAGACCTTCTCTTGGATGTCTCTCAGGATTCTCAGGATTCCCTCGCAGAGTTCTCCCACGTCCTCGCTGCCGGAAGCCGGCTTGTGTTCGCGTTGGACACGAAGATCCGGCCCATTGCGCGGAACCGCCTGTATGTGCCCTGGGCACACCATTCGGCGAACCGCCGTGATGCCGTCGCCGCAGGCCGTCCCCGTTCCGATGTGAAGGGAGACTGGAACCAAGGCCGTAGTCTCTATTTTGGCGTGGGCGCCTGCTCCACCTGTCATATCATTCGCGGCGAAGGAATGGCATTCGGTCCCGATCTCAGCAATCTGCTCCATCGCGACCGCGACTCGGTCCTCGCCGACATCCTGCAACCATCCGCTACCATCAATCCCGACCACGCCGCCGCGCTCATTACCTTGAAGGATGGATCGGCCGCCGCCGGTATCGTGGGGGAAACCACGCCCGAAAAACTCGTGCTCCGGCTGCCGGGCGGAGCTTCCTCGGAGCACCGGCGCGACAACATTGCCACCATCGAGCCCATGGCCCTCTCACTCATGCCCGAAGGACTCGGCGCCATCTTCACCGGATCGGACCTCGAGGACTTACTCACTTTCTTGCTCACCGTTCCGCTCGAGCCCGAAGCTCTCTCGCCGTCCCCGCCGCCGCCACCCCGCTCAGGGTCCGAGACGGAAGGCTTTTAGAGAACCGCAGGGCGCCGCCCCCCGCCGCCGCCTTGACCCGCCCCCACAGTCCTGCCACTGTATGCAGGCCTTCGCTGCCGTTTCCAGCCCGCTGGGCCCGCGCTCATGCAGTCGACCGACCCGAACCTCCAGAAGCGCCTGCTCGGCCGCTACCGCGTCGCTATGCTGCTCTTCATCGCCGGTCTCGTGGTCAGCGGACTCACCGCTTTTCCCCTTCTCTACGAACTGCGCCTCATCGCCGCCCTTCTCGGAATTCCGCCGGACGCAGCCTACCTCGACTACACTGGATTTCCTTATTGGATCGCTTACGTCCGCGAGGGACTCGAAACCACGCGCCGCGATTACCCGTTCCTGGCCTATGGCACCGACTGGCTAGCCTTCGGCCATCTCGTGATCGCTCTGTTTTTCTTCGGGCCGCTCTTCCAACCGGCGCAACACACCTGGATCCTCGTCTGCGGCATCATCGCCTGTCTGACCCTCCCCCTCGTCGCCCTCATCTGCGGGCCCATCCGTGAAATTCCGTTAGGATGGCGCCTCATCGACTGTTCCTTCGGCGCGCTCGGCCTGATCCCCCTCGTTTACTGCTTGCTGGTAAACCAGAAACTCAAGCGCCTCTCCACGATCGCGCCTCATCCTGACTCATCTCCCTCGGACCTTTCCGCCAACGGTTCCCCATAGGGCAGGGACTCCGGCACGAGACAGACCCGGAAGCCCCGGCCGGCCCCGCGGTGGCCGGGCCCATCCCCGCTGCGAGAGGCCGACCGGCAGTCCCCTGCGCCGCTGAGCCAGGAACCGCCCCGGACCACCCGGACGACGCCGGCCCGCGGCCCTATCGGATCCGCGACGCTGCCCTCCGCGTAATCTCCATACCAATCTTGACACCATTCCCATACGTTCCCATGCATGTCCTGCAATCCGAAGGCGTTCTCCGTCTTCCGGCCAACCGGCCAAGTCTTGCGCTCTGACTTCCTTCTAAACCAGCCCGCCACTGTTGGGTAGGACTGGAACCATTCGGCAAGCCTTGAGGCGCTGCCCTCGGAATTGCCATTATACCAACTTGCCCTTTGCAATGCCGCCTCTCCATCTCCGGTGCAATAGACCGTAGTTGTCCCGGCCCGGCAGGCATATTCCCATTGCGCCTCGGTGGGCAGGCGAAACTCCCATCCGCGATCAAGCTTCCCTTTCTTCCGCAGATGACCGGTCAATGCCGCCGCGAACTCCGTCGCCTCGTCCCAGGTGACGTTCTCGACCGGCAGACCCTCACCCTTGAAGTGACTCGGGTTGTCAGGCATCAGCGCTCGCCATTGCTTCTGCGTCGTCTCCGTCTTGGCCATCCAGAACCCTCGGGTCAACGTCACCGGATGTTGGCTCTCCATCCAACTCCGTCCCGGCTCAGCCGCTGGGCTCCCCATAAGAAACGTTCCTGCAGGACACCAGCAAAAGGTCATTCGCACGCCCTTGCCCAGGTCGAAGACGATTTCCTCCGCCGTCCCTTTCCAGCCCAACCATCCCAGCTTCCAAGCGCCGCCAAGCAGCAAGACCCCCAGCACAGTTCCCGCCAGAGCCGCAATCATCCGAGGTCTCCCTCTTTTCCCGGCCCGGAGTTGCGGCCCCAGTTGCTGAGCCCGTGCGCGCATCATTGGCGAAAGCTATGTAGCATGACGTCCGGATGAATCCACCGCTCGTTGGGCCGCCGCACACGCGCGACCGAGATGCCGTAGTGCTGCTCGTCGCGGTTCTACCGGGGGCGGACACTCCTGTATGGGATTGAACCGCACGGTTTCGCGGGTAGGAGTGCCCGCGCCACGGTGTGAGGAACCGCACGTTTTCGCAGGCAGGAGTGCCTGCGCCTGGAGTTCTTACAATTGCGACTGGACGTGACCCCAAACTTCAATCGAAGGAGCTTGCAGAGCCTCGGGAGAAGCCGGAGGCTTCCCAGCTTGTAGCCGGTGGTGAAGCGCAGCGACACCACCGGTCTGAGTTGCATCTCGATCCGCACCCCGGCA
>DATKCT010000014.1:0-21945 GCA_035513055.1 Verrucomicrobiales bacterium | reverse complement strand
TAAAGGGACGTTCCAGGGCTCGACGTTCCAAGACGCGCTCGAGAACATCCAGCTCCCGGTGCGTGAAATAAGGGTAATCGAGAATTCCCAGCTCTTCCCGCTTCGCCGACATCACGTTGACCGAGTTGTGCAGCATGGCGGCGCCGAGTTCGGCCGTCGCTTCCGTCATGTAAACGGGGGCGTGCGGAAACCTCCCCATGGCCAGGGGAAGCGAGCCGATGTGATCGAGGTGGGTATGCGAGACAAAGATGGCGTCCAACTGCCGCTCACCGACGCGCGAGAACTCCGGCAGTGAGGCGGACCCCTCTTCCCGGGGATGCATCCCCGCATCGAGGATCACACACGCGCCGTCCAGATCGAGGAGGTAGCTATTGGCGCCGATTCCGCGGTCGCGGGTCAAACTGATAAACTCCATTCGCCTTCCAAAGGGGCCCATCCTCGCAGAGCGATGGCTCTGGACAAGTGAAATTTCCGTCTCGGCCATCGCGCCCACTGCCTGCCCACAGTTCTCATACTCGTTCTGCTGTGGCGCGCTGCGCCCCATCCAGCCTTCGTTTCGCTTGCCTCACGCTTGTGAACAGCGACTACTCGCCCAGCTCTGCTCCCTCGGGCGCGCGCGGCCTTTCCAGTAAGGGGTTCGCAGCGCCTCGCGACGAAACGGTATGAGAAATGCCGGCTACCGAAAGTTCTGCGTCCAATGGCGTCCGTGCCCACCCAATCCAACCACCGAATAGTTGCCAAACATGTTCCGGTGGTGGCCCGGACTCTCGAACCAGGACCGGTTGGCTCCTTCCGAACCGGAGGCAATGGCGATGTTCTCGCCGCTCGCGCTCGTCCCGAAACGCCGGGCCCGGTGCGAATGCGTCGCCTTCTTCGGATCGGGATTGATGTGGCTGAAAAAGCCTTGCTCGGCCATGTCCTTCGAGTGATCTCGCGCGGCCTCGCACAACTTCGGATCGATGGCCAACGGATCGAGTCCCAGCAGAATGCGCCAATGATTCAACTGGGCGATGCCCTGCGCCTCGGCCGGCTCGATCTCCTTAGCCAAAGCCGCGTTCCCGCGCAGCACCGCCCGCGCGCTTCCTGGCAAGGGAATCTGCAAAGCGGCGGAATCGGGCAGCAACGCCGCAAGTTCCTCGGCCGGATCCCCGGGGACCGCCTCCAGCATTTCCTCGCGCAACCGCACCCGGCAATAACCGGTGACCAGAAACCTGTCCCGCAATTTCCGTAGTTCGGGAATGTCTTCGGCTGGATCCCGGGCTTCGGGCGAATACAACTTCTCCAGCGCCGCCAAGGCGCGATTCCCCTCCGCCACGATGGCTTTCTTCATCTCGTCGTCATCGGTCATCGCGCGAATCCGCGCCAGCGTGTCGCGATGCTTCTTGATTGCGCCGACCTTCTCCGCAGTCAGAGCGTTGCCGTGCAACGAAGCCGTCTTGAGGCGATGTTTCTGAAGATACTCCCTCTTGAGGCGATCCCATTCCCCGTCAAGATAGCGGAGGAACCCTGCCTGCAGCCGCGCCGGAACTTCGAAGACCTCCTCCTCGAGGAGGGACTCGGCTCCCTCCCGGTCGGCGTCAGCGATGGCGGCTTTCAGACGTTCCAACAGCCCGCGAGCGGCAACCGTTTCCTCGTCCTCCCCATTTCCACTCGAAGCCACAGGCCCCAGAAAGCCGAGGAGCACAGCCAATCCGAAAAGCCGCAACCGGGATGCCCACATTCATACACTTACATTATTTCCGGCCGCCTCGCAAGGGCGAAAAAGTCCCCAGCGCATCCAGCCTCAAAATTCCCAAAACTTTCCGGTAGGGAGCGCCCATCGGCAGGGAATCGACTTCCGGCAGGGCCACCCATCGTTCGTCCGGACCCCTGGCCTCGAACCGGCCTCCCTCAGGCCGGTAAACATGAAGCGTTACCCGGTGGCACGTTATCGAATAGCGCGTTGTCAGGCCTATCGGAATTCCTTCCAGCTCGGCCACGGGCCGTTCCGGCAGCTTCCATAAGCCCGCGCGCCGGCCCGCCTCCGGCCGCTGCAACAGGATCCGGCCCCGCCGCAATGCGAAGACGGCATGTTCTTCGACAGAAAGCACAGGCCGGGATGTCCTGCGCAGCGGCAAGAGTTCGGGAGCTTCGGCGCGACAAAAGCTCCGCACCGGACAATCCCCGCAGCGCGGACGGCGCGGCAGACAGATTCTTTGCCCGAGTTCCATCAAGCCCGCGTTGAAGAGCCGGGCCCGCCGCGGAGCCACCAGTTTAGCCGCCCAGGACCAGAGCTGTTCACGTCCGCTCGTCGAATCGACGCACTGGCTCCAATTGAAGAGGCGAGAAAGAACTCGAGCCACGTTGGCGTCCACCACCGCCGCGGGACGGTTGTAGGCGAAGGCGCGAATCGCCCCGGCAGTGTAGCGGCCGATGCCGGGCAATGCCACCAGATCAGCCTCTTTCTCGGGAAACGCGCCGCCCCACTGGTCCACCACGGCGCGAGCCGTGCGTTGCAGGTTGACCGCCCGCCGGTAGTATCCCAGACCCTCCCAGGCCTTGAGCACCGCGGCTTCCTCCGCCGCCGCCAATTCCTGGACCCCGGGGAAGCGTTGCATCCAGCGCTCGAAATACCCCCCCTGGAGCACGGTCGCCACCTGAGTCTGCTGAAGCATCACTTCCGAGACGAGAATGGCATAAGGATCCGAGGTTTGCCGCCAGGGATCGTCCCTCCCTTCCCGGATGAACCAGGTAATGAGCCGGTTCCGGAACGCCGCCGGACGGTTCAGCAGCTCCGCGGCGGCAGGGATATCACGCATCCGGCAACGGATTCCGGCAATCCCGCGCGCGCAATGCGCAACAAGCGCTGGTCGACAAATTGCCCGCATTTCGGCCTCCGTTTCTGCTGTGGCCTGCCGCACCCCATTCCGCCTGCCTTCCGCTGCCGGGGTTCCGCTTGCCTCGGACTTGAACCGGGTGTACCCACCCAGCACTGCACCCTCGATCGCGCTGCGTTGGCAATAACGGTCCGCGACGAAACGGTATGAGAAATGCGCGCTAGTGTGGCGTTTCGCGCCGAAACTCTGGAATGAGCCGCGAGTGTTTCACCCAAACCATGCCCGGCCGGACTTCCTACACCGAATCGCTGACATCCAGCCAGGCGGATAAACTCCGGGCCATCCTCGAAGAGAAGGGCTTCGAGTTCCAAGACCGGCCCTATTCGCTCTTCTCCGCTCAGCGCGACAAGCTCAACGTGTCCGTCTACGCCAAGGGACCCAAGGTCCTCGTCCAAGGCAAGGACACCGAGGACTTCGTCCGCTTCGTCCTCGAACCCCTTGTCCTCGGCGAGGTCCGGATGGGCTATGAAGAAGAGCGATTTCCGGAAATGTTCGCGCCTCACTTCGGCATCGACGAAAGCGGCAAGGGCGACTTCTTCGGGCCGTTGGTGGTCACCGGAGTCTACGTGGACCGGACGCTCGCGCGCGCCTTTCTCGATCTCGGCGTCTGCGACAGCAAACGGATCGGGTCCGATGCGCGCATCCGCCAGTTGGCCCGGGCGATCCGCGAGACCTCCGGCTCGGTGGTCGAAGTGGTTCTCATCGGACCAGCCCGCTACAACGAGTTGCACAGCCAGATCGGCAACCTCAACCGGCTCCTCGCCTGGGGTCACGCCAGCGTCCTGGTCCGTCTGGCCGCCAGGCTGCCCGAATGCCCCCGAGCGCTCAGCGACCAATTCGCGCGTCCCCGGCTCCTCGAAGAAGCCGTCCGGATCAAGGGGATCACCGTCAAACTGGAACAACGCACCAAAGCGGAGTCTGATGTGGCCGTGGCCGCTGCTTCGATCATCGCCCGGGAACGTTTCATCGATTGGCTGGACCGCCGTTCCACGGAGCTGGGCTGCCGCTTGCCCCGGGGCGCCTCTTTGGAAGTTCAAGCCCTTGCTCATGACCTGCGCTACCGGTTTGGTGACGAGGCACTCGCGAAGATCGCAAAAATGCACTTTCGGTTTGCCTGCGGATAGGAAACTTCAGATACTTTGCCTCGCTCCGGGGGGAGTCTCCATAGTCCTCCCGGCTATTTTCCGGGACGCACCGCCATGAGCAGGGAACCACAGACGATCACCAAACGGGATTTGGTCGTCGATATCAGCAACGAACTCGGTCTCACCCAGAACCAGGTTTTCATCGTCATCCAGTGCTTCATCGATCACGTCACCCGGGATCTCTCGAACGGAAACGAAGTCGTCCTACGCAATTTCGGCACGTTCGAAGTGATCGAAACGAAGGCGAAGGTAGGCCGCAATCCCCGGCAACCGGAAAAGGAGGTCACGATTCCACCGCGCAAGGTCGTCAAGTTCCGGCCCGGCAAGGAGCTTAAAGAAGAGGTGGCCAAACTCCTGCCGGCGACCCGCAGTTCGCGCGTCCGGTGAGCCGCGCCCGCCGCCGAAGCGCCCCGCCGCGCGGCCGGGCCTCAGCGATTCCGGCCCGCTTCGTTCCCCCGAAGGAACGGAAGATTCGGGTCGATCTCCGCGTCCAATCCCGATGGCCGGTCCGCCTGCAAATACAGACCCGCGCAGTAGGCGATCATCGCCGCGTTGTCCGTAGTCAGCTCGCGCGGGGCCAGAATCAGTTCCAAGCCCGCACGGACACAGGCATCCTCAAAGGCTTCCCGAAGCCTGCCGTTGATGCTCACTCCGCCGCTCACGGTTACGAGCCCGGTCCCCAATACGCCCGCCAAGCGGATGGTCTTGCGCACCAGCACCTCGACCACGGCCTCCTGAAACGAAGCACACAGATCCGGCGCACGCGGCCCGGCGCCTTCCCCCAACTTCTCCAGTGTGTAAAGCAACGACGTCTTCAGCCCGCTGAAACTGAAGTCCCAATTCCCTGAATCGCGCATGCTCCGCGGAAAGGAGAATGCTCCCGGATCACCCTGCCGAGCCAGCCGTTCAATCTCCGGTCCGCCGGGATACGGCAGCCCCAGCATGCGGGCCGCTTTATCGAAGGCCTCGCCGGCCGCATCGTCGCGCGTTCGCCCGCAAACCACGTAGTCGAAAGGCCCTCGGACGTGCAGCAGCAACGTGTGCCCCCCACTGACAATCAGCGCAACACAGGGTCGCGGCCCCTCCAACCGCCCGACAAACGGTGAGAGCAGGTGTCCTTCGAGGTGATGCACCGAGAAAAACGGACGCATCCGCGAAAATGCCAGGGCTTTGGCGGCCGCGTGCCCGATCAGCAGCGAGCTGGCCAGCCCCGGGCCCGCCGTAGCCGCAAATCCATCGATCCGCTCGATCCCCGTCCCAGCTTTCTCCAAAGCTTGTTCCAGCACCGGTCGCAAGCACACCAGGTGATTGCGCGACGCCACTTCGGGGACGATTCCCCCATAGCGCCGGTGCAGCGGAATCTGAGAGGAAATCTCCGACGCCAGCACGTGGCCCGGGAACTCGAGGACCGCGGCTGCGGTCTCGTCGCAACTCGTCTCGAGAGCGAGAACCAGAGGACCTCCGTTCATCGCGGCCCGAGCAGCGGCTCGAGTTCCGCCGGAGACGCCAGCAGGCAGCGCGCTCCAGCCCCGAGCAGTTCCCCGGCTTCGCGGAACCCCCACAGGACGCCGATCGGCGCCATCCCCGCCCGGCAGGCGGTTTCCATATCCACACCGCTGTCGCCGACAAACAGGCAGGCCCCCGGGTCCACACCCATCTGACGCGCGGCCAGCAATGCCGCCGCAGGATCGGGTTTCCGGGGAACGCCCTCCCGCTGCCCTATCACCGCGGCGAACCGCTGCGGCGGCAAGAGCCGTTCCACACAGAGCCGCGTGAAGGCATCGGGTTTATTCGAACACACCGCCAGCGGGATTCCCAAGTCTCGAAGCAGGTCCAGAAGTTCCAGAATCCCCGGATAGGGCTTGCTCTTCCGGTCCCAACATTCGCCGTAGTGCCGGAGATAATTTCGATAAATCCGGTCAGCTTCCTCCTCAGCGGGAGGGCGGCCCGGCGGGAAGGCCCGTTCCACGAGCCGCCGCGCGCCGTCCCCCACAAAGTATCGATACGCAGAAACCGGATGCGGCGGGTAACCGGCCTCCTCCAAGGCCGCGTTGAGGGACTCCGCAAGGTCCTCCAGCGTGTCCAAAAGGGTGCCGTCCAAGTCGAAGACGACCGCATCCACGCCAGGCATGGCCGACCAGATCATACCCGGCCGGTCTTGGCAAGCAGCCCTCGATACCGCCCTCGATGCCGCCCTCGATGAGCGCGCTCCTATGCGCCAACGGGACTTGGGAAGGAGGAAGGAGCCTCCGAATCTCTGGGGGTCGTCTCTGAGCGGCGGCGGAGCAACCCCCGCTTGGAAAATCCTGGGGCGCGGGCACTCCTGCCTGTGGCGCGGGCACGCCTGATCGCGATCTTGTGCGGCTTCCCTTGGCCGCTGACCCGCCACGGTGTCGCGCGGCTCGAAAGAGAGCGGTGATTCTCGCAGTCCAAAAGCCCGCGGCTTCCCTTGGCCGTTGTCCAAACGCATGAAACCGTTCAACGCCAATGCCTTGTCCCGCTCACCGCCGGCATCGGCGCCCCTTCCGTTACTGAACCCGCATTGGTTAGCGAACACCCATCACCAACCCGCGCCTTTGGTCAACGTCTGCACCCGGCACAGATACATGTCCGCCGTGATGTAGAGCGTCGACCCGTCTCCGCCAAACGCACAGTTGGCCGTCGCCTCTCGCGTGTCCAGCCTCCCTAACGGAGTCCCATCGGGCGCCAATACGTGGACTCCGCCCGGTCCCGTGGCCCAGAGATTGCCCTCGACATCCACCTTCAGGCCGTCCGGCAAGCCCTTGTGCCGCCCCACCATATCCGTCACGTCCCGCAACACCTCGCCCTCCCCCAGTCCGCCGTCCTCACCCACCGGAAACGATTTCCACAAGGCCGCCGCTGGATCCGATTGCGCCACATACAGCGTCTTCTCATCCGGTGAAAAGGCGATCCCATTCGGCCGCGTCATGTCCTTCGTTAAGAGGGTCAAGCGACCCTCGCGCCCAAGCCGGTAAACGCCGCAAAAATCCAGTTCGCGCCGCGGATCCTCGTAACGCGCCGGAAATCCATAGGGAGGATCGGTGAAATACAAATCGCCGTTGGAATGAAAACAGGCGTCGTTAGGACTGTTGAGCCGCTTGCCCTCGAACGCGTCGACCAAGGTGCGTTTGCCCCCGCCCTTGGTCAATACCGACACGCGCCGGTCCCCATGTTCGCAGGACACCAACCGCCCTTCCTGGTCCAACAACAATCCGTTGCTTCCGGGTTCCTTCCCGTAGTCCTCGACACCCGTGTAGCCCGCGGGCTCGAGATAGATCGAAACTCCCTCGCCTTCCTTCCACTTCATCACCCGGTTGTGGGGAATATCCGAAAACAACACGAACCCCCCCTCCCCTTCCGGAACCCAAACCGGCCCCTCGGACCACAAAAAGCCCGAAGCCAGCACTTCAATCTTGGCGTCCGCCGGCAACAACGCATCCAAGCGCGGGTCCAAGCGCAGAATCTCCCCGAGCACCGGAAAGTTCAGCGTGTCCTGAGCTGGCGAGACGCTGGTCCCGGCCAGCAGGGCGGCGACGGTCATGACGGCCGCGATCGAGTGGAGGCGAAATGTCTTCATGAAGGCGTAGGGAAAAGGAAAAGATCGCGATCTTCCCAAAGTCTCAGCGGTGGCGGCAAGCTCGAAACCGGAAAATCCGGTTGACCGCCAGGCCGCCCCTCCCCATGTAAGGTAAGCAGCATGGGTCCCAGCCGCCTCTCCGGAGGATCCCGTGCGCCCAATCCTTAAACCACTTCCCATCATGGCTCTCGAACCCGGCTCCAAGGCCCCCGATTTCACCCTCAGCAGCAAGACTTCCGAAGGCCCGGCTCTGGTCACGCTCTCCGAACAACTCGCTCGTGGACCGGTCGTGCTCCTGTTTTTCCCCATGGCCTTCACTGGGGTGTGCACCCAGGAACTCTGCGATGTCTCGAAAGGGCTCACCGCCTACTCCGATCTGGGAGCGAACGTCCTGGGCATCAGCGGCGACAATCCTTTCGCCCAGGAAGCTTGGGCCCAGAAGGAAGGCATCACCGTCCCTCTGCTCAGCGACTACGACCACGCCGTCACCCAGGCCTATGGAGTCGCTTACGACAGTTTTCTCCCGGGCAAAAATCTCCCCATGGGCGGCGTCGCCAAACGCTCGGCTTTCGTCGTCGATCGCGAAGGCCTCATCTGTTACGCCGAAAGCTCCCCCGACCCCACCCAGTTGCCCAACTTCAACGCCATCAAGGCGAAGCTCCAGGAGCTTTCCTGACGCCGTCCGCCGCCGCCGTTTCTTCCCCGGTTTTCGGCCCAGGCTCGGAAATGATTGGAAGCTTCAGCTCCACCACGCCCTGCTGACCCGTCCGTGTCGTCACCGACAGACGGGCCGTGCGTCCCGAGGCGTTCCGCAACAAACGCTGGAACTGTTCCGCACTGGCCACCGGGGTCCCGTCGACCGCGTGAATCAGGCTCCCGGGCAGAATCCGGACCGCCGCGGCCGTGGAATCCCCCCGCACCCGCGTCACCAGCACCGCCGGAGGTGGAATCCGCTGGCGCTCCGTCTCAGACAAATCCCGGACCGCGAGCCCCGCCCAACGCAGGATCTCCTGCGCCTCGGGCGTGTCCGGATGCGACCACTGCTCGTCTTGCTCGGTCCGGTGCCGGTAGTCTTCGTAGTCTCCCACCACCGCAACCAAAGACAGCTCCCGGCCTTCCCGTTTCACCAAAATCTCGACTCGCTTGCCCGTTTCCGAGCGCAGAATGCGGCGGATGAGTTCCGTTTTTTCCCGGATCACCTTCCTGTCGTAACGCACCACCACGTCGTCCGGTTGCAAACCGGCCGCAGAGGCCGGTGAATCCCGCAACACGTCGGTGATGTAGGCCCCCTCCGAACTTTTCACCCCCAGCCGCATGGCCGTGACAGGATCGAGATTGTCGCAGGCGATCCCCAGAAAACCCCAGACCGGAACGCCCTGCTCAAGCACCGCTTCCACCACTTCCCGGGCATCGCTGGCGGGAATAGCCAGACCGACCCCCTGCCATAGTTGCAAATCCTGGCGCGCCGTGAAAATGAGCCGGTTGATCCCCACGATGCGGCCCCAAACATCCACCAGCGGCCCTCCCGAACTCCCCGGATTGATCATCGCGTTGGTTTGCAACAACGCGGCTGAAGCGTCGCTCAAGCGCCGTTCCTTCGCGCTGATGATACCCGGCGTCACCGTTTCCGTCAGTCCAAAGGGATTCCCTACCGCGAAAACAAGCTGACCCACCCGCACCCGCTCCGAGTCGGCGAATTGCAGCGCCGGAAAATCGGTGCGGTCCGACTCGATCCGCAGCACGGCGATGTCCACTCCCCGGTTGTAGCCAAGCACTCGCGCCCCATAACTCCGCCCACCGTGGAGCGTGACCACGATCCGGTCCACCATCTCCTCACCATGCGCCACCACGTGATGGCTGGTCACAATGTGCCCCTCCCGGGAAATAATCACCCCGCTGCCCAATCCCGCCAGCGCTGGAGCTTGATGCTGGTAAAACCTGCCGAAAGGCTCGTCCCCGCGCCGCGCTTCCGTCGACGTGTTGATTGCCACCACCGCCGGAACCACCGCCGCCATCAGCCGCGCATATTCCTCATCCAATCGCGCCAAAAAGGGAATGTCCTCAGCGGAAATCACGGGGTCCGCCGGAGTGAAAGGTTCCGCCCGCGTCGGCCGTGCCGCCTCGCCCGCCAAAAGTCCCCTCAACCCCATACCCCGCGGATGCCGGACCACGAACAACACCACCCCCGCAGCCACCGCAAAGAGCGCCGCCAGCATCCCCAATCGCCGTGCCGCGTCGCGCATACACAACCAAAGCCGCGACCGGCGCTTCCCGCCACTGGAATCCTCGCTTTGCACAGAGACGGTCCCCGCCGGACCACAGTGTTGCGAATCTCAGGGAAAGAATCTCTCGGGCGCCTACATGCCCTTGCTCTGCTCACCCTTCCGAAGTCTCATGCCTTTCATGATCCGTCCGCATCCCACAACACCCAACCTCCCACCGCTTCCCCGCCGCGCTTTCCTCGCCTCTCTGCCCTCTCTCGGTCTCGGCTTCGCAGCATCGTGTTCGAGCACAGCCCAGACCCGCACCGCCATCCACCCCGTCGCCCTCATCCCAGAACAAGGTCAGCCCGATCCTCTCGACGACCCCGCACACGGATCCGATCCCGCCCCCTTGTCCGCCGCCATCGACCGGGAAACGCTCGCGGCTGTCCCGGTTTCAGCATCGCAAAAAGTCTTCGACGCCTATCGCCCAAGGGGCGTCTCACTCTGGAATCTCGCCTGGCGCGACTTCGATTTTACCGGCGTCTGCTGGTCGGGAACCCGCTCAGGCACGGTCGTGGGTCCTCGTCACGTCGTATGCGCCAGCCATTACCCAAAGAACCCCGGTGGAGCCGCCTACCGTCCCGGAGCCACTCTCAATTTCACCAATCCATCCGGCCGGCCTGTGATCCGCACCGTCGTTGGAGCCGCCCGCGCCACTCCCGATCCCGCGTCCGGCCAACCCTCCCCGGACATCAGTTGCCTCTTGCTCGACACCCCCTTGCCCAACACCATCCGCCGCTACCGCGTCCTCCCTTTCGCCCATCCCGCCGCGCTCGAAGGCGCGCACGCGGTCCGCACCAGCTACTGGGGTTTCAAAGCTTCCCTGATTCGAATCCACCGCGGGTCCCCAACGGATTACACCGCAACCCTCGTCTTTTATCAGGACCCCGCAGAGCCGGCCTGGAAGGGACCCCAGCTCAAGGTGGGAGACTCCGGAAACCCGGTCCTCATCCTGGCCGGAGGTTATCCCTGCATCGTCGCTACCCACAGTACCCCCTCGGCAGGGCCCTGCTTTCTGTGTCCCTCCATTCTTGAGACGCTGCGATACACCTTCCAAAACCTGGAACAGACCTCGGCTTAACTCCAATACTGTTCACTTAAGGATTGGCAACCGGGCCGACTCCCCGCTATCCGCCCTGGACCCCTCCCGCCCAGTTGTCCACTATTTATTTGTGTGTCTGACACAATAATCTTCCCTCTCCACATAGAGCAGCATCCGGTACTTCGGCCAGGAGTTTGCGGGTGTAGGGTTCATCGGCCAGCAGTTGGAGGCGTTGCAGGAAGTCCTCCTGGGTCCAACCGGCCAGGGCCCGTTCTACCCTGGACCCGGCCGCGCCCGTCCGACAATGCTTTTATTAAGTGTCTGACATATTATGTAGCAGGAGGTGGAAGTGGTTGCCCAGGCAGCACCTGGCCAGGGTGCGCAGGCCGCTGAAGCGCAGTTGTCTGCGCAGCAGGGTGCGGAAGAACTCCCGTTCGCTCTCGCCGAAGACGATGTGACGGCCGGCGGAACGGGAGACGACGTGATAGCAATGGGTCTGCCCCTTGGGACCGAGCAGGAAGCGGTGCAGCTTTCTCATGCCGCCATCCCTACTTGAAGTGTCTGACACGATGATAACGTGCGCGTGTTAATGAATGAAGCCGCCCTGCGCGAGAACCTCGACCCGGACCGATTATCCTTTGCTCACTTATATCCGGGTGATGCGAAGGGGGCTGGCGGCGATGCCGGCCCTTCCCTCCCCCTAAGGCCTTGCCGCTCTGAGAGGAAATCCTCGAGGAGCGCGTTGCTCCCCGTAAGGGCCGATTCGGGCCGCGTGAGGTCAAACGCAAAATGCCGGGTTACCCGGTCCGGCGCAGCCGCGGCCCCACGAGACCGCGCAGTCCAAAGGCACCCTCAGAAAAGAGTTAAGTGAACAGTATTGGGCTTGAGTTTTCACGATCGGTGCATAGGCACTGACCAGTGGCAGCCGAGCGAAGCGAGCCAAGCCCCCGGAGGCCCCGGTCAAGTCAAAGTCGAGCCTCGACCGTCAGCGCCTTGCGGTGCACAATGCGCTCGCGGGTCAGCTCACCGATTCCCCGTCCCGCCCGCTTCTTTACCATGAAAAAACGCCTAAAACCCATCACCCGGCGCCATTTTCTCACCGGTTCCGCCGCCGCCCTCTCGACCATCTCGATCGTTCCCCGCCGCGTCCTCGGCGCTCCCGAGATTCCGCCCAGTGAATCCTTCGGCGCCGCCCTCATCGGCGTCGGAGGACAAGGCCCCGGCACTTTTCGCGCGCTCTCCGACAACCTCAACGTCATCAAGCTCGCGGAGTGCGACGTGAAATGGAAGGACAGCGCCGACAACAAAACCCGCTACACGGACTTCCGCCGCGTCCTCGAACGTAAGGACATCGACCTCGTCGCCATCGCCACGCCGCCCCACTGGCATGCCCTCATCTCGATCGCCGCCATGGAAGCGGGTAAAGACGTCCTTTGCGAAAAACCCATGACCCGCTTCATCGCCGAAGGCCGCGCCGTCGCCGATGCGGCTCAGCGCTATGGACGCATCTTCCAAATCGGGACCTTCGGCCGTTTCGGCGCCAGCCGCAGCCGTAGAAGCATTCTCACTCGCAAAACCATGAAAAGCGGCCTCGTAAACAATTGCGAAGCCGTCATCATCAAGAATGGCGGGCTCAAGGTCAAAGAATGGAGCGGCTTGGTCAACGCCCGGCCCCGGCCCGTGCCCCCCAATCTGGACTGGGATATGTACGTCGGTCCTTCCCCCATGAAACCCTTCCATCCGCACCGGCATGGCGGCACTCATCGCGGCTACTGGGATTACGAAGGAGGCGGCCTTTGCGACATGGGCCAGCATTACCTCGATCCCTTAACCTGGACCTGGGGCAAGGATGACACCGCTCCCGTCGAAATCGAACCCCACGCTCCTCCCGCCCACCCGGAAGCCTGCGGTATGTGGGGCTGGGTCGAACTCAAATACGCCGATGGCCTCACGCTCGTCTTCGATAGCGGCGAATGGGGTCAACCCTACGACCGCAAACAGGCACGCGATCTCGATTTCGATCGCTTGCCCGAGGCCAGCCGGAAGGAAATCGAGGAGACTCCCGAGCCCGAACCCCTGCTGACCTTCGCCGAAGCCGTCAAATCCCGGAAACCCGCCGGCGGTAACGCCGAAGCCGCCCACCGGACCGTCACGATTCTTCACCTCGCCAACATCGCCATACGCGTCGGACGCAAGATCCGTTTCGATCCCGTCCAGGAAGTCATCGTCGGAGACGAACAAGCCAATCGTCTCGTCAATCCCCCCATGCGCGCCCCTTGGCATCTCTAACCGGCGCGTTTCCCGGAATCCTCACAATTTACCCTCACCCAAGCCGCCATGGCCACCGCATCCGAAATCGCCGCCCTCGTAGCGCAAATGCCCGATACCGACCGGGAGATCGAGAACCGGGAAAAAAACCCGGACCCGACACCCAGTCCCGGAACTCCCGCGCCCGAAAGCAAATTCACCGGTCCCGCCCCCGCCCAGGCCGAAGCGACCTTCACCGCCATCCTCGCCGGAGGCCGGGCCGGGATTCTCCACTTGCTCGACCTCGTCCGCGCGCCATCCGATCCCGGCTACACCAATGACAAGGCCGGTTATGTCCTCCACGGGCTTTGCCTTCACACCGGGAAACCAGGGATGGAACGGGAACGCCGCGCCCTCGCCGGCCTGCTCGCCGAACGGCTCGACCACGACGGCGCGTCGCAGGCCGTCAAAGCCTCGTTCATTCGGGAGTTGCAACGCATCGGCGCCGCGGAAAACGCGCCCGCTCTCGGGCGTCGCCTCCTCGATCCCGAACTCGGCGGCGACGCGGCCCAAGCTCTCCTCGCCATTCGTGAGGGAGCTGTCGATCAGTTTCGCTCTGCGTTGCGCTCCGCAGACGGCGCTAGCACCGTTCACCTCATCCAAGCCTTGGGCGCCCTCCAGGACTCCGAATCCGCACCCGCCCTGCGCCCTCTTCTCGAGGACCAGAACCAGGAAACACAGCTCATCGTTGCCTGGGCCTTGGCCAATATCGGTGATCCCGAAGCCATCGAGCCTCTCCTCGCTCTCACGGAACGGGCCGAAGGTTGGGGAAAAACGAGGCTAACCGCCGCCTGCCGCCTCCTCGCCCAACGCCTCAGCGCCGCAGGCCGCGCCGATGACGCAGCCAGGGTCACTCAGGCTCTCGAAGACGCGCCATGAAAACAGACTTCGACCCCCGGTTTCGCTTGCCTACGCTTCCACCATCGAGGCATCTTTCTATGTCCAAAGGACTTATCCCGCCGCCGGCGCAACCGCCGCCCTGCTGCGGTTTTTAATCCTTGTCGCATTGCGCAATTATCGACCCCTACTCCCAATCCCATGAAAACCAAGTCTCTCCCCTCCATCGCCCTCTTGAGCGGCTGCTGCACCGCGCTCTTGGCTGCCGTTGCCTTCGCCGCGCCGGCCACGGAAGGCATGACCAAAGGCAAAGTCGAGTTCAAGTCCCTTGGACCGATCGCCTTCGGACCCGAAGGCATCCTATTTGCCGCCGATTCCCGCTCCGCCGCCATCACCGCCATCGCCACCGAAGACACCGAGCCCCTTGAAGGCGCTGCGCCTCCAAACGTGGAAGGAATCGACCGCCAAATCGCCGCCGTCCTGGGAACCGAACCGGACCAGTTGCTCGTCAACGATATGGCCGTCAACCCCGCCTCCGGTCGTGTGTACCTTGCCGTCTCGCGTGGACGGGGAGACGGCGCCGTTCCCGTGCTCCTCCGCCTCGACAAGGAAAACGCTCCGGAGATAGTGGATCTGAGCCAGGTCCTCTCCTCCCGCGCCGTGCTTCCCGACGCTCCGCCGGATGCCGAAGTCAGCGATGGCCGGCGCAGTTCCAACCCCCGCCTGGAATCCATCACCGATATCGCGTTCTTCGAAGACCGCGTCTTGGTCGCTGGTCTCTCCAACGAAGAATTCTCCTCCGCTTTTCGGGCCATTCCCTTCCCCTTCCGCACTGTGGAAAATGGAACCTCGGTCGAAATCTATCACGGCGCCCATGGACGCTTCGAAACCAGGTCGCCCGTCCGCACTTTCGTGCCTTTCGTGCTTGGCACGGAACCTCACCTCCTCGCCGCCTACACCTGCACTCCCTTGGTTCAACTCCCTATCAAACAACTCGTTCCCGGCGCCCAAATCAAAGGCAAAACCATCGCCGAACTCGGCAATCGGAATCGCCCACTGGATATGATCGTCTACAAAAAGGACGGCAAAGACTGGCTATTGCTAGCCAATAGCAGCCGCGGCGTCATGAAGATCGAAACCCACGGCATCGAAGAGTCTGCCGCCATCGAGGAACCCGTCTCCGGCGGCGGTATCGCGGGACTCCCCTATGAAACTTTGAGCGATTGGGAGGGCATCGAACAACTCGATCGCCTCGACGATAGCCGCGCCGTCGTTCTGCGGCGCTCCGGTTCCGGATCGCTCGATCTCGCCGCTATGGCCTTGCCGTGAAATTGGCCGGCCGCCAACGTTCAACGCCTCAGTTACCGCCTCCCTTTCTCTTTCGACTCGCAGGCGGGCTCCTCTTGGCAGCCTCAGGCTCGGGAGTCCCCCTTTGCGGCGCGGAAAGCGGGGCGCCGCCGGCGCAGAGCCAGGAACCGCCGTCCATTCGCTGGAGCACTCCCTCCGGAGCTGATGTCGCTCCGAAGGTCGAGTTGACCGGACTTCCGGAGGATTCCTTGCGGATCATCGGGGATTGGGCCCCCGATGCAAAAGCCTGGAAGGACATGCTCGCTGTCTATGCCGCAGCTCCCGGGCAGACGCTCTCCGGCAACGTGCCGGCCATGGCGGGAACCTACCGCGTCGCCCTTGGAAAGGTCGAATTCGAACCGCGCTTTCCTCTGCAAGCCGGCTTGGACTACCGGGCCATCCTCAAACCCGGACAAATCCCGGGCGCCGGCTTCGAGGACCCGGAACAAGTCGCTGTCCTCCGGCTGCCCGCAGAAAAACGGGAACCGGTCACCGGCGTCTCTGCGGTCTTCCCCAGTGCTTCGACCCTGCCGGAAAACCTGCTCAAGTTCTATTTCCACTTCTCCAATTCCATGAGCCGTGGCGAACTCTACTCCCATCTCCGTTTGGAACATTCCGGCGGAGCCCAAGTAGACCTCCCTTTTCTCGAACTCAATGAGGAACTCTGGGACAGCGAGCGCAAGCGCGTCACCGTGTTCATCGATCCCGGCCGCATCAAGCGCGGTCTCAGACCCCGTGAGGAAGCCGGTCCAGCCCTCGAGGAGGGTCAGTCTTACGTCCTCGTCATCGATGCAGGACTGCTCGACGGTTCCGGCCTGCCCCTGCGCGAAGCGTTTCGCAAAACTTTTCGCGCCGGTCCCCCAGACACGACTCCTCCAGATCCCTCCCTTTGGGATCTCTCTCTCCCGCGATCCGGCTCTCGCGAACCGCTCGTCGCCTCCTTTGGCGAGTCCCTGGACCATGCTCTGGCCTTACGACTCCTCGAAGTGGTAACCGCCGAAGGAATGACCGTGGCGGGCAATGCCGAACTCGGAGTCCAGGAATCGCGCTGGACCTTCACGCCCTCGACAGAATGGATCCCCGGCGATTACAGAATCCATGTCCCTAACATCCTCGAAGATCTCGCCGGAAATCAGGTTGGCCGGACCTTCGACGTCGATATTTTCGACGAAGCGAAGCCCCTCCGCCCCGAAAAACTCACGGTGATCCCATTCCGGATCCGCTAATCAGCGGGTCAATCCACTTCCAACAGAGCCAATAGCGCCCAGGCAGTCGTCGAAACCCGCTGCGCATAACTATCTCCGCCGGGTGGGCGCGTCGTAGCCCTCCAGCCGCCGTCGCCCTCCTGTGTCGACCTCAGGTAGGCTGCGCCCTTCTCGATCATTCCGCCGGATGCCTCCGCATCCTCCCCGCCTGTCAATGCCAGCAGAACCATCGCGGTATCGAATGCTTCCGGCGGCGAACCGGCAAACAAGCCCCAGCCGCCTTCCGATCCTTGAGCGCGGCGGATAAGCTCCAATGCCCGTTCCACCGCTTCCGCCTCGGTTCCCTTTCTCGCATTACCAAGAAACTGAACGACGGCCGCGGCATCCAGCACCCGCGGCGACCGCAGCGCCGCCAGCCAAGCCCGGGCCCGGAGCCGCGACGCCTCCCACTCCTCCCCGCCATCGGTTTCCCACACCCGCAACGCCGTGCCTGTCGCCAGAGCCGTCCCGTAGGTCGCCGGCGAACCCGCGGCCCCTTCGGGTTCGATGACATAGGCGCCGCTCTCGCTTTGCCGCGCCGCTAGTCCGGCGGCGGCTTTCCGCAGCGCCTCCCGCTCGTCCAAGGTCCCGGTTTCCACCGCCGTGGCCAGTCCCGATGCATACTGAATCCAAGCCAGGTTTTCATCGGCGAACTCCGGGCTCATCGCCTTCAACCACTCCGCCGGACGGACCAGCCATTCCCTCGAGTCGCGCAGGGCATCCAGCGGCACGTCAAACCCGCGGTCCAGCGCCTCATGCAACGCCCGCGCTCCATCGCCGTTGTGATGACACGATCGGCAATCGTTCTCCGGCAACCACAAGGGGACTTCTCGCGCAAGAAATTCTACCGCCCCTACCGCCCCTACCGCCCCTGCCGCCCCTGCCGCCCCTGCCGCCGGCGCCGCCGCGCTTTCCGCGACGCGCGCATTCTTTCCGGACTCCCCCAGCGCCTCTGGGCCGCACGCGGAAATCAACACCGCTGCACACGCTGCGATGGCCTTCATCACTGAAATCTACGGCGATTTCTGCTCAGGATCCAATCGCCGCTTGCTTCGCGCTTGCTCACGGTATAAACTATTGGGGTAATCCGGTTCGGAATTTCCCTTTTCGGGGGCGTTTGGTTTCGACTGATGGTTTTCGAACCGGGCTGCATGCCGAGGAGGATCCGTTGGCCTCGTTAATCACCGGATCAAACCATAAGTGCTACTTCTCACGAAGAACTCGCACTCGCTGCTTAACGTGGCGACGTTCCTGGCCTGACGCCTGTTGAGGCCAGGGGCGAACACCAACAGGCTGGCCGGTAGACGGGGCGCCCGCGCCTCCCGGCGAGACTCAACAGGGCGATCGGCGGCGAGGATTCTGACGGCCGAAGCCCCTCCGCCTAAACCAAAAGACCGCCTAAGCATGTAGACGTCCGGTTGCAGGATCATCAGGACAGGGGTTCGACTCCCCTCGCCTCCACTCCATTGATAATGAACGAGATATCGTTCGAATAGAAGACGGCTTCCAATAGAATTGCCAATTCGTCCGTCCTTGTTCACCACCGAACGGTGCGCTCCCTCAGCTGCTCGGGCACGGTCGCCTAGTCCCGACTTTCCCCATGGAAGCGGCCGGAAGCGAACTCTTCCCCACTGTCCGGTTTCCTGCGGAAGGCGGGCCCGGCCGGACCTGGGGAGAATGCAAGGAACCATGAAAACATCATCAACACGGGAGCCGCCGGGTCTCTCGGGCGAAGACCACGGTCAGCCGTCTCGCCATTGTAAGTCCCACGCCCGCCAGTGGCCGCTGCATGTAAAGGTGGACCGGACGGGACTTTTCGAGCCGGCAGCTCCGGCAGCGAGGGGATCAACGAGTGCAGCGGTTTGGTTCGATCCGGTGGCCGGGCCCTCCGAAGGACGCGCGGGTGGGCTTGTAGCGTGACGCGGAGTTACCCTGCGGGTCCGCGTGGGCGGTAGCCGGAGCCCTCCGCGCTCTGCTCTCTATTTGACCTGCGGCTCCGCCGCCGGACCAGGAACCAGACAGACCCGGAAGCCCAGGTAGCTCGCGGAGATGCCAGTCTTCGCAGTCTCTTCGGTTGAGGGAATTCTCTTGGAATCTCCCAACAGAGGGCCTATGATTTGGCCGTGCACTACTCCATCAACGAACCGCCTTGGCTGCCTTTGCCTGAGTTATGCAGCGTGCGGCTAAATAAAACTGTGCCTCAAAGTCAGGCGCACTACCATGGCTACAAGTCCAATGTCATCACGAATAGTCGACCGGATTGACCTTGCGGCATACAAGCTGGCCGTCTACTTCATGGAAGACACGGATCTACCCGCACGTTATCGACAGCTTAAGGATCCGTCCCGAAGAATCGGAAAGGTCAAAGAAGATTCGGACATGGAGAAGCGATTAAAGATCAATGTGAGATCGTCGAGACAACTGATCGACACTATGCTTGCAAAAGTGGATGAAAATCAAGCGTGGAGATTGATCAACTTGTCGCCTCAATTCAAAAACGCAATCAACAGCGTTACAGAGAACAAGGACTTCAGTGACTTTGTGGATTATTTCATCCTGCGCAGAGATAAAGAGCGATGTGGCCCAGACGAACTTGGTGGCCTCGCACTTCTGTCCGTTGCAAGTCAACGGGAGGTTGAGAAGCGAATTCAGGCATAGCAGGTAAACGATGTCTATGGATCGCATTGCTGTCATCGACCTAGAGACAACGGGGTTGTCCCCATGGCGACACAACCGAGTGGTTGAGATCGGTATTGTCGTCATCTCACCGGATGGGACAGTTCACACAGAATACGAAACACTGGTGAACCCAAATCGTGATGTGGGCCCGTCGTGCATTCATCAGATTTCGGCTGCTGATGTCTTGCAGGCCCCCATCTTCGCCGATGTAGCAGGCGACGTATTGGAGATTCTCGCGTCGGCCAACGCAGTGGCCGGCCATAATGTCAGCTTCGACAAGAATTTCCTGGTTAAGGAGTACGAGCGAATCGGGGTGGCGCTGCCAGCGATTCCCCTCCTCTGCACTTGCCGCTTATTCGGTCGAGGCAGCCTTCAGGCATGCTGCGGAGAGCTAGGCATCTCATTCGCTGGGATTCCTCATCGGGCTCTTTCAGATGCTCGCGCTACTGCTCAGATCGTTTCGTTTATCTGCTCGGATGATCCTTCAATACTCGATCATCATCGAGTGAACTGCGTATCATGGCCTCCGCTTAGTCCCTTGAAGACGCCTTGCTTTCGTCGTGAGCATGCCAAGCAGTCGCAAGACGCCCCCCCCAGGTTTCTTCAACGAATTGCAACGCAGACCCATCACGATTTTGAAGCTGAGACACCGAACGTGTTGGCCTACATGGCGCTTATCGATCGCATCCTGGAGGATCGGACTATCGACCAAGGCGAAGAAGATGTCCTTGTCGATGCAGCTTTACACTGGAACTTGTCTCCAATGCAACTGGCTACCGCCCATTCACAATACCTTCATAATCTCGTCGTCGCGGCATTGGCCGACGGCATTGTGACCAACGCTGAACGCCGTGACCTTCACATGGTTGCAAAGCTATTAGGACAAGACGATTCAACACTCGACTTGATACTTGAAAGCGCCGCCTCTCAGTTAGCGGCCGCGCATCGCGGTGCTCCGACTAAGGTACACGACGAAGACTCTCTTCGTGGCCAAAGCGTGTGTTTTACCGGCGAACTGCAATCGACGATCGGCGGTGAACCGATTACAAGAGATATTGCCGAGGCACTCGCCGCCAATGCAGGGCTGACTATTGCAAGTAAGGAGGCGTAAATAAATAAAGGTTGCAAGTAATCAAGCAAGGTCTATGATCGCAGTACATGACCACCGAGAGCGAACTGACTCGAAAGTTCAGGTCTGTGTGGCCCCTCTTGGACGAGCGAACCCGGCGCGTCATGGCTGCGAGTGAGGCCATTGCTCTCGGCTATGGAGGCGTCTCTGTGGTGCATCGTGCCTGTGGACTGTCGCGCAAAGCAATCACGAAAGGAATTGCGGAGATTGAAGAAGGTTGTGTTCCGCCAGAAGGGCGCATTCGCCGTCCCGGAGCTGGACGCAAGCCAGTCACCGAGAGCGATCCGCACCTCGTTGAAGCCCTCGAAGAGATGATTGATCATCAGACCCGGGGTGATCCGGAGTCTCCTCTGCGCTGGATTTGCAAGAGTACTCGCGTAATTGCCAAACAATTGACCAGGCAAAAGCACCCGGTGAGCCATACGAAGATCGCACAAATTCTTCACAGCCAGGATTACAGTCTACAGAGCAATCGCAAGAGCGAGGAGGGCAAGGATCACCCAGATCGCGATGCGCAATTTCGGCATATCAGCGCTAAAGTCAAAAGATGCCTGGCAATCGGCATTCCGGTAATTTCCGTGGACACGAAGAAGAAGGAACTGGTCGGAAACTACCACAACGCTGGCCAGCAGTGGCTTCCAACACAGCAGCCCATTCACGTCCGAGGGCATGACTTTCCGAGCCCTCAAGTTCCGCGGGCCTATCCCTATGGAATTTACGACATCGGGCGCAACACCGGTTTCATCAACCTCGGAACTGACCATGACACGGGGGCATTCGCCGTAGCCTCGATTCGAGGGTGGTGGCGATTTGAAGGAAAGCGGCTTTACCCGCAGAGCGACACCATACTCATTACTGCCGATGGGGGTGGAAGCAACGGCTGGCGCCTTCGGCTTTGGAAACTGGAGCTGCAGAACTTCGCCAATGACTGGGGCATGAAGCTCTCTGTTTGTCATTTTCCGCCTGGGACGAGCAAATGGAATAAGATTGAACATCGTCTGTTTTCGTTCATCTCGTCGAATTGGCGAGGTGAGCCGCTTCGCGACTATGAAACGATCGTCAATCTCATCGCCAGAACGACAACAGCGAAGGGACTAAGAGTCACTTGCCGGTTGGACCGCAGAAAATATCCTCCTGGGCGCAAGGTCAGCGACAAAGAAATGAAGAGTATCAACCTTCAGCGGAACCGGTTTCACGGCGAATGGAATTATCTCATCAAGCCGAATAAGTAGCAACATTGAGTTGATACCTTTATTTATTTACGACTTCTAACTCAATCATCTTCCAATGCCAGAAACAGAGCCGCAGTCAACCGAGCGTCCCCTCGTCAGCTTCCTCCTCCTCGCCTACAATCAGGAGCAATACATCCACGAGGCGGTGGAGGGGGCATTTTCCCAAACCTATTCCCCCCTCGAGATCATCCTTTCGGATGACTGTTCGACGGACCGGACCTTTGAGATTATGAGGGAGATGGCGG